>MNDG01000113.1:0-7240 GCA_001914815.1 Acidobacteriales bacterium 13_2_20CM_55_8
CAGACGCAAGAGGTGCATCTCAAGGCAGGCGATACCTATGTCCGTCAGGGCGATCCAGCGGACTGGATGTTTGTGATTCTGGAAGGCCAATTTCAGTGGCGCGGCGAATTCGGCGGCGAAACTATTGTGCTTCCAGGCAAGCCGGGCGACGTGACTGGCGTGCTGCCCTTCTCCAGAATGAAGCAGTTCACTGTAACCGGTCGGGCGGTCACAGACGGCCGAGTTCTGAAATTCCCGGTTTCGCTATTTTCCGAACTCGTGCAGAAGATGCCAGAGTTGACCACGCGCCTGGTAGGTCTGATGTCCGACCGGATCCGTGAAGCCACTCGCATCGAACAACAGCGAGACCGGCTGGCTTCTCTGGGGAAACTTTCTGCGGGACTCGCGCATGAACTCAACAACCCAGCTTCCGCTGCGAAACGTGCCACAAGCCAATTGCGCGACATTCTAAAGAAAATCAAGAACGCGAGTGTCGAGTTGGGAAGGCGTGATCTCACTTCCGCGCAGAAGTCAGAAATCGAAAAACTGGAAGCTTCGTTCACACAAAAAGATGTCGTTCCGGCCGATGCTCTGACCATCAGCGACCTGGAGGATCAGATTGACTCCTTATTGCGCAGTCAGGGGCAAAACGATCTATGGCAGCTGGCAGCTGACCTTGCGCGCAGAAATATCAAGCCGGAGGTGCTGGAATCGCTGTTCGCAAACCTCGATGCAGACACTGCGCGAGCCGCTCTGGTCAGGATCGCCGCTTCTGTGGAGGTCGCAACTCTCTTGCATGAAATCGAGAGCAGCACGTCGCGGATCTCGGACTTGGTCCTTGCCATCAAGGAATACACTCACATGGACCAGGCGCCGGTGCAAAATGTGGACATCGTGAAGAGCCTGGAAACTACACTTACGATCTTGAATCACAAACTGAAACAAGGAGTGGTGGTGCAGCGTGATTACCAGAACGTTCCCTTTCTCGTGAATTCATTTGGGAGCGAACTCAATCAGGTCTGGACCAACATCATTGATAACGCGATTGATGCCATGCACGGAAAAGGCGAGCTTCGAGTCCGAACTTATCGCGAAGATACCTGTGTTGTAGTTGAGATCGGCGATAACGGTCCAGGAATTTCGCGTGAGGTGCAGCCCCACATTTTCGAACCTTTCTTCACCACCAAGGGAGTTGGAGAGGGTACGGGACTCGGTCTGGACACTGCGCAACGAATTGTGAAGAAGCACCGCGGAAATATTCAGGTCACTTCCAAACCCGGTGACACGCGCTTTCAAGTCTGGCTCCCGTTAGCTGGGGCTCCGACCTAGGCGCTGTCGCGGGCGTCGCCTCCGTCTTTAATTACAAAGAACCGGCGAGGCGCCGATGGAGAGACTCGCATTACCTAGCCGCCGGATGTCTGTAAGTCACGTCTGTACGTCGTCGAGTCGAGCCAGTTGTTCGGCGATGAGCTGTCGGCTGTGGACGTGGATGCTAGCGATTTCAGAAACTCAAATCAGAAGGATCTCCAATGGGCACAAAAAGTACAATGCGTCCGAAGTCCACAAAAGTCGTTCCCATGACGCCGAGCGCAGCCAGTCCTTCAGAACTTCTGCATCACTATGGATGCGGCCCGACTCCATTTGTCGGAACGGAAAACGCGTTTTACGAACGCCATCTGCTTTTTGACCGAGTGATCGACCCGAAAGTGGCCAGTGCGCGTGAACGCTTTGAAGCGTTCTCCCGTTCCGTGCGAGACATCCTCGCGCAGCGCTGGGTCCAGACCAAGAAGACATATGAAGGAACGAATGCCAAGCGCATTTATTACCTCTCCATGGAATTTCTCATCGGGCGTTCGTTGGCCAACAATGTTACCAACCTCTTGCTTGATCCTGTTGTACAGCATGCGGTCCAGGAAAAAAGTATCGACTGGCTTGAACTGGTCGAGCAGGAACCAGACGCGGGTCTTGGCAATGGTGGCTTGGGCCGGCTCGCAGCATGCTTCCTGGATTCGATGGCCACGATGCAGCTTCCAGCCACAGGCTATGGTCTGCGCTACGAGTACGGCATGTTCAAACAGTCGATCGTGAATGGATGGCAAAAGGAGAACCCCGACAACTGGCTCCGCGACAACGATCCCTGGGAAATCGCCCGGCCCCACGAGAAGGTTGAAATCAAGTTGAATGTCAGCTTCGAGCTGAAAGCGGGTAATTTTCATGTTATTCCGCACCGGCCGTCGAGCCTGATCGGCACACCCTTTGATCGGCCTGTGGTTGGCTATGGAGGCAAAACCATCAACACACTCCGGCTCTGGGCCGCGGCTGCGCCGGATTATTTTGATTTTCAGCAATTCGGCACGGGGGATTTTGTCGGTGCGCTGGGTGAGACACTTCAAGCGGAATCGCTTACCAGGGTGCTCTACCCTGACGATTCCACGACCGTCGGGCAAGGGCTGCGATTTCTGCAGGAGTATTTCCTGGTCGCGTGTTCACTGGCAGACCTGATACGCCGCTTTCAGCGATACAACACAGATTGGGACAGGCTGCCTGAAAAGGTCGCCATTCAACTCAATGACACACATCCCTCCATGGCTGTGGCTGAGTTAATGCGAATTTTGCTGGATGATGCGCATTTGGGATGGGACCAAGCCTGGGATCTGACGAAGAAGGCACTTGCTTATACAAATCACACGTTGCTGCCTGAAGCTCTGGAGAAATGGCCTGCTGCGTGGTTTGAAATCCTTCTTCCCCGTCATCTCGAGATTATTTATGAGATCAACCGGCGGCTTCTGGACGAAGTTCGGGTTCGTTTCCCCGGAGACGAGGGCCGCGTCGAACGCGTGAGTCTTGTGGAGGAGGGCAGCGAGCGTAAGATTCGGATGGCGAACCTCGCCATCGTCGGCACACACAGCACCAACGGAGTGGCCGCTGTGCACTCGAAGCTACTGCGGACGATGACGCTCAAGGATCTAGCGGAAATGTTTCCCGAACGCTTCAGCAACAAAACTAACGGAGTGACACCGCGACGCTGGCTGCTGGAAGCCAATCCCGCGCTGTCAGGTGCGATCACGCAAGTCATTGGCGAAATGTGGATCACCGACTTGAGCCAGTTGAAAGAACTCAAGCCATTTTCCGAAGACCAGTACTTTCGCGAAGTGTTCCTCGCGTCAAAACGGGAGGCCAAAGCGCAGTTCGGCAATTGGCTCAAAGCGACTTCGGGGCAGATCGTGGATCCGGACACGATTTTCGATTGCCAGGTCAAGCGTATCCACGAATACAAAAGGCAACTGTTGAACGCGCTGCGGATCGTAATCGTTTATAACCGGCTACGGAAAAATCCCGACATGAAGATGGTGCCCCGCACATTCTTCTTCGCCGGTAAAGCGGCGCCAGCATACCGCTTGGCCAAGCTCATCATAAAGTTCATCAACAACCTGGCGGATACGATTGATGCGGACCCTGCCGCTCGCGGTCGAATCAAGATAGTTTTTCTGCCTGAATACAACGTCTCGCTGGCAGAACGGTTGATCCCAGCCAGCGATGTGTCCAACCAGATCTCGACTGCCGGCTACGAAGCCAGCGGAACGAGCAATATGAAGTTCATGATGAACGGAGCCTTAACCGTCGGAACCCGCGACGGCGCAACCATCGAAATGGAGGAGGAGGCAGGGGAGGAGAACATGTTCCTGTTCGGCCTCACCGTAGAAGAAGTTGAGAATAGCCGTGGCTGGTATGACCCGCACTGGCATTATGAAAATGAGCCGGAGACTCGGGCCGCTCTCGACCTCATTTTCTCGGATTACTTCAGCCGTACCGAGCCAGGAATAT
Organism: Acidobacteriales bacterium 13_2_20CM_55_8; assembly: GCA_001914815.1. Lineage (GTDB taxonomy): Bacteria > Acidobacteriota > Terriglobia > Terriglobales > Acidobacteriaceae > 40CM-3-55-5. The sequence goes on from MNDG01000113.1 coordinate 3,805, forward strand.
TCGCTCCCTTGCGGGATACTCTCCTGACCAACGGCGATCACTATATGCACCTAGCGGACCTCACGTCTTATTGCCAAGCGCAGGAACGACTCGGCGCGTTATACGCCAATCCTGGCGAATGGGCGCGCAAGGCCATCCTCAACGTAGCGAGTTCAGGGAAGTTTTCAAGCGATCGCACTATTGGCGAATACGCCGCCGAGATTTGGAAGGTGGAAGCATGCCCAGTACGCTAGAAACAAAATCAATGACAGGCGAGGCTAACGAAATGACGATCTCGCCGCTCGCGGGAAAACCAGCTCCGAAAGAGATGCTGATCGATGTGGCTCGCCTGGAGAAGGAATATTTTGAGCGCCGTCCAGACTTGGGTGATCCAAACCAGCTCGTCAGCTTCGGTACCAACGGACACCGCGGCTCGCCCTTGCACGGCACATTCACCGAAGCGCACATCCTCGCTATTACTCAAGCCATCTGTGATTACCGTCGCGAGCAGGGAACTGACGGGCCGCTCTACATGGGAAAAGATACTCATGCGCTGTCCGAGCCCGCACAGCGCACCGCACTCGAAGTGCTGGCTGCGAACAACGTTGACACAATCATTCAGGAAAACGACGGTGTAACTCCGACGCCTGTAATCTCGCGCGCCATTCTGGTTTACAACCGCGGTCGAAAGGAACATCTTGCTGACGGCATCGTCATTACGCCGTCACACAACCCGCCCGAGGATGGAGGCTTCAAGTACAACCCGACCAACGGCGGGCCGGCTGATACTGACGTGACGCGCTGGGTCCAGGACCGGGCGAACGAATTGCTGCGAGCGGGGAATGTGAAGGTCAAGCGAGTTTCGTTCGTCAAGGCTCTCCAAGCCGCGTCTACGCACCAGGAGGACTTCGTTCTACCGTACGTTCGCGATCTCCAGAACGTAGTTGATATGGATGCAATTCGCGGCGCCAACCTCAAACTTGGCGTGGATCCCCTGGGCGGAGCCGCGCGGCAGTATTGGGAGCCGATCAATTCCATTTACGGACTGGACATCGTCGTGGTTAATCCGACGATTGACCCGACGTTTTCATTCATGACGGTTGATCATGACGGAAAAATCCGCATGGACTGTTCCAGTCCGTATGCAATGGCCAGCCTCGTCCGATTGAAAGATCAATATCAGGTGGCTTTTGCCAACGATCCAGACTCCGACCGGCATGGGATTGTCACACCCGTTGCGGGGCTGATGAACCCGAATCATTACTTGGCGGTGGCAATCCGATACCTGCTCACGCATCGTCCACAGTGGCGTCAGGATGCCGCAGTTGGAAAGACTCTGGTGAGCAGCAGCATGATTGACAGGGTGGTCAAAAAGCTAGGTCGCGAACTACGCGAAGTGCCGGTGGGTTTCAAATGGTTTGTGCCGGGCCTCGTCGACGGTTCGTGTTGCTTCGGCGGAGAAGAGAGCGCCGGAGCGAGCTTTCTTCGACGTGACGGCACGGTGTGGACGACCGACAAAGACGGACCAATTATGGATCTGCTGGCGGCTGAGATTACCGCCCGCACCGACAAGAATCCCGGGGAGCACTACCTCGAACTGACGGCGGAGTTCGGAGTCCCGTACTACACACGCATTGATGCACCTGCCACACCTGAGCAGAAAGCAAAGTTGCAAAAACTCTCACCGGACGCAGTAAAGGAGTCTGACCTTGCGGGCGAGCCGATCAGCGCCAAGCTGACCAGAGCTCCGGGCAATAATGCTCCCGTCGGCGGCTTGAAAGTCGCGGCCCAGAGCGGCTGGTTCGCGGCACGGCCCTCGGGCACGGAGAACATCTACAAGATCTATGCCGAGAGCTTCAAGAGCCAGACCCATCTGAACGCGATCGTGCGCGAAGCCCAGGAGATGGTGAACAATGCGCTGGGTGGGTAGGAAGGTATTCCTCGAGGCGGCCCTGAACGTGTCACCCGCTCCCAGATCTAAAAACTAGTACGGAAGGTGGACCTGGTGATTGAAGTTGCCAAGAGCGTTCTCCTGGTCGTGAGCGCGCTGTTTCCGATTGTGGATCCGATCGGAGGGGCTCCGTTCTTTCTCGCTCTCGCGAGAGACTACACGCCACAGACCCGGAGAATGCTGGCTCGCCGCATCGCGGTGAACAGTTTCATACTGATGATTGCGTCTTTCGCCATTGGCTCACACGTGCTCTCATTTTTTGGAATTTCGCTTCCGGTCGTTCAAGTGGGTGGCGGGCTGATCGTGATTGCGGCAGGCTGGGCGATGCTGAAGCAGAAAGACGACAATGATCGAGGCGCAGTTGGGCGTACGGTCAGCAGCGACAATGTTCTAAGTGAAGCCTTTTATCCCCTGACGCTGCCCTTGACGGTCGGGCCGGGCACGATCTCGGTTGCGATCACCTTGGGCGCAAATGAACCGCGCCAACTGGGCGCAAACCTGCTAGCGATTACAGGCGCAGTGATCGGTTGCGCTTTCGTAGCGGCAACTATTTATCTTTGCTACGGCTTCGCAGATCGGCTGGCAGTCGTGATCGGCCCGACCGGGATGAATGTAATTCTAAAACTCTCCTCCTTCCTGCTGGTTTGCATCGGCGTGCAGATCTTTTGGAACGGGTTGAGCAAATTGCTCGCTTCGTTGTTACATCCTGCCTGTTTTGTGGTACCGCTTTGAAATGTGCGTAAGCATCAACATAGTGAACGAGTGACGCCGCCCGGAGGCTGGCAGAATCCGATTGTTGCGCGCGCGAGACGTTAGCCATGGCTGGCCAGGCTGCTTGAATGTCGAAGGCGGAGATGCCGGTATGAAGATTGAAGTGTTTGCCGATGACGAATCCACCGCGCGAGCGACCGCGAAATTCATTGCCGCGGAAGCCCGTGCGGCCGCGGCTGCTCGCGGTCAGTTCGTGATGGCGGTCAGCGGCGGTCGAACGCCTTGGATCATGTTGCGTGCTCTGGCCAAGGAAGAAGCCCCGTGGGAACACATTCATGTAGCGCAAGTGGACGAACGCGTCGCCCCGGCAGGACATCCGGATAGAAATCTCACGCATCTTCGAGAAAATCTGCTGGATCCCTCGCCGATTCGTCCGCAGCAGATCCATGCCATGCCTGTGGAATCTCCCGATCTGGAAGGCGCGGCTAAGGAGTATGCCTCGGCCCTGGGCGAGATCGCTGGCTCGCCGCCAACACTTGATCTGGTCCACTTGGGTCTTGGACCAGATGGACACACCGCGTCCTTGGTACCCGGGGATCCAGTATTGAATGTCACCGACGTTGATGTGGCTGTGACTGGGGTATATCAAGGAAGGCGGCGAATGACTTTGACCTATCCGGCCATCAATCGTGCGCGTCGTATCCTGTGGCTGGTGACGGGTAATGAGAAAGCTGGCATGCTGCTCCGCCTATGCAAGGCCGATCCCTCGATTCCGGCGGGGCGGATTCGCCAGGA
>MNDG01000113.1:7249-20298 GCA_001914815.1 Acidobacteriales bacterium 13_2_20CM_55_8
GAACAATTCCGCCCAGGTGATGCGTGCCAATGCGGACCCTCCAGTTGGCTCTGGCCGAGCCACGCCGGCAGTGCCTACGCAACGCCCGACCTGGGAGCAGGCTGAAGGCAGTCCGTTGCCACTGGGTGTTACGTGGATCGAGGAACAGCAGGCGTTCAACTTCGCCGTTCATTCCGAACATGCGGAGAGTGTCGCTCTATTGCTCTTTTCCACAACCGATTTGGTGAATCCCGTCCTGACGTTCCGCTTCGATTTTCTGCATAACAAGTCGGGACGGATATGGCACTGCCGGATTCCACTCACAGCGATTGGTGAGGCTCGTTATTACGCATATTCAGTGGCGGGCGAGACCATTCCTCAACTTCATAGCTTCGACCCACAGAAGGTTCTCCTCGACCCTTATGCACAGTGCATTTTCTTTCCACCCGGTTTTGATCGCGAGTTGGCTATGCGAGAAGGACCAAACGCTGGACGAGCGCCTTTGGGAGTGCTCACTGGTCGCGGCCCGACGTTGGATTGGGAAGGAGAGCGGTCTCCGTTCCACGAGTCTGATGCGGTCATCTACGAGCTTCACGTGAAGGGCTTCACCAAAAACTCCAACTCAGGCGTAGATACAGCTCGTGCTGGCACGTACGCCGGTCTGGTGGAAAAGATTCCTTATCTCCAGGAACTCGGGATAACCGTTGTCGAGCTGATGCCAGTCTTTCAGCGCGATCCACAAGAAGGTGACTACTGGGGCTACATGCCTTTGAACTTCTTCGCGCCTCACGGGCAGTACGCCAGCACCTGCGAAGATGACGAACAGCATCTTGAATTTAGAAACATGATAAAGGCATTTCATCGTGCAGGTATCGGGATAGTGCTCGACGTCGTGTACAACCACACCTGCGAGGGCGACCACCGAGGACCGATCTACAGCTTCAAGGGTCTGGATGCAGCCGGCTATTACATGCTGTCCTCCGACCCGGCTAACCCTTACGCCAATTACTCCGGGACGGGCAACACCTTGAATTTCGGCCAGGCGCACGTGCGCAAGATGGTGATGGACAGCTTGCGTTATTGGAAACAGGAAATGCATGTCGACGGATTTCGCTTTGATCTGGCGTCAGTATTTAGCCGCAATGCGGATGGATCTCTCAACTGGCGAGACGCTCCCATATTCAGTGAAATTGCGGCTGATCCGGAACTGGGCAAGCTACATTTGATTGCAGAACCCTGGGACACCGGCGCTTATCAACTCGGTCGTGGATTCCCAGGCCTGACTTGGTTGCAGTGGAACGGACGGTTTCGCGACGACATTCGCCGTTTCGTTAAGGGCGATCCGGGGATGGTTCCTGACTTGATGCGTCGCATCTACGGCAGCGACGACTTCTTTCCCGACACCCGTGCCGACGCGTATCACGCTTATCAGAGCGTGAACTTCGTAACTTCCCACGACGGCTTCACCCTATACGATCTCGTCTCTTACGACCACAAGCGCAACTGGACGAATGGTCACAATAATCAGGATGGCACGGACGACAACTACAGTTGGAATTGTGGCCACGAAGGTGATGAAGGGTCGACAGCGGCGGTGTTGGCGCTGCGGCGGAAACAGATCAAGAATTTCTGCTGCTTGCTGTTTCTCTCGAACGGAACTCCGATGTTCCGAGCTGGGGACGAATTCCTGAACACGCAGTTTGGCAACAACAATCCCTATAACCAGGACAACGAAACGGGGTGGCTGGACTGGAGCCAACTGCCGGCGAACAAGGAAGTCTTTCGTTTCTTCAAAAGCATGATTGCGTTCCGGAAAACTCACTCCGCCCTGAGCCGCAGCAGGTTCTGGCGCGAGGATGTCTCATGGTACGGAGTAGGCCCGACTGTGGACTTGTCCTACGACTCTCGTAGCCTGGCGTTCTGCCTGCACGGCGCTTCTCAAGGCGATGATGATATTTACGCGATGATCAATGCGTACTGGGAAGAGTTGGAGTTCCACATCCAGGAGGGTACAGCGCAGGAGTGGAAGAGACTTGTGGACACGGCTTTGCCGAGTCCTGACGATTTCTCGGAGCGCGGATTTCCTTTGGAAGAGGCGAAATACGTAGTGGCTCCAAGATCGATCGTTGTCTTACTTCGACACAGGAAGAGGTCGTAAATCCAGCAAAGATTTGAAAGTCGCAAGTGCCCCGCAAGGGAAGCAGCCTCGTAGAGGTGCCTTCCATCATGCATCCATCTCTGCAAGCGCGTAGACGTTGAAGTCGAACAGATTTTCGAAGCCTGGACGGTTGTATCGCGCTGCCAGCCATTGCTGGGCAGTCGCCATCCCTACGCTGGTTGGCGACGCCTTGGCCGAGCGGCCCCGCGGTGGTCTCCCCGCCCGACGTCCAACGGTACTCCGAATGCCCAGGACTCCGGCTGTCCAACTGCCCGAAAAGTCGTAAGCCATGTCATCGTGCTGTTCGACTTCATTGAGGAAATGCATGAAAAGGGCGAACCCCTCGAACGCGCTCTTCCAGATGCCGGCATTGAGCGAATTCGCCCCGTGATGATCACCGTTGCCGCAACGATCCTGGCGTTGTTTCCGCTCGCACTCGAGGGTGGCCCGCTGTGGAAACCTCTCTGCTACGCCCAGATCGGCGGACTCGCCGTCGCTACCTTCATCACCTTGCTGTTGGTCCAGGTCTTTTACTCGATTTTTGTCCTCGATCTCAAGTGGATCAAATGGGAAACAACGGTGGACCGACTGGAGGCCCCCGAGGCAGAATCACTAACAACGTGATAAATACTCAGTAGTTATGGATTTCTGCAAATCTTGGCAGTGCTATAGGAAGGAGAACGATGACCTCTCGACGCGATTTAATTAAGGCCGGCGCAATGGCAGCCAGGGCGGGAGCAGTTCCATCGTCGGTCACTCTTGTCGACCCAGTGCGCGAGCAACACAAACTTGCCGCTGGCACCTTGTGGGCGGGAGGCGCTTGTACACATACTTCATTCCAGAATTTGGAGATCAGAATCATGAGAGCACGCCTCGATGCTCGGGCCTGCACGCGTGTCTTTGCGTTGTGCCTCGGACTCGGTCTGTTGGTGTTACCCGGTGCAGCACAGCAGAGTAGCCCGAGTCCCGATGACAAATATCCAGAGAACCCCACGAAGCAAGAAAATGCGCCATCGAGATCTGCCAGGCTCGGCCGACTGCCGATCGAGTGGATCATTGGTCCATATATTCCGGTGCAAGAGAGGCTTGAGCCTTTATCGAATAAGCAGCGAGGACAGATTTATATGCGGCAGACATTCCTCACCGCTGGATCTTACGTGGCGAGGGCGTTTTCAGCTGGAATTGACCAAGCTCGTGGTGAACCTCACGATTGGGGTGGCGGGTTTGCTGGCTACGGCAGACGCTACGCAGCGCGGTACGGAGCGTTTGTAGTCCAAAACAGCATACTCTCGGGAGGGAATGCTCTGCTCGGGTATGAGCCTCGGTACGACTTTTGCCGTTGCAACGGATTCCGGCGTCGCACCCTCCACGCGATATCGCGAAACTTTGTAGCCTACAACCGAACTGAACGTGAACTCCGGCCACAAGTCCCGATGTATGCCGGGGCGTTGGCAGCTGGTGTGCTGTACAACACTTGGTTACCGGGGAAACAGAATATATGGAGCGGCGGTGCATACAACATGTTGTCGCAGGCGGGAATCGGCAGTGGCTACAATTTCGTGAGCGAATTTGCGTTGGATATCCTGCACGCGTTCGGCCTGAAGAAAAACGTGAGACGGGCACCATGACTAACCATGATCTCTGACAGAGCACGTTCCGACGTCCAGCAATTCCGGCAGACGGGCATTCGCACGGAATCGCTACGATTTGCTCCGGTTCGCAGCTGACCTAAACGCTGGAAACCTCTCCGCGGTTGACGGTGATGGAGAGTGTGGCATCACCGTCAAAGTCCGCCGGGCCTCGGCCCTTTGGGGACGACTCCCCTCCCGGCACAACTTAATTCCCGTACATTCGTTGGGCTGCGCAGTATCAACGCTGTGCAAGGGCATTTCGGCTACTAGCGGCCTTTTACCAGCACGGGTGCACTGGGGCTATGGATGCAAGATTAGTCTTATTGTTAATCGATTGGTTGACCAGCGCCCAGGCCCCATTTTGCATTGTGGAGTATGTCCACTTCACCAAACCAACCCCTTTTTGGTATGCAAACGTCTCCTTATACTTGCAGCTGCTGTAGGTGGAATCGCAGGCATAGCGATACACCATGGTTAATGTAGGCAGGCCAGGCGGAATATTTCCCCCCACATTTAAAGTGGTGGGTCCCCAAACCTCACTAATGATGTTCCCTAATGCGTGGCTGGTGTACGAGCTGCAAGATGAATACACCTTAAAGCCCGAGCTGCTGGAAGGAACTGTAACCGTGGCGATCTTGCCGCCACTTGTGCTTGGAATCTTGATGCAACGCGGCGTCCATTTGATCGCTGAGTTGAAGATTTTGTAGGTGTGAGGATCGTTCCAGTTGTATTCGGTGATCGATTGATAGATGAAGTTCTGGTCAAACAGATTTATATCCCATGGATACCCGGCACTAGACTTCACCCAATAGAAGGTGCCGCTCATGGGGTACACCATATTGTAATGACCGTTCTGTGTATCCAATTGCGGGGCCATCCACTTAAGCATGTCATACTGCGAAGACTTGCAGACTTGAGCGAGAGCCGGCGCCGCGAAAAGACAAATCAAGAGAAACCATTTCATGTTGCAGTCCTCCCCTTTTTATTTGAATCAACTGCTTTGACCCATCGCGACCTGTGAACCTGATCCATGGCAGGCGGCACCGAACGCGTGCCACGTTGCGCGGCAGTTGCTCGACCGCGCATGCCCAAAGATGCCCACGAGTCCAACTTATTTCCTGAGTGCATTTGCCCTTAGCTCTAACTGCGAAAACTGACGATTCTTAAAACGGAGACGGATGTTGGGTGGACATTAGTGCGGTTCGATTAACAGAGCAATCAGCGAAAAACCTTAGTTGCTGTGCAAGAGCGGGATTACGGATCCTGGTAACGATTCGGGCCACGGTCAGCCGATCAGGCTATGCCGATGAAAAGCCTATGAAAACGGCTGGTACAAGGCCCTTGTTGTCAGGAGAAGGCCGATGCTCGGTGGTTACCCCGGTTACCGATCAATCGTGGTTACTAAAGAGATGCCGTAGCTGGATTTCATCATGGCGTAACAAACATTCTGTCAAATGGAGGGTATGAACACCCCGTGTTACGACACGGTGATCCTGTCGGACCTGCACCTGGGTTCGGAGGTGAGCCGAGCTAAAGCTGCTTTGCAGATGCTAAAGTCGGTTTCGTTTAACCGCTTGATCCTGCTGGGCGATATTTTCTGCGACCTGAATTTCCGCCGCCTTAAGAAAGAACACTGGCAGTTTCTCGGTTACATTCGCAAGCTGTCGAATCCGAAACGTGGAATCACAGTGGTTTGGGTTGAGGGGAATCACGATCATGGTCTTTCCGACGTGATGTCCCATCTGGTCGGCATTGACGTCTACCAGCAATATAAATGGGATTTTGACGGTATCCATCACTTGGCGATTCATGGCCACCAGTTCGATCGCTTTCTGGTCAGCAATCGTCTGCTGAGCAACATCTTTACGGCATTCCATAGCAAACTGCAGAAGATTTCCTTTGGGCGAAAACGCATTGTGAATTTCCTGGAGCGCTTCGATACCGTGTGGTTGCGTCTCTCCAGCAAAGTCGCAGCGGGAGCTCTGGATCACGGCAAAACGCTACAGGCCCGGCGTGTCTTCTGCGGCCATACCCACGAAGCGATGCAGGCGGAGAGTGACGGAGTCGAGTACTTTAATTGTGGTAGCTGGACTCAGCAGACTGCCACTTACATCACGATTGATCCCACAGGAGTAACCATCCATGACTATGAAGAGCGAATTGACGATCATTATTCCAGCGAAGAACGAAGCGGAATTGATTCCGAATTTGCTGAGCTCTCTAGTGCTGCAGGACTATCCGGCGATCTCGAGTACGAAAATATATCTGGCTGACGCGGATTCAACCGATGGCACTCCCGAGATTGCGGTCAGCTATGGAAAGTGGCTCGACATTGAAGTGATTCCTGGCGGACTTCCCTCAGTCGGCAGGAATGCCGGCGCACGCCGAGCGCGCACTCCTTACGTGCTGTTCATTGATGCCGATATAGAGCTTTCGGACGAGACCCTGATCCGAAGAACGGTGGAATTAGCCAAGCGAAGAAATCTTCACTGTGTCACTACAAACATTGTTTGTCCCAGCGGAACCGCCTGGGATCAGGCGCTCTACCATGGCAACAACTTCATGCAACAGCTCTCACGTCTTTACAAACCTTTTAGCACCGGCATGTTCATGCTTTTCGACAGCGCCCGGTTCAACGCGCTTGGTGGGTTTCACGAACAGGCACTGTATGCGGAAGACTACTTGCTGAGCCAGAAGGTGAAGCGGCGCGAGTTTGGAATCGTGGGCGGCTCGGTGCAAACCACTAACCGCCGGTTCAAAAAAATGGGGCACTTCAAGCTGGTAGGTCTGTTCTTGAACACCGCATTGCACTCTCACCGGGAGAGTTTCTTCCTTCGCGATCACAAGTACTGGCATTCGGAAGCATAATGCCTGCTCACTTGACCCAGGGCGGCGAACAATTCATTGCGGTTGCAGTCGGCCGAACAATCCATCCGCTTCGTCATTGATACCCGCGGAGAAGAAGAGGGCGTTTGAGGGGGCGGTCGAATTGCCAAAGGTGATCATCCACAGTCCCTCGATCGATAAAACAACCCCATTCTTGTTGAGCAGCTGACCCAGAAATTGTCCAGTCACGGGATCAAACGCGCTGATGCGTCCGTCCCCAAAATTGCCTACCAGCAGATCGTTGCTGAAACGTCCGAAATTCGCTGGCGCCAGGGCTATTCCCCATGGCGAGTTCAAAACGCCCCGGGAGATCAATCGGCGCAACTTGTTGCCACTGGTGTCGAACACATCCACAAAACCATGGTGCGGACCTGAGATGTCGTCTCCTTTGTCTTCATCCTGTTCCGCAAAAGTGACGTAGAGCTTGCCATTGATGTTACGAATGTTAAATGGCGCGTAACGCGGTGGGACACTGGTATCCGTGAAAGTCTTCACCAGTTGGAAATGTGAGTTATACATTTCAACCACGCCATCGTGAAAATTTGTGGCGTAAAGAAAACTTCCCTTCGAGGTCCGAGCCGACGCCAGTCCTTTGTAAACCGCGTCAAGCCCCGAGTTGTCCACCACCAGCACAGCATGGGTGAGGTCCACGCCCGGGTTCCAGCCGGCGATTGTGCCGTTCTCGGTCACGAAGATGAAAACCGCCGGACCCGAAGTGCCATTTCCGGAAACGACAAAGTCATTCGTGCCATTGAAAACTGTTCCTGTCGGTGCGGACGGCCCCTCGCTGCCAGTGGGGGGAGGAATGGTTACCACCAGCGGCACAGGAGTCCCATCTGGCCGGTAGAGAGTGGACACTCCAGTTCCATTATCCGCTACCCAGAATGGACTTGTCGGGCCAAACGATATTCCCCATGGATTTTCTAAATGTGGGTCGGTGACGGCGGCCATTCCCGGAATGTTCGAAACCAGATTAGTTTGCGAATAACGTTGTGCGACGGCCGCGCCAGAAATGGCGAGAACGGCAAGCAGGGTGGTGATGATGCTTGAACTCAATCGAAATTTGGGGAGAGCACACATAGATTACCTTTCTGAGAGCGGAGGGTTTCGGGGCGGTTCCATTCGAACCGGCCGCCAGGTCATCAACTCAGAAAGCTAAATCCTCGCTTCACCCCAATTTGTCAAAGCGGCATCACGCAATTGTCATTTCTTTGTCAAAGCTCGTCCCGAGCTGAGGGAGAGCAGAATTTCTCCGCAATCTCGGGCGAGATTCCGTTCGCCCGGCGAATCGCACTATATAAGCGGGCGCTGTCGCGCATGGTCCGTCGTTGGGTGGCGGGATCCAGGGCTACAAGGCCGAAGCGCAATCGCCAGCCTTCAGACCATTCGAAGTTGTCGGTCAGCGTCCAATGGAAGTAGCCGCGGACGTCATAACCTTCCTCGACCGTTCCATGTAGCGCCTTGATCGCATTCACCATCAGCCAGGGCCGGATCCGGTCCTCAGCATCGGGGACTCCATTTTCCAAAATGTATATGGGTTTGCCCAGTCGAGCGACACTCTGAACCGCTTCTCTGACGGCTTCTGGATAAGCCTCACCATAAGGCTTTTCAACTCCGCAGTCCCCCTGGGGAACATGCGGCGGCACGAACACGTTTCCGAAAAGCTGGGAGGGATGTTTGAGACTGAAGGCGACATGAAAACGGCTGTAAACGTTCAAACCAACAAAATCGCATGTATCCTTCACTTCCTTGAGATTGGTTATCACGAAGTTGAAAGGAAACGACAGCCGTCCATGCTCGATCAAGCTGAGAAAACTCTCGTTGAAAAGCTGGCTGAGAAGAGCAGCGATCCAGCGGTCGGGCGCGAATGCTCGATTTGCCGGCTCGAAGACGACGTAATTGTGAGCCCATCCCACCTGCGCGCCGGGCTGGAGTTCATGAATCGCATGAAAGGCGCGAGCATGGCAGGCCGCAATCCTGTTGACCACGCGGACGGCAGTAATGATTTCTCCTTTTCGACCGGGCGGGAATTCCCCGAGAACGTATCCTAGAGCTCCGTAAACGTTCGGCTCGTTGAACGTTACCCAGTGGCGACAGAGGTCACCTAGTTCCTCCACCACTCGACGGGTAAAAAGCTCGAACCGTTGCGCGGCGTCGGGTGCGAGAAATGCACCATCCTGTTCGAACCACCGCGGGTGGGTGAAATGGTGGAGACAGACCATCGGTTGAATATTGCGCTGACGGAGTGCGTTGAGCATTGCCCGGTAGCGGTTTAGAGCTGCGGTGTCCCAGCGGTCCCGCTGCGGCTCGATGCGGCTCCATACCACCGATAAGCGAAGCGCATTCAAGCCCATCTCCTGAGCTAAATCGAAATCACGCTCCGCGTTGTTCCACCAATCGCAGGCTTGTCCGGAGCGGTCGCCGGACCGAATTCGGCCAGCTGCTTCCCAATCAGACCATTGATTGTTATGGTTGCCGCCTTCTACTTGATGAGCGGCGGTCGATACTCCCCATAGAAAACCTGGGGGGAATTGCTGGGAAAAAACCACATTCTCCGGAGCTTCTTGAACGTCAGGCTTCTTGCGGGTTGAAAGCAGCGGCATCGTTCCGGCATTCTAAACGATCTAATCCTTCCTGAGGCCGCTAAGTCGGATGAAGGGGAGCCAAGTTGCTATTCATCTTTGGCGACTGCTTTAGGGAATTTGATTCCAAGTGCCCAGGGGTTTCATTTCCGCACAACCTGCCCGCACAGTTAATCGTCTAACTGGCGGGTGGAACAGATGGCAGGCAAGAAATGCCGGCAAAAGTGTGGAGAGCGCTATGCGTCGCAAAAAGCGTGGGACGCTTAGTTCTGGCAAGGGGGGCAAAGGCGGCAAAGTCAAAAGTCGAAAGCAGGCCATTGCTATTGGCCTATCGGAAGCCCGCAAAAAGGGTGCCAAGGTCCCCAGAAAAAAACAGATAGGATGATCCAGGCTATCGGCCTATGACGTCTCGCTCTCGGGTAGCGGACTGCGCTCTGGCTATTAGTAATCGAACGGCGTTTTGTAATATATTGCCGACGACTATAGTCTGGTTTCCGAAGCCTAAGCCAGCGGTGCCGAACTGCCGACACCCCGGAAGTCTTCCCAGTTCTGCTACTTTGAATTATGTCCCGCATCTCCCTGGATAATCCGGCGTACTACCTCAACCGCGAGCTCTCGTGGTTGGCGTTTAACCGTCGAGTCCTGGAAGAAGCCGAAGACGAAGGAAACCCCCTTCTCGAACGGGTAAAATTTCTCTCCATCACCGCCAGCAACCTGGACGAGTTCGTGGAAGTGCGAGTGGCCGGCATGGTGCAGCAAATTGAAGATGGATACACCGAAGGCGGCCCTGACGGTCTCACGCTGCTGGAAGAGCGCAATGTTGTTTCTCGGGATATGCACGAGTTCGTGGATGATCAGTATCGCTGCTGGAACGAGAAGCTGCGTCCCGCGCTGGCAGAGAATGGCATTCGTGTGCTCAGCATCGACGAACTGGATTCGCGAGCCCGTAGCTTTGTAGAGGATTATTGCGAGCGCGAACTTGACCTGCTACTGACTCCGGTCACCGTGGATCCGGCTCACCCCTTTCCGCGTGTGATCAACAAAGCCTTGTGTGCGGCGTTCTTGTTGCGGCGGCGGCGCCGGTCTTCGCTCACCTATACCGGTGTGGTGACTGTCCCTCGCGCCCTGCCACGCCTGGTGCGCCTGCCGTCCGAGGGGACCGACGATTTCATTTTTCTCACGGATCTGGTGACTTTCCATGCTGCGCGCATGTATCACGGGTATGACATCGTTTCCTCGGCGGCATTCCGCGTAACCCGCAACAGCAATCTTTACCTGGCCGAAGAAGAATCTCGCAGCCTGCTCGAGTCAGTACGCACCGAATTACATAATCGGCGTAAAGGGGATGCCGTGCGCCTGGAAATCGAGGCTGATGCCGATCCCGAGATCATTGAACGGTTGCGCACCAATTTCGAACTTCAACCCTGGCAGGTTTTCCCGGTGCATGGGCCGGTGAATCTGTCGCGTCTATTCAACATTTATGAGCAGACGGCGCGCCCGGAACTCAAATTCAAGTCCTTCACACCTCGCGAACTCCGGTTGACGGCCAAGTCCAAGGACCTGTTCGAAGAACTTCGCCGCCACGATATTTTGTTGCATCATCCTTTTGACTCCTTCGACGCGGTAAGCTCATTTATCGAGGCGGCAGCCGAAGATCCGCGCGTGCTTTCCATCAAGCAGACCCTTTACCGGACCAGTGAACACTCGCTGATCGTGCCCGCACTTATTTCCGCAGCGCAAAAGAAAGAAGTCACGGCGGTTGTGGAATTGAAAGCTCGCTTCGATGAAGACTCCAATATCCGCTGGGCGCGTGACCTGGAAGACGCCGGAGTGCAGGTTTTCCACGGACTGGTAGGCCTGAAAACGCATTGCAAGTTGTCACTGCTCGTCCGGCGCGACGCCGATGGTGTCACACGCCGCTATGCTCATTTGGGAACCGGCAATTACAACACCGCCACAGCACGGATCTACACTGATTTGAGCCTGCTGACGGCTGATCCCGAAATCACTGGCGCGGTTCACGATGTTTTCAGTTTTCTAACGGCTTATGCCGAGCATCCGAATTATGCCCCGTTACTGGTCGCGCCGTTGGATCTTGCAGAGCACTGCCTGGCCTTGATTAACCGCGAAGCGGAACATGCCCGACGTGGCTTGCCGGCCCGCATCATTGCCAAGATGAACGCCTTGCTCGACAAGAACATCATAATGGCGCTCTATCGCGCATCACAGGCTGGGTTGGAGATCGATCTCATTGTCCGGGGCATGTGCGCTTTGCGTCCTGGGGTTCGTGGGGTAAGTGAGAATATCCGGGTGAGGAGCATCGTAGGCCGATTTCTCGAGCACAGTCGTATTTTTTATTTCGCCAACGGTGGCCAGGAGGAAGTGTATCTGGGCAGTGCTGACTGGATGCCGCGTAATCTCTATGACCGCGTGGAAGTAATGTTCCCGCTCAAGGACGCGATGCTGCGAGACCGCGTAAAGCACGAGATCCTGGATTCTTATTTGGCTGACAAGCTAAAATCCCGCCTGTTACAAAAGGATGGAAGATACATTCGCGCCTGGCAAGGGCAGGGCAGGCGCAAACCGATGAGCGGGCCATCCGCTTTCAGCGCGCAGGAGTTTTTGATGGGACTAGCCGAGGGGAAACAACTGTTGGATTCGATTCCGCTTTTGCCTGCACCCAAAAAACGTCGCACCGTCACTGCAAAAGAAAGATAAGGCGAGATGATTATTTATTTCCTGAGGCATGCCAGCGCCGGCGAGCGCATGGGCAATCCGAAAAAAGATGAGAAACGTCCACTTGATAAATCCGGCATCGAACAGTGCGGGTATGTCGGGCGGGCTTTGACTGCCCTGGACGTGCAGGTGGATGTAATTTTGTCGAGTCCGTTGAAGCGAGCCGCCCAAACTGCTTCCCTTGTAGGAAACGAAATGGGCTACGAAGGAAAATTGCAACTAGCGGACGCTCTTCGTCCCGAAGCCAGCTTCGCCGATTTTCGTAAATTGCTGGACAAGTATGCCAAGTACGAGTCGGTCATGGCGGTCGGCCACAATCCCAATTTGAGCGAGTTCCTGGGACGCGCCATCAGCGAAAACGGTTGCGAAGCCATGGTCGACTTGAAAAAGGGAGGGGTAGCTCGGGTGGAAATGGAGCGTAACTCGGGTGTACTCCACTGGTGCTTGACGCCAAAAGCGCTGCGCCAACTCTATGCCGCTGCAGCTGAGAGCTCTCGCCCGAAGACTTCGCGGAAATAGCCTCTTTCCTTTTCTACAGCCCATAACTCCAGATCAATCGTAGTTCGGGGCTTGGCCAGCAGTCCCAGCGTCACCTCTCCTTGACGCACCCGGACTCGAGTCGCGCGCACCGCGCCGCCGCGTCCCAGATTCAGTGCTCGTGCCAGCCGCAACAGCAGGGAAGCCTTGCGCACATATTGCTGTTCGGCCGGCAATAGAATCTTCATGGGAGCGTCGCCTGGGTTTGGCCGCGACTTACCCAAATAGCGTGCGATGGCTGCAATAATCCACCTTTGATGGGGAGTGTACCCGAGGATTTCAGAATGGGAAATGACGTAGTGCGCGTGCCGGTGCCTGCCGCTGCGGTTCACGTAATCGCCGACTTCGTAAAGCATGGCCGCCGCCGACAGCCACTCACGATACTCTGGCGGCAAACGATGCACGGAGTTCAACGCTATAAATAGGCGCATGGCGGAATCGCGCACTTGGAGAGCGTGGTCGATGTCGACGTGGTAATGATTCACTGCCGCGCGGATGGAATCCCAGCGCTCAGATTCGATTTGTTTTCCGGAGCGCGTG
>MNDG01000051.1 GCA_001914815.1 Acidobacteriales bacterium 13_2_20CM_55_8
CCGACGCGGAATCAAGCACCGACGGCAGCTGCATCTTGCGCGCACCAAAAAGTTCGCCTACCGTGCGCATTCCGTCCAGCAATACTGTATTGATCAGATCCAGAGGCGTGTATTGCCCCAGTGCGTCTTCCAGCAGCGCTTCCAGCGACTTTCTTTGTGCGCCTTCGCCCACCGATTTCTCCCCGTTGATAATGGCGTACTTCAACTTGTCGTCCACCGAAAGCGTTTCCACATGGGCCGTGGTGGCTGCCTGCGCTTTGCCTTTCGTCCCCGCAAAGTGCTGCATGTATTTCTGCAGCGGGTCGCCGTCGGTTTCATCGCGATAAATCAGCTTGCGGGCAAGCTCAACCTCTTCATGAGGAATCTTGTACAACGGATAGATCTTAGTGTAATTGACAATAGCCATGTCCAAGCCATTGTCGACCGCCTCGTGCATGAACACGCTATTCAGCACCCGCCGTGGATAAACATCCAGACCAAAAGAAATGTTGCTGACCCCAAGGATTGTCTTCACTTCCGGCAGTTCCTGCTTGATGCGTTTTACCGCCTTTAGAGTTTCGACGCCGGCCATGCGGTAGTCTTCCTGCCCGGTTGTAATTGGCAAGGTAAGCGCGTCAAAAATCAAATCCACCGGCCGGATCCCATATTTCTGGGTAGCCAGATCGAAAATACGTTTGGCAACGGCAACTTTTTTGTCTGCGGTCAGCGCCATCCCGTCTTCATCAATGGTGAGTGCAATCACAGCCGCGCCGAAGCGTTTGGCCATGGGCAGTACTTTTGAAGTGCGTTTCTCTCCATCTTCCAGATTGATCGAATTGATGATGGCCTTGCCCGGAATACGCTTCAGCGCTTCCTCGACCACATCGGCCTCAGTGCTATCGACCAGGATGGGCGCCGGCACTCGCGTCGCCACCTTCTCCAAAATCGACGTGATGTAACCTTTCTCATCTTCGCCCACAATCGCACAGCATAGGTCGAGCATGTGCGACCCGTCGTTCACTAATTTCTTCGCCAGCGCCAGAATGTCGTCATACTTCTTGCCGCGGACCAAGTTCTTGAAGTGTTCCACCCGCGTGGTGGTGTTCAGCTCCTCCGCCACAATCAGCGGCTTGGGATCAAGATCAAGGGGGACCGAGGTATATGCGCTCGACGCAGCCGCCGTCGGTTTCACTTCCCGTGTGGCTGGCTCCACGCCAGACACCGCGTCCACCACCGCTTTCAGGTGCTCCGGCGTAGTTCCGCAGCATCCGCCCACGATGCGCACCCCAAAATCTGTGATGAAATGCTTGTGATACTGAGCCAACTCCTCCGGCTTAAGTTTGTAAACCGCCCGCCCGCCGTCATTCTGCGGAAGCCCCGCATTGGGCAGGACAGAAATATATTTCGTCGAATTGACGCCCAGATAGCGCACAGCGTCGTTCATTTCTTTCGGCCCGGTCGCGCAATTGAGACCGATAATGTCAACGTCGAACGGTTCGAGCGCAGTCAGCGCCGCGCCGATCTCCGTCCCCAGAAGCATCGTTCCAGTAGCTTCAAGCGTCACTTGAACTGTGACCGGCAGCCGCTTCGCCGCTTGCTGCATGGCCTCAAACACCCCTACCAACGCTGCCTTGGCTTGCAGCAAATCCTGAGATGTCTCCACCAGCAGAACATCCACCCCGCCTTCGATCAACGCGCTCGCCTGCTCCACATACCCCGCAACCATGTCGTCGAACCTTATATGCCCAAGTGACGGCAGCTTGGTGGTCGGACCAATCGATCCCGCGACAAAGCGCGGCTTGTCTTTGGTAGAAAACTGCTGCGCAACTTCTTTGGCCAATTTAGCCGCAGCAATGTTGATCTCCGCCGTCTTGTCCTGCAAATCGTATTCTGCGAGCACCACCCGCGTAGCCCCGAAAGTATCGGTCTCCACCACATCGCAACCAACCTTCAAGAAGCTGTCATGAATATCCTGGATGATGTCAGGTCGGCTCAGAACCAGCAGCTCATTGCATCCTTCCTTCCCCCAGAAATCGTCCACACTCGGGTTTCGCGCCTGGATACTAGTCCCCATAGCGCCGTCGTAAATCACAACGCGCTCGTTCACGGTTTGTAAAAACTTGCTCATTCTTCGTATCTAGGGTTGAGTGCTAAATGCCAAGTGCCAAGTGCTGATTTCCATACACAAACGCCGACCCAAGAGGGCCGGCGTCTCGTTATCGAGCTTAGGTTTCTTGAATCTCAACTCCCTGGCACGGGAGCCGCCGGCGCTCCCGCAGCCACTTCAGCGCGGTTGAAAACCGCGTTCGCCCCCATATGCGCGGGCATAGTCGCCAGCATCTGTTCCTTGCGATAGATCAAATCCCCCGCATTGAACGTCGCAATCTCGAACCCGTGCCCATGCGTAATCGCATCGGTCGGACAAGCCTCCACACAATACCCACAAAAAATACATCGGTTATAGTCAATATTGTAGACTTTGGCGTAGCGTTCGGCGCCGCTTACTCGGTGTTCGGCGGTGTTTTCGGCGGCTTCGATGTAGATGCAGTTGGAGGGGCAGGCCGCTGCGCATAGGAAACAGGCGACACATTTCTCCAGGCCATTTTCATCGCGTTGCAGGACGTGGATACCCCGATATCGCTCCTGGAATTTGGCGCCTTTCAAGGGGCCGGGGCCGTCCGGATAATTCTCCACAATCGTCGGAGCGAACATCTCCCTGAAGGTAATGGACATGCCTTTGGCAATGGCGGCAATGTTCTTCAGGATCGGCATACATACCTAGTATAGCGGAAGGCGCATTTGGACGAGTGCTTCCCGCATAAACAAGGGCGTCTGCGCTTTTGCCATCCCGATTTGAGCAATCTGCATCAGAGTCTCGGAATTGAGGGTGTGTTTGCCTACCAAAGCCAAAACGGCCCGTAGCGGCGGTAAAAAAGAAACTCTGCTGGCCATGGAGTTTGAAAAGTCGCGAGCGCTCCGGATCGTGGCCGTAATTGCGATCCTGGCAATCACCACATGGATTCTGGCGGCGTTGTTCTCTCATGGTCCCGAGTATTCGCTCGTAGCTCCCTCTCGCGTTCCGGTCGAGTCTGAGACATTTTTGAAACAGGTTGAGCCACTACTCAATTCGAAGGTCACCGCCAACAATCAGATTGAAGTCTTTCCCAACGGTGAGAATTTCTACGAAGCGGAGATAGCGAGTCTGCGCCTGGCACAGCGCAGTATCAATATCGAAGCCTACATTTTTCATCGAGGCCAAGTCACACGGCGGCTGATCGAAGTTCTGGCAGAACGCGCTCGCGCCGGAGTGAAAGTGCGGCTAGTGGTGGACGCCCTCGGCAGCCTCTCCACTTCCAAGCGTTATTTCAAATCTCTAACCCAGGCCGGCGGACACATCGAGTGGTATCACCCATTGCGATGGAACAACTGGTTTCGGTCGAATAATCGCACCCATCGCGAAATGATCGTGGTCGACGGTTCGACCGCCTACGTCGGTGGTGCTGGATTTGCCGATTGGTGGCGCTTTCCAAAGGGTAGCCATCCCCGTTGGCGTGACACTATGTTTCGAGTTCAGGGAGACGCCGCCCTGCACGTTCAGGGAACTTTTGTTGAGAACTGGCTGGAAGCTTCCGGAGAAATCCTGAATGGCGACGATTACTTTCCTCTCTCGTCCCGTGATCCCGGCCGCACGCCGGCAATGGTGGTGGTCAGCACTCCGTCTCCTGGAGGCTCCACGCGCTCACGCATTCTGTTCGAAACTCTGATTGGGGCGGCACGGAAATCCATTTACATCAATACTCCATACTTCCTGCCCGACCGCGGCATGCAACAGGAGTTAGTCAGCGCCGTCAAGCGCGGCGTAACAGTGAAGATCATTGTTCCAGGCAAACACAGCGACCATTCCCTGACCCGCAGTTCGGGACGAGCCGCTTACGGCGATTTGCTCAAAGCCGGCGCCGGGATTTACGAATACGATGCCTCGATGATTCACTGCAAGATCATGATCATCGATGGAGTTTGGTCTGTGGTAGGGTCAACGAATCTTGATAACCGGTCGTTTGGGATCAATGACGAAGTGAATCTTGCCGCTCTCGATTCCGCGGTGGCCTCCCGGTTGACTCAGGATTTCGAGCAGGATCTCTCCCACTCCGAGCGTCAGACCCTGGAGGCTTGAAATACCGCCTTCGCCAACCGGTGGACCGAAATCATCCCGGCTGACGAGGAGGATTACTGCAGCACGGCCAGAAATCCGTGGGTCCCCGTGGAATCTCCGTAGGTACCCACGATTGACTGGTTATCGCTGATGCCATTGGGCGTGGTCGCCGAAGCTCCGGGATACTGCACAAGAAGGTATCCAGGAGTAACTTCCTGGTCATTGGATCCTTCATTCAGCTCCACGTGCCGAGCGAAAAAGCCCTGGCTGAATATCGCAGAGCCCACAATATCGGTGGCGCGGTTCACTCCGCTGGCCACGCTGTCCCGAGCCTGATAGGTGGGGTATATATCAGAGTCAGTTCCTGCCTTGAGAGCCGGGTGCCAGAAGTCCTGGAAAAAAACCTGGCCAACTAAAACACCGTTATTGGAAATGCCGAAAAGCCCAGCCGGATTGCCCAGGATAGTGGGGAAATAAGTGAATTTTCCGTTTGCCCAGACAAATCCTCCCGACGGGGAGTAGTTGGTTCCGGTAGCCAGTATCGATCCGCAGATAGTGAGCTGATCGTTTATTCCGTAGGGCAGTGTGGCGTGGGGAAAATTCGGTGCGCCGGCCCCATTGAAGTCGAGCGTCAGCGTGCTACCGGTGTGCTTGATCAGAAAACCGTGAATGGAGTTATCGCTCTTAGTGTAGGTACCCACCATGTCGCCAAAGTCATTCACTCCGTTCACCGAGGTGCTGGTCGATCCAGCGATGTTGACCTTAGTGAATTTTCCGTTGAGGTACATGAAACCGCGGGTTGGACCGCTACTCGTCGGAAGGTACGATCCGACAATCTCACCGTTGACGTTGACTCCGTTTGCGTTTGTTCCGAATGCGCCGGGAAAGTTTACAGAAGTGAACTTAAAAGCGCCGTTGGTAACGGTTTGAGCGTACATCGCGCTAAGAAGCGTAATGCAGGAGAGGACGATTCGAAGGGCTTGCTTGGTCACAAAGATCGGGCCTCCTAGCCCGCAGTGCGGTGGGCTTGGAGATTCGTGATTAGGATTAGACATCACGCGGCAGGGTTGCTTTCCCAAGTAGCGGAATATGCTGTATCCCGCCAGCCGCACGGCTTTGCAAGGAGATACAAAAAAGCAGAGTACAATTTGAAAATCTGGAAGAGTTTGTGTGGCGCGGGCGCCCCCGCCCGCGGCCTTTCTTCATCCTACTTTGCTAGTTGATATAAATACTCTACATACGAGCGGACTGCGCCATCGATTCCCTGCACTTTCGGATTCGTGGATTCGATTACGTAATATTCATCGGGGGCGTGCGCGCCATTTCCGTGGCCCATGCCGAAATGACCGGCGGCGAGGTGCAGAGGATCGCCGGTAAAGACGTATCCGGGCCACGATCCGGCGCTGCGCGGCAGGATGATGGGATCGATTCCCTTGCTGCGATAATAGGCAACCTGGGCGCGGATCAGCGGAGCGTCGGCGGACGTGCTGTTTGGATCGTAGCCTCCGGTCATGTTCACTTCGATGTCGCCGAAGCCGCGTTTTGCCAAGTGAGCCTTCAGGGCTGCGAGAGCTTCGTCGGCTTTCATATCCGGCACCAGGCGCAAATCCAGTTTGGCGACGGCGCGGTGCGGGAGAATCGTTTTGCCGCCTGGGCCGGTGTAGCCGCCGACCAGGCCTTCGATATTCACCGTAGGCCGCGACTGGAGTAGTTTGAGCGCTTCCTGATAACTGACGTCGTGCATCCAGTGATCGACGCTGAGCTGCTTCTTGGCAACGTTCTCATCGAGACGCCGTGCCGCCTCGGCAATCATCTTTTTTTCTGTGTCAGACAGCGGACGCGCTTTGTCGGCAAAGCCATCGATGGCGGGAGTGTTGCCATCGGGCGAGACGAGAGTCACAAGCGCTTCCACCAAATGCCACGCCGGACTATCGAGCATCGCTTTGGTGCTGGAATGAACGTCTTTGCGCGGACCGCGTCCCCACTTTTCGCCGCTCGAGACCAGTTCGCACTCGATCACGCCTTTGGCGCCGAGCGTCATCGTCACTTTGCCGTCGAGGTCCTGCTCCGCGGAGGGCATGAAAATCCCACTGCATTTGCGCAGCGCGGCAATCACCTCCGGCCGGCGCACGATCTGCGGAAAGTGCGGTGAGCCGATTTCCTCTTCGCCTTCGGCCACCATCACCAGGTTCACCGGAGGCTTTTTGCCCGCGCCGCGAATAGCATGCAGCGCCGCGATAAACGACGCCTCCGGACCTTTCTGATTTACCGCGCCCCGGCCCATCACAACTTTGCCCAGGCCGGGTTTATCCACCAGCGCGGCGTCGAATGGCGGCGACGACCACTCGGCGGGATCGGCCTGCTTCACGTCGTACATAAAATAAAGTCCGATGGTGCGCGGCGCGCCGGCATCGAGCGTGGCAAAGATGCCAGGCTGCCCGTCGGTAGGGATTTTTGTGACCCCGCTAAATCCGGCGTCGCCCAGCATACTCATAGTGAGGTCGCAGCCTTCGCTCACGCCGCGCTTCTCAGCCGCAATCGAAGGCTGGCGAATCCAATGCTGCAAGCGCTGCACGGATTCGTCGTGGCGCTTTTCGATTTCTTTCTGGATGAGGTTGAGGTCGCTACTGCTTGGATTGGTGTTGTCAGCTAGTTCATTTTGTGAGAGAGCGAGTGTGGCCGCGCCGGCAGCGGCGCCTTGGAGGAAGGTTCGTCGGTCCATGGGGTGGCAGGATAATTGGGGAGGGTGGGGGGTGTAAAGGGAGTAGGCACACCTAGTCGCAGAACAACAGCAGCTTTTGGCTCGGCCCTGTTCCCATTTCTCCAGAGTTCTTTCGTTGATCCGCAACACTGCGGGCGAAGACGGCACGCGAGCAGCGCAATGAACCCCAGGGGCTAAAGCCCGGTTCTTTGTTGTCTTAACGCGGCCGTGAAGGGCCGCTCTTCCACGGAGCTCTTCCACACGTTTCCATTACGCCATCTTCAAGACACGCGGGCGGGGGCGCCCGCGCCACACTTGCAAAAGTGCCACACTTGGCGAGTGGCCCAATCTCCGCGGGGCGGCCTGCCTTTCTGGAAACCTCAGTCTGTGGAAGGTAATTACCCGACGGGGCGGGTGACGGGAATCATCGCTCGGACTGCGATATCCAGAGTCCGGCGCAGTAATCGTCCAGATCCAAACCCCAGAAACCAGGGTCCCGGCCCAAGAACTCAATGCCAATTTGGACTTCTTGCGGTCCGATTCTACGGGACCACGTGACCCGGCATCGAGCACGGGTGTGACGGCGTTGGATAAGAAGCACGCTGCCGGGCTGGACCCACTCCCGCAGGGCGCCGATCTTCGCCCCCACAGAGCTGATGTCTAAAGTGTGGACGAGCAGGTCCGGGGCGTGCGGTTGCGGCTTGGGAAACCTGAGCCCGACGACCATTTTCGTTCGCTTGACAGTACGCTTCTCCAACGCTTTTGTACCCATTTTGTTTCTTGCCAATTTGGTTTTGGCGCAGGCCGGTTCTCGGTTGAATTGCAGAGTAACGGCTATCGATCGAATTCGGAATGGCACTGCGGCCTGATTACTCAGAGTTACGAAGGTGCCACGTTCAGTCCCACGTTGTGAACAGAGCTGATTGTCCGCGGTGATCGCGCTGGCGGAACTACTTGGGAAGGCGAGTGGCCCATCTTTTCCAGAAATCGCAGAACCTGGCAAGAGAATCACCCGACGGCTACTTGATCAATGCGTTCGAGCGTATCGGGATATTTGCGGACCAGCAGTACCAGGGCGGCGGCTTGCGGGTTGGGTTTGGCTCGGCCCTGTTCCCATTTCTCGAGAGTTCTTTCGTTGATCCGCAACTTGCGGGCGAAGACGGCACGCGAGCAACGCAGTTAGGCCCGGGGGCTAAAGCCCTTTTGTTGCCTTAACGCGGCCCTGAAGGGCCGCTCTTCCACGGAGCCTTCCACGTTATTCATCGCGCAGACACGCGGGCGGGGGGCGCCCGCGCCACACTGGCAAGGACACACTCTCAAAAACGGGCGGGTGGCCCACCCTTCGCGGGAGATTATCCACACGAACTGAGGGTGCCCCCTCAGTCGTTTTGGATACCGGGTAGCTGAAGTGTGGGCCATCCGCCTGTAATATGTCTTTTGCACGTTATGTGATCAGCAGGAGGGCACAATGATTCGAGAGCGAGTGCTGAAGATTCTGTTGGTATTGGTGGGCCTGCTCTTTTCGGCTGGGATTTATCCATTGATGATGTTTTTACGGTCCGAAGCCTCGGCCGCGATGATGCTCAGCCTCTATGTCACTCTCGGAATTTTCTTGTTAATCGCGGTGCGGAACCCGTCGGCGAATCGTAGCCTGATCGCCTTCACCGCGTGGTCGAGCTTTGCTCACGCCGCTGTTATGGCGGTGCAGGCATACCTTAATGTGATCGCACGCGGAGAACTGCTGGGCGTGGCTGCCCTGATTATCATCGGCGTCGCGTTGATCGTGCTGGCTCCGGCAAAGCAGTCAGGACAGCGAGCGTCGGCAGCCGGTGCATAGGCTCGGCGGGTGGCCCATCCTTCGTCGCAGAACATCGGTGTGTCCGGCAGCGGACGTAGCCAGCCCACTTCTCGAAAACCACGAGAAATGGGGCACCCCCACGATGCAGTCGTAATAGTCCACGCCATTCTTACACGACGTCTTAGGCGTTGGACTGCGAGAAGCTGTGTAGAGCGCGCAACAAGTGCATGGCGTCGTCCAAAGACTGTTCCTCTTCCCTGTTGTCTCCAGTTTCCTGAGCCAATTCCCGCCCACGTTGGACAAGCGCTTTCTCCGCTTCAGCGATGTGCACGGATAGTTTTGCTGGGTCCAACTCAAGAATGGCGTCTCGGTAGAGTTCCCGCCAGTTTGTGCTTTCTGATTCGGTATGTGGAGGAGACGATTTCTTTGCCATAACGGTTCCTTGCGCAGCGCATAGCTGTCAGATGTCGCAAGAAACCGTCTCCGAGAACGGGTACGGCGGAAGGATGCGTTGAAGAGACGCCTTCACACTACTCCCGTGTCACGGATAATGTCAGTTCGTTGTCATACCGTAGAAATTGTTCCGACGGGTTGCTCCAGCTCTGCTTGTCACGTATCATGACTTTTGTCCAAAAGTGAGAAGCTGCATGGCATACAACGTGACAGTCGCGCGTCCCGCCCGTAGTCAATCGAACCAGGCCACCATCCTGTGTGTAGAGGACAATGCGGCTTATCTCCAGCTTCGCAAGGCTCTGCTTGAGAAGGAAGGCTATTTAGTTCTCACGGCAACTACTGGCTCTAGAGCCGTTGCAGTTATGCAACGTGTGCCAGTGTCCCTGGTTCTTTCTGATCACATGCTACGCGGAACCACGGGCGTGGCACTCGCCCAACAGTTGAAAGCCATCAAGCCGCATGTGCCCTTTGTCCTCTATTCCGGGACGGCGCCAGAGGTCATGGGCAATGTAGATTGTTTCATCAGCAAGGATGAGACTGTCCCAAATTTTCTCTCCATCATCAAAAGTCTCATCCAAAGGCATGCCGCATAACAGGCTGGGTGCCTGCCTGTTCAAAAGTGCACAGCTTTCCATTTGTCCGAGTCGGATCATTAGGCAATGCATACCAAGCTTACGAAGTCAACAATGCGAGCGCGGCTCCACTGGCATCGCCTGTTCGATGGCATTCACGTTCGCATCGCGAGGCAACTCCGTGTTGACCCGTCTTACGTCTTCCGTGTCGGTTATGGCGAACGCAACTCAGACAAAATTATGCAAGCACTCGAAATCGAGATGAAGCGCCTCGACAGGTTGAAGCCCAGATAAGCTCAATTTTGGTGAATAGTGTTACGGGATGGAAGGGTCTAAACCCTGTTTTTCCATATCTCGCACGTGACGCTTTATGCGGGTCTGGATTTCGTCGCGGACGTGTTTCTGCTCTTGTCCGAGCGCCTGGATCAGCTTGTTGACGAGTAAGCGGAGTTTCTCGGAATCTTTCTCTTGGGCTGCGGCAGCGGCGAGTTCTTGCCAACTTTCCACCATACTTGGAACGCTATCATATTTGGTTTAACCAGTCTGTCAGGCAGAGCACAATCGAAGTCACCATGGGGCGTTCCACAGGGTAACGGGTACTTGAGGGGCGCTCGATTACAATCACTCATCGTCAACCCACGCGGGTGGGGGCGCCCGCGCCACACCTGCAACGACCACACTTGCCCAAAAGGGGCTGTTTCACTAAGCTCAGCAAAATCTTGTCAAGAGGATAAAACTGTGGATTTCCCGGCAAGCGGCTGATTGCAATCCAGAAATAAACTTTGGACTCATGTCCCCATTTACCCCGTCCAATTTGCTATGCTTGAAGTATAGGGTGAAAAGATTGGCGCAAGCCTCCGGGCCTGCGCCATTTGTGTTTTTGGGCGATGAAAACCATGGCGGGGCCGGACGGGTGTGTCTGGCGCAGCAGGGGACAAAGAAGAAGGGAGAGGCGGCGGAGCTGGCCTTCATGCTGAAGGCGGTCAGCCTGGGATTTGGAGTGGCGAAACCGTGGGGAAACGGCGAGCGCTATGACTTCATCCTGGATACAGGGACGCGGTTGTGGCGGGTGCAGGTGAAGTCCACCAGCGCTGCAGTAAGGGTCGTATTGTGTGAACGCGCAGCGGCATGCGAACGGGAAGTCGATTGCGTATAAGACAGGCGAAATTGATTTCCTGATTGCGCAGATCGTGCCGGAAGATTGCTGGTATGTGATTCCGCTGAAAGCGATCCTGCCACGGAAGAGTTTACGGATTTATCCGGAGAAGGATCCGCGAAAGGGGCCGTACGGAAAGTATCGGGAGGCGTGGCACTTGATTGAGTAGGACGTTGAGCCGAGTGTCCGCTTCCCTCATCATGACTGCGTCAGCTTGAGGTAAACTCGTCCGCAGGAAACCGTCCCACTCTAGAGTTTGAGAAGCGAGAATATCGCCATGCAGGCAAGAGACGCCATGCGCCAAGGTGATGAGTTGCAACCAGGCCAAGACCCCAATCGTGGGCGCAGAAAATCGCGGCGGCGCCTGGTGATCGCACTGGCTGTGGGTACACTGCTCGCAGTTATCTTCATGGCGGCACTTTTGGTGCCGAGACTCGGTGTCCACCGTCAGGGAATTAACGAAGCCGCCACGCTAACTAGACTCCGCAGGCTCAATACACTCCAAAACAGCTATGCCGCCTCCCATCCCACGAAAGGTTTCGCCTGTCAGTTGCCCGAGCTCAAGCCAGCCACGGCGGCCGGCGATACGTACAAGCCAGACGAATTCCTGTTCGCTACCGGTTCGCAGAACGGGTATAAGTTCGCGATCACCGGCTGTCGGACAGATTCGAACGGGGTGGTCACGCAATATCAGCTGACCGCTGTTCCTCTCTAGCGGGGCGTGACGGGATTTCGCGTGTTCTGCACCGACCAGACTGGTGCAACGTGGTACGACTTGGAGGGCGCGGCGGAAAATTGTCTTTCTGCACGAAAACCGCTGCAGTAGGCAGGGGCGAGAATACCTGGGCTCTCCAGAAAAATCCCCGCCCTGTCTCTCCACAAAACGGAGAGACAAGGGACGGGGCACCCAGATCAGTGGGACTCGGCGATGGTTATTCGGCGGCGTCCATCCAGAAAAAGTCTACGATGCGTTGGGACGGATCCAGCAGAATGATGCGTCCGCTCAGGACTACGCGAGCCCAATCACGCGGCAGGCGTGGCAAACGGGCGGTGCAGACGCCGGGCAGCGGTTGCACTTTTTTCTGCAAGCCTGGAGGCAACGTGCCGTTGCGCTGCAGTTGGCGCTCTAGTCCCGGTGGCAGACGGTCGCGTTTGGCCAAGCCTGGAGGCAGGCCGGAGCGGTTGTCTACAAAGCAGTCGCTGATAATCTGGCGCTCGTGCGAAGAAAACTCGGACGGGCCTTGATTGTCGTAGTCTTCATCGCGGTCGTTGGAGCGCGAGCGACGGTACCGATCTCGGTCGTCGTCATCGTCATATCGGTTGCGGCTGGATTGGCGTTCCTGACCTTGCATCACGGCACCGGCTGGCGGATTGGACGTCACCCAGGTCAGCACCGCTTCCGATTCCACTTCGGCAGGTTTCTTACCCGTGCCTGCTGCGACGCCCGTGCCTGCGGCCGCGCCGACGCCTGCGCCGATGGCAGCGCCCTTGCCTCCGCCGGCAATGGCGCCGATGAAGGCGCCCAAACCGGCGCCGCCGCCAATCTTGGTCACATTACTCTTGGCATGGGATTCGCCTTTGACCATGAACGGTTCGACCGCGAGATTGTAGGTGCGTCCGCCGGAACGGATAGTACGTAAAGTGAGGTGCAGCTCACCGGGAGTGCTCAATCTTCCGGAGCGCTCCACGCTGAGCACTTCGCCGGTGACGTCCGCGCCTTTGGAGAACAATGTCCGGCCGTTTACGACCACGGGGGCGGCGAGCGTTCCCTGAAAGCTGTCTCCGACATTTGCAGTTTCGCTGCTGAGCTTGTCGATGATTCGTACCTGCAGCGATGTGCCTGCAGGAATGTTGGTGTAAACCTGAGCCGCCAAGCAAACAGAAGTGGCGGCAATCAGGAGCGTCAGCACAAAATAACGGTTGTTTCGCGTCATGTCACGCCCCGGTGCAGAAGATTGGATATTTCAATGCTAAGCGGTAAGAACGGCGGTCGCCACCTATCGGAGGTGCATGTCCGGGCGAGCAGCGGTTGGATACGGGTCGCAAGTATTTCCAATCATTTGGGTGATGACCCGTAGCGCTTCTTGTTGGCGCCCCACACTTCGCGCAGTTGGTTGAACAAAGTCTGCGAGCCGGGGTCGTCGCGCAGAGGTTTGAGCAGAGGATCCTGCATGAACCAGGGATAGCAGGGGAATCCTGTCTCGGTGGAGCGAGTGAGCCAGCGGTGCGCCTCGGTCAAGTCGCCCAGTTGAGCATATGCCACGCCCATGCTGTAAGCGACGTGGTGATCCACGTAGGTGCCCGCGGCGACGCTTTGCAGCAGCTTTCGCGCCGATTCATTATCGTGTCTCGCAGCCAGGAAGCTGGCCAGAGTAGCTTGAGCACGGCGCTCGGCCTGGGCGCTGCCGTGCAGAGCGGCTAGCACTTCTTCCGCGCGGCCCGCCTCACCGTCATAGTAGATGGCCTGGGCAAGATACCAGTCGGAGACTTGGCTGGAACTGAGCTGGCGCAATTCCGTGAGATGGCGCTCGGCTTCCTGAAAATGTCCGCTGAAGAGTGCGGTGGAACCTCGCACCCGCAATGCTTCCGCGCGATTCGCAGGATTGATCTCCAGGCCGGCGCGAACTTCGGGCTCCACCAGGTCGAACAAGCCGAGGTGATAAAAAGCGACCGCTAAATAATAATGGGGCATTTCCAGGCTGCGGTTGAGTTCGAGGGCGCGGCGGCTTTCCTCGAAGACGTGCGGCCAATCGAATTCGGCAGAGCGATACACGGCAGCCAGGGCTTCGTGGGCCTCGGCGAGATTGGCATCGAGCTGGAGCGCGCGCTGGGCTTCCTGGTGGGCGCGCTCCTCCCAGTTGGCGACCTGGCCTTCGGAAGCATAGCGAAGGCGCATCAGAGCGCATGACATGGCGAGCCCGGCGTGAGCCAAAGCATAATTCGGGTCCTGATGCAGGGCTGATTCGAAGGCGTCGACCGCCGCCAGCGTGGACTCGCGCGTAAGACGCGCGAGCTCTGCGCGGCCTTTGAGATACAGCTCGTAGGCAGCCGGATTCGCAGTGTAACGCCGATATAGCCGCTCGCGTTCGGCGGCGCTGATTTCAACGCGCAAAGCGGTGGCGATTTTTCCGGCGATCGTGTCCTCCAACCCGAGCAAATCGGGTCGCGCCAGATCGTAATGCTCGCCCCAGACGGATGCGCCGTCGCTGATCCGCACCAGTTGGGTACTAATGCGGAACCGCTCTCCTGTTTTCTGCACAGTGCCGGTGGCCACATAGTCGGCGGCGAGTGCTTGTCCCGCCTGGCGCGGATCTGCCTGCTGCTTTTCGTAGCGCAGAATGGCGCTGGTTGGACGCAAACGGAGTTGGCCGAAACTGGCTAGTTTGGTGATGATCGAGTCGGCAATGCCAAGACGCAGGAAACCGACGTCCTCTTCGTTAGTGAGAACTTCAAACGGTAGAACTGCGAGCGTGATGCGGTCGGAAGAAGAAGGCTTGCTGCCGAGGAAATGCACGCGATATCCGATGACAACGAGCAGCGCGACGACAGCCAAAACGAGGCCCGCCGTCCGCACCTTCTTTCGCCGTGGCACCGGGCGGAGGGACGAGATTGTTGTGCTACTCAGCCTTTCCAGGTCCACGCGTAACTCGCGCGCCGACTGGTAGCGGCGGTCGGGATCTTTGTCCATCGCCTTCAGAATCACGATTCAAAATTGCTTCCATCAGGAGAGGCCCACTTTTCTCTTGGAATGGTGTTCGACCTGTGGCCATCTCGTAGAGCACCGCGCCGCTGGAGTAGATATCGCCGCGTGGGCCGACATTTTCGCCTTGGAGGTGTTCAGGTGCGATATACGGCAGAGTTCCACTGATTCCTCCGGCGGAAGCGTCGCTGGTGGTGACGGACGCTGTGCCGGGTTTTGCGAAATCCTGTGCCAGGCCGAAATCCACGATCTTCAGGCGGCCATCGGGCGTATTACGCAGGTTTGCAGGCTTCAAGTCGCGGTGAACGATGCCAGCCTCATGAGCAGCTTCAAGGCCCTGCGCCATTTGCGTGCCCAGACGCACGATTTCCTTTTCCTGCAGTGGACCGGCGGCCAGCTTGTGATCCAGCGAGACTCCGGGAATCAATTCTGCGACAAGGAAGTCAACGTTCTGCTGCGTATCGAAGTCGTAGACGGTTTCGATATTCGGATGGTTGAGCCGGGAAAGGGCCAGTGCTTCCTTGCGTAGCCGCTTGCGGGCAGCCTCACGGCCACGTCACGGTCGAGGCGCTCGTCGCGCGCCCGGTAGACAATGCCCATCCCGCCGGCGCCAATTTGTTCGGTTATGAGATAGTGCCCGAGCCTTTGACCGACCATTCCCACGGCTCCACGCGGGCCTTATTGTATGCGAGGAGCGGCGAGAAGTTCGCGACGGATGAAAAAGGAAAAACTCGGAAAAGCCGATTCCTCGGGGGCTCGGCACCTAATTATGGGGGTGATAATAATTCCGTGACGATCGCTTTTACATGGATCCGAGTCGTATCCAGAACAGGTATGCCGCGAGCCGTGGCATCCCGCAAAATCAACGACAGTTCTGTACCGCCAAGAATCAAGCCCTGAATGTCGTCGCGTTCTTTCATATGCTCGACGATGGTCAGCAATCGTTCCCGCGTATCCGGCAGAATTATGCCGTCGATCAGTTCATTCATGTACTTGTCGTGAATATAGGACTGCTCATTTTCATCCGGGACAGCGAGCGTGATTCCTTCGATTCCTTCCCGGGAAAATATGTCGGGGTAGAACCGAGCCTGCATGGTGAAACGTGTGCCAAACAAACCCAGTCGTTTCAGCCGAAGGGCCTTGGCCGCCTCGCAGGTTGCTTCGACAATACTGATGAGAGGAATGGACGACTCGCGGCGAATGTCGTCAAAAACAAGGTGCGGAGTGTTGGCCGCGATGACAGCGAAATCCGCACCTGCTTTGGCCAGCTTTTCCAGTTCGCCGACGAGATGCTGCGTCACTTGAGACCATTTATTGGCAAGGATCAAGTCCAAGAGCGGCTTGAAATTGACGCTGTTGAGGATGATGGACGGGTAACTCCCATCAGGTTTCTGCTCGCGGTAGGAGGCAATGATCTGGCGGTAGTATTCAATCGTAGACTCAGGGCCAATGCCGCCGATGATGCCTACGGTCTTCATCCTAGCGGTGCCGAGCTGGCGCTCGGCATGGACGGGCGAGGGTGCCCGTCCCTACGTGAGTTGTGAAGGGATACAATTCTCACGCGATTCCCAAATCTTTAGCCAGCGCTTTCCACTTGCTATCGACTAGCGCTTTGGTTTTCTCATCCATCAAGATTTCGTCTGGCCAAGGACGATTGAAGCCTTCGCTGGGCCATTTGCGGGTAGCGTCGATGCCCATCTTGGAGCCGTAATTGGGCAGGCGCGAAGAGTGGTCGAGCGAATCTATCGGGCCAAGGGTGAACTGGATGTCGCGCTCAGGATCGATGTGGTTTAGAGCTTTGAGCGTGACCTCGGCAATGTCCTGCACGTTGACGTCTTGGTCCAGCACGATAATGCATTTGGTGAACATGGCCTGACCGAGCGACCAGATGGCATTCATCACTTTGCGGGCCTGGCCGGGATAAGACTTCTTGATGGAAACGATCATCAGGTTGTGGAAGATACCTTCGACGGGAAGATTGATGTCCACGATCTCAGGGATGGTGAGCTTCATCAATGGCAGGAAAATACGTTCCACCGCTTTGCCCATCCAGCCGTCTTCCATCGGCGGCTTGCCCACGATGGTGGTGGCATAGATGGGATTTTTTCGGTGAGTGATACAACTCAGATGAAAAACGGGATAGAGGTCTTCGAGGGAATAGAAGCCGGTATGGTCGCCAAATGGGCCTTCGGTGCGAAGCTCATCGAGATGGACGTGACCTTCGAGGACAATTTCTGACGTTGCGGGGACTTCCAAGTCGACGGTTTCACATTTCACCAATTCAACGGGCTTCTGCCGCAGAAATCCGGCAATCAAATATTCCTCGACACCGGGCGGCGCGGGAACGATAGCAGAGAACGTGATGGCCGGATCGGTGCCGATGGCGACGGCGACCTCCATCTTGCCGCTGAGACGCTCTCCATCGGGTAGGACGGAGCCACCGGAAGTGCGCGCCATGATGTCCACGCCTGCGCGCACAGAGTTCGCGCGCGCCGGACGGGCGAGGTCGCTCGTCCCTACGCGGCCTGTGGCAGCCGCTGTCCGCAGAGCTTCTCGATAGTGCTCCGCCCCAACCTTCTGGCGCTGCCAATGCATTCCGGTTGTACGCTCGTCATATATCTGCATGCGATACATGCCTACGTTGCGCTTACCGCTTTTGGGGTCGCGCGTGATTACACACGGCATGGTGATGAAGCGACCTGCATCTTTCGGCCAGCATTGCAGGATAGGAAAGTCGAGCAGCGAGAAGTTGTCACGTTTGATGACTTCCTTGCATGGCCCAGTCGAAACTGTCTTGGGGAAGAATTTTCCCATTTCCGCCAGCATGGGCAGCATCTTCACTTTGTCGAGGAAACCTTGCGGAGATTTTACGTCCACGAAATGACGGATGCGGTCGGCAACCTGGTCGAGCGAATCCACCTCGAGGGCCAGATTCATGCGCCGCGCCGAACCGAACTGGTTGATCAATACTTGAGAACCCGGATGACCTTCGACGTTTTGGAAGAGGAGCACGGGGCCACCGGACATTTTGCTGACACGGTCCGTGATCTCTGCGATCTCGAGGATGGGATTCGCAGGGGTGCGAATCTTTTTCAATTCGCCCGCACGCTCCAGCGCTGCCATCCAGTCACGCAGATCTTCGTAGGCCAACTGTTCCTCCGTTCAGAAAACGCTCGATTATACGGCACGGTGTCGGCTTTGCTGTATCAGGCAGCGACCGACTTTTGGATTTCCAATTTCCGATTTCCGATTGCCAATTTATGCCTCGACCTCGGCGATTGCAGCGTCATATTTGACAAACCTTTGACGGCTTTCGGCCTCATTGCTGGCGAATGTCGCATCCAAGATTGTAGGTGCGCTTAAAAATCGGAAATTGGAAATCGTATATATTCTCCAGCAAGGGGTGAGCAGTGAAACGACGTGTAGTGATCACGGGCATGGGGACGGTGAGTCCTAACGGAGTGGGAAATGCGGCCTTCACGGAAGGCGTTTTGCAGGGGCGCAGCGGAGTGCGGCGGATTTCGCGTTTTGATCCGTCTGAAATTTCGGTACAAATCGCGGGAGAAGTGCGTGATTTTGATGAACTGGCCTGGGTGGAGAAACGAGAGCGCAAGCATGTATCACGGGTATTGCCATTGGCCCTGGCTGCAGCGACTGAAGCTTTGCGGGACGCCGGGATCGATTCCGCTTCCCTGCCCCTGGAACAAAGACGCCGCTTCGGAGTGATTCTGGGATCGGGTGGAGGATCTCAGGAATTCACCGAAGAACAATACCGCTTATTCTTTCATCAACAATATAAGCAGATGAGCCTGTTCTGTGTGCCCACGGGAGTGATGGGGACGCTTTCCAGCGAACTCAGCGTGCGCTTCGGATTGCGCGGACCCAGCCATGTCGTGACCACGGGATGCACTTCTTCGACCGACGCGTTTGGATATGGCGCTTAGCGGCGGCGCAGATGCCCCAATCGCCCTCGGCATCGTAAAAGGTTTTCTGCTGATGAAGATTTTGACCGACTCGTGGAATCAGGCTCCGGAGAAAGGTTCCCGTCCATTTTCAGTGGATCGCGACGGTTTTGTGCTGGCTGAGGGGGCGT
Source organism: Acidobacteriales bacterium 13_2_20CM_55_8 (assembly GCA_001914815.1). GTDB lineage: Bacteria > Acidobacteriota > Terriglobia > Terriglobales > Acidobacteriaceae > 40CM-3-55-5. The sequence continues at coordinate 18,606 of MNDG01000051.1, forward strand.
GGATGTTCGTGCTCGAAGAATACGAGCATGCTCGATCGCGGGGAGCGAGCATGCTGGCTGAGGTTTGTGGTTACGGTTCTACTTGCGAGGCTTTTCATCGCGTGCGGCTGCAAGAGTGTGGCGAGGAGCCGGCGCGCGCCATCGGGCTGGCAATGAAGGAAGCGGGCATCGGGCCGAAGGATGTGCATTATGTGAATCTGCACGGAACCTCGACACAGTTGAACGACCGCATTGAGACGCGCGCGTTGAAGCTGGTGCTGGGAGAGCATGCGCCGCAGGTGCCGATGTCGGCCCTGAAGTCGCAGATTGGGCATCCTCAGGGGGCGTGCGGGGCTGCGGGTGTGGCAGCGACTCTAGTCGCCATGCGCACCGGACAGATTCCGCCGACCATTAATCTGGAGACTCCTGATCCGGAGTGCGATCTGGATTACGTGCCGGACGTCGGACGAAAGAAGGCGATTGAGCATGCTATTTGCAATTGCATTGCGTTTGGGTCAAAGAATTCTGCGCTGGTATTGAGATACTGCGCGTAATTTAGGATCAGGTAATCCAGGGGCTGAAGCCCCTGTTCTATGAGACCTTATTCGCAGAGCGCTGGAAGCGCTGCGCCACCCAAAAACTTTTCATGCGTGGCGAGTGTCGTGCCTCTGGCACTTTCTCCAAATGTTCCATGTACCCAGCGCTGAAGCGCTGGGCTAAGTTATTTTGCCCCTCCGCGGCGGGTGCGATAGTCGCTGTCGCGGAGGAATTCGTCGAGGCGAAACGCGGCGGCTAAAGCCGGGATCGGGACATTCTTTATTCGCAAGCTGGAAGCGCTGCGCTACCCAAAGGCAAGCAATTCAAGTGAGCAGGTGTAGCGCGGTGCTTTCGACTTTCGGCCAGGCGTTGGAGTGGGGGTCGATCAGTTCGTAATGGCCCGCCGTCGAAATTTCGAGATAGTGAACATCTTCTCCGCGCTTCTTCTTTTGTTCCGCGTAGTTTCGGCTGAATGGTGGAGGGACGACTGAGTCTGCGGCGCCATGGATGAGCCACTGCGTGGCCGAGGCAATTTTTAGTTGCATGGGATCGGCCTCTTCGTAGTGTTCCGGGACATCTTTAGGTTTGCCACCGAGAAACGCCACGACAGCATCATCACTGAGGTGCTCTTCCCAGGCGCGCTGGAGATCGACCACGCCGGCCAGCGAAATCACAGCCCTGACCGTGCGCTCATGCGCGGCGAGGCAAAGCGCTAGCTGTCCTCCGGCAGAGTGGCCCATCACCACGACTCGGGTGACATCGAGGTTGTAATGCTTGGCAATTTGGGGCAGGAAACGATAGGCGTTGGCGATGTCTTCGAATGTCCCAGGCCATCCTCCTCCGGGATTTCCTACACGGCGGTACTCAACATTCCAAGTAGCGAATCCTCTTGCAGTCAAGGCAGCACAGAGATGGCCGGCATGCGCCAGACTGTATTTAGAGCGCCAAAAGCCTCCATGAATATTCATTAGTACAGCGGAAGATTTTTTGGTCTCATTCTTGGGAAGGCGAAGCTCTCCGAATTGGTTGGAATCCTTGCCGTAGGGGAGGCGTGCATCGGCTGGCGGCGGAGCCAGCTTCAGGATATCTTCCGAAGACATGCGAACTATTCAACCACAGAGGACACGGAGGATCACGGAGGAAGTCGTGAACGCTTAAATTCAGTTCTCAGTTTTCGGTTCCTGGTTCTCAGGCGTTAACTCTACGATCAGTCCGTCGCCCCAACCATATTTGTCACGGGAAAGTTGCTGCACTCGCCGACTGAGATCGGTTTCACTGGGGATCACCCGAGCGCGAGCCTTAAAACTGTTCTCCGCTACTTTTACCTGGACCTCGGGATATTCGATCAGGTTTTGAACCCAGTTTGAGGTGGCGTACTCCGCGATGACATAGAAATGTCCCTCGCGATGAGTGAACCAGATCTCGATTTCTCTTGGCACACCGCTCTTGCGTCCGCGAGTCGTGAGGTAAAGATACTGCTCTTTCTCGAGGTTATTGTCCTTTGAGCTTAAGTTTGGACTTATTTTCTTCAAGGAATTCGCTAAGTTTGGGAGCGGCGTCGAGCAGGCGCGTCCATTGCTCGTAGTAGAGCGTGACCGGGAAGCGGCCGAGACCGTAGACGCTTACGCCACCTTTTTCACTGACGCGAAATTCCAGACTGCCAGTGCGACGTGGTCCCTGTTTTTCGAGTTCGGCTAGTTTTGCTTTGAGTTCTTCATAAGTCGGTTCGGGCATGAGATTACCTCGTATGATGACGTGCTCTGTCCATCATAGGAGGTGGGGAAGATTTCGTCGAGTGCCGGCTTTTCTATGCCGCCTCTTGCAGATTTTTCCGGAAGGTCTCTATGTCTTCTGTGCCGTTTTGCAGCATCACTGAACGTGCGGCGGCAGCGAGTTCCTCCAAACCGACGTTGACTATTACTAACGAGCGCTCGCGTTTCAGCAGTTCACGATATAGAACGATGTCATCTTTGGGGACACCTTCATCCATCGCGTGTTCGGTCGCATTGCCAACGGTGCCGCCGGCGGCGGCCCCGCCCAATCCGAGAGCGGCAGCAGCTCCGATTCCAGCAGCTAGGATCGGGCCTACGCCCGGCACAACCAGGCTAGCCAAAGCACTGCCCAGATAGAGTCCGGCGCCAGCTCCCACAATACCGCCAACATAGGAACCAAGAGTCTTGCCCATGCCGTCGGGTTCGGCGTCGGTGGTAGGAACTGAGGCGATTTCAGCCTGGGGCCGATCACCGGTCAGGAAGATAATAGATTGCTGTGGTACTCCGTTTTTGAGCAGCCCGTTCAATGCCTGATCAGCAGCAACTCGGGTACGGAAGATTCCGACGACGGTGTGCATTTGTGTTTTCCTCCGGAAACGCCGAAATTAAGACGCCGAAAGTCGTTTGGGGGATGCTGAAGGTTTAACGTTAAGTGGAATGGACAGTTAGTCTGCAGCCATTTGCCGCAGCAATTCGCGACGAGCCAGGGAACGCTGCAGAACCCCTGTGACCTCGTTGGCCTCAGCAGGTTTGACCACCAGGTAATCGACCTGGAGGTTCAATGCTCTTCTAAGGCGGTCCAGAGTGGGATAGCCGGTGGAGAGGATTACGACGGGCGGACGGCTGAGATCTTTCGCTTCCTGGGCCAGCACCAAGCCCAAGTCTTCCTTTTCCAGTGAAATATCGATTAAAGCAGCATCATAGATACGTTCTTGGAGCTTCTGATGCCCACATTTGTAAGTAGCGCATGCGGACACCTCGTACCCCTCCTCCTCTAGAAGCATATTGTATGTCGATAAGATCGAGGGTTCGTCTTCCACGACGAGGACGACGGGGCGGGCCGGAGAGGTCACGAAGCGGATACTCCATGCAGCTTGGATTTTACTTGGATTCCTGGGCGCGCCTGCGGTTTGCCAAAGACTTGTGATATTTCTGCCTTTCCGGGCTACACAAGGCCTCGCAGCCAGCTTCTTCTCTGGCCAACCGGTTCGAGTATAATAATTTATCACGCAGAGTCCTTTTGATGCCTCAAAAACCCACCCTTCTGATCGTCGATGACGAAACCAATGTCCTCTTTACCCTGAAACTGGTGCTGGAAGAGGATGGGTACGAAATCACGACGGCAAGCAGCTGCGCGGAGGCGCTTAAGCTAATCCACAACTCCCACCGGTTCGACGCGATTCTTACCGACTTGAGGATGGAGCAGGAAGACGTTGGGCTGGAACTGGCCGAGGCAGCGGCGAAACTGCGTCCGCGTCCGATCATCATGATTTTTACTGATTCAGGTGGATTATTTTGCGCTCAAGCCACTCGATCTGGATGATTTGAAGAATGCGCTGCACCGCCTGCTGGTGTGGCGAGGCCAAGCGAGGCGAGGGCGGGCATGAGCACCGTTGCACGCCAAAAAATGGCTCTCGTGGTGCATCCGGACTTGACGATGTTGTCGAAATATCAGGCGCTGCTCACCGGGGCTCAGTTCTCAACTGTAGTCGCGCGCGATATACCCACTGCGCTGCTGGCGATCACGCAGCATTATTTCGAGGTTGCAATCATATCGTCGCAGCTAGGAGAATCCGGTGACGGATGGCCGCTAGCCGGTGTGTTTCATTTGGTTTTTCCGAAGTCCTTCGCCAGCGTAATTGTGCCTGGGGCTGATCTGCTGAATTTACAGACCGCGATCAATAACGGAGTACAGGAAATTTTCGAGGAGGATCGTGCTCCCGAGGCGGTGGTTTCCGCGATTTTAACTGCAGCCGCTCCAAGTACCGTGGCAACGCCAAGAAGCCGATCTCGATTGCAATAAAGCCTGCCAGGAACTCTGCTCCAACTTCTAGCGAGAACAACCTGCTTATCTGGCCCGACATCTGACCTGAGGCGCCACTTCCACTACTCTCATATTCGGGAGGCTCCAATGATTCAGTTTGCCTGTGACTCTTGTAGAAGGATAAAAGGCTCGAACGAGGTCTGGCTGATGGGTCTTGCCGCTGAAACGGTAGGGGTAACTGCGGCTCGGCGCGAAGTGACGATTCTTTCGGTGTGGAACAGCGAGGAAGCGGTCGACCGTCTGGCTGTGCATTTTTGTTCGGAAGAGTGCAAAGACAAATACGTCACCAAGCTGTTCGGACGGGAAGATGCTCGAGCAGAACACGGGAAAACAAACATGAGGAAGGCGGCGAGCAGGACAAAGTTCAGCCGAAGAAAGAAGAACGGACGGCGCGGGAAAAAAGCTGCATGAATCTTGAACTAAGCTAATCCTTGGCTGCGCCACGGCCGCGCTCGGCGACATCGGACTCTTCCAGCGGAAAGACGGCCTCTAGCGCGGTACCCCAGTCTCCCGAACGAATTTGCATTTGTCCTGCCAACTGCCGTACGCGCTCGCGTATTCCGCTGATGCCAACGCCGAGAATCGCGTTTTCCCGATCGTCCTTGCCGATTGCGGGGAGGGTCATTCCCTTGCCCTTATCTTCCACTTTTAGCCGGAGCTGATTGGCCAACCTCCAGATAGTGATCTTTGCCGTGGAGCTGCCGGAATGGCGGTGTACGTTGGTCAAGGTTTCCTGCACGATGCGGAATATGGCGATCTCCAGATCCCGCGGGAAACGGCCCAATGATTCCGGAATTTCCAGGTCGATCTCAATCTGACTGCGCTTGGAGAAGCCGGAGGCGAACCATCGGAGGGCTGAAGCCAATCCGACCTCATCAAGCATGGGAGGATGGAGAAGATAGGACAGAGTGCGAATTTCCTGAAGAGCTTCGTTGGTGAGAAGCATGCTTTCGGATAAGAACTTCGAATCAAGGGGAGCAGCACCGTCAAGTTGGCGTTGCATTATGGAAAGATTCATGGTTATGCCAACCAGGAGCTGACCCACGCTGTCATGCAGTTCGCGAGCCCAGCGCCGGCGTTCTTCGTCGCGGATGGTCAGCAAGCGGCCTGAAAGTACGCGTAATTCCTGTTCCACGTTTTTACGCCGGGTAATGTCGCTGTCGAGTTGGAATCGTCCCAATGTCCGGCCGGAAAGATCGCGCCAAAGCGCCCACCGGCTGGAGACAGAAATACGCGCCCCAAAGCGCGTGGTCTGCTTGAGTTCGCCCTCCCAATGCGGCTCCCTGCGCAGGATGGTTTCGATCTGGGCTACAGGCCGGGGCAACTGGGTCTGTAGCAGTTCCAGCGGCGACCTGCCTAAAGCGTCGGCTCGCTTCCAGCCATAGAGTTGCTCAGCTCCGTCGCTCCAGAAAGCGATTTTGTCGGACAAGTCGACCACTAGAACCGCTTCTCTGGATAATTTCAGCAGCTCAGTTCTCTGGCGCAGTTCCTCAGCAAGCTGTGTTGCGGATTCAAGCTCTGGGGCCACTGGGAGGCGGATCTCCTCCGGCTTGGAAGACATCGGGTTCTGAATGGGAGCTTGGCCGGCCTTCTGTGCCATCAGTAAACGATCCCGAGATGCTGGAAAGCGAGCGTGCATGAGGGTCTGCTTCGGCAATCCGGCGCGGGTTCAGCAGCGCTGGAGCCAGACACCTCCGTTTAATAATATGCCACACCTGTGTTGGATTGCCCATAGCACCTTCGCTTCGTTCTCCTACCCACTTAGGCTACATACAGAAACTCGCGTTCCTACAGGTTTTACTGTATCGAACTGCCGCGGAAATTAAGGTGAACTGGCTGGTCTCTCCTCCTTCCTCCCAAGCACCATCTACAGCTAGGGCTGCTATCAGGGGCCCCACTAATAGTTTACTTTTGCAGAGGTGCTTGCGTTTTGTAGGCGACTGAGTATGATTTCACGTAACCGCAAGTTCTTCAGTGTTGCCCAGCCGAATTATAGTTGCGCGTCGCAAGGAGAAATACTCATGGCCGAGTCGAAAAACCGTCCTCGTGTCCTGTTCGTCGACGATGAGCCGAGCATTCGGCTCACGCTGCCGCCGGTTTTACAGGAGTCAGGGTTCGAGGTGCATGTATCGGAAAGTGTGTCGGACGCGCTTTTCGAGATAAATACGAATCCCTACGATGTGCTGATTTCCGACTTGAACATCGGCGAAGAGGGTGATGGTTTCCTGGTGGTCAGCGCGATGCGGCACATTCAGCCGAAGTGCACGAATTTCATTCTGACGGGATACCCGGCTTTTGAGACTGCGTTGCAAGCGATACAGAACCAGGTGGACGACTACCTAGTGAAACCAGTGGAAATTGAATCGCTGGTCAAATCTGTTCGCGACAAAGTAGATTCGCGGAAATCGGGTCCCATGACGGGATGGCGGCTGTCCTCTCTGATGAAAGAGAATTTCGCAAGTTTCGCCGACGCCGCGCCGGGGGGCGCAAAGAAACAGAATTCTTCTGCTCTGCAAAATGACGAGCTAAGCAGGCTGCTGAAAGCAATGGTAGAGCAACTGGCTGCTAATACTGATGAATTGAATGCGAATGCAACCCAGGTAGCGACTGATTATGGCAAGAGAATCAAGAAGGAGGGACTGCCGCTTTCCAGCATCGTCAGCGGTTTGCAGCGTTTCGCGGACACAGCTTACGGATTGATCCAAACTCATCTGACAACCGCGGATATGTCCACGTTGATTTCTGACTTGCGAAAGTTCAACCACCACATCAGCCAGTTAACTGCGAAGTCGTTGGACAGTTATTCCCGGCGCAAGGCTGCCTGAGTTATGGCGTGAAACTTTCCTAGCTAGGATCCTGGCTTGTTCTTCGCCCCGAGGGCTGCGTCTGCAAGGTCCAAGTAATGCTCTAAACGGGAGGGCTCTTTGGGGGCTTCGCCCAAGGGGAGCAAGCGGGGACCTTCGTCCCGGGCAGCAGGCGCGGTGGAAGGCAGCTTCTTGACTTTTCTGCCGTCGAGCTTCTTCGTTTTCGTCTTCACCAATTTCTTCACAGCAAGCGTCCTGGAATAGAATCGGATTTATTCTGCCCTGGCCCTAGATCACATTACCAGCCGCGCTCTTCCGGAGGCAATCCCGCTAGTTCCCGTTTACGATTTTCGATCTCGCGAAGTTCGCGAAGAATTTCAGCTTCGCGTTGGACATATTCCGCTTCTGTAATCTCGTTCGATTCCAGCTGCAACTGTAACTCCAACAGACGCTCTTTAATCGGTCCGGTATCGGT
>MNDG01000117.1:0-1691 GCA_001914815.1 Acidobacteriales bacterium 13_2_20CM_55_8
CGAAGATAAGGACGTGACGCTTCATGACTGCGGTGTGATTAAGTACCCTCAGCCTCGGAGAATCCCGCATCCCTGACAATGTTTTGAGAGGGCGAGCGCGGAAGGATCTAGTCCGGTACTACCATCGGCGCGCTCATTCGTAGCGCAACGCGGCGAGCGGATCGATCTTGGTTGCGCGGCGAGCGGGGATATAGCTGGCCAACACCGCAACACCAGCCAATAGCCCGAGCGAGATGGCGAAGCTGATCGGGTCCGCCGGAGTGACGTCGAACAGCAGGGCGCGCATCGCCCGCGTGAGAACCAACGCGGCAATCAACCCGACGACCATACCAATAGCAGACAACACCAGCGCCTGGCGGATCACGAGAGCCAGGATTTCGCGAGGGCGACCACCCAGCGCGATGCGGATGCCGATCTCACGCGTGCGTTGGCTGACGGAATACGACATCACCGCATACAGCCCGATGCAAGCCAGCACGAGTGCGAATCCTGCAAACGAACCGAGCAATAGAGTGCGGAAGCGCTGCTCACCGACGGATTCGCCCATACGCTCACGCATCGTCATCACATTCGCCAGTGGAAGGCTGTGGTCAAGCGACGCCAACTCTGTGCGCAATTCGCCGGCCACGGTACCCGGCTCAGCCTGAGTGCGAACCACGACGAACATCCGGCGACAGAAATCGGCCCATCCCGAGGCGTAGATCTTGTAGGCTTGCGGCGTCGGTGGAGCGTCGAGCCCAGAGTACTTCACGTCACCGACGACGCCGATGATCGTCTCCGTCGGCGCCTCAGGACGTGGATCGCCCGTCTGTAGATGCCGACCGATTGGGTCCTGGCCGGAGAAATACTTTTCCGCTAGCGTCCGGTTGATAATGATGGGATCGAGCGCGGTGCTGCGGTCCGCGTCATTGAAATCGCGGCCGGCGAGAATGGGGACGCCGAGTGTCGAGAGATACCCGGGAGCGATCGCCATTTCCTCCGCGAGTTGCAGCGGACGCGATTTGTCATAGGTCTGTCCTTCGGCGGTGAAGGGATTAGTGAGCGCAAGTTGGTCTGGCGGCAGGCTGATCGTCAGCGAGACCGACTTAACCCCGGGCAGGCCGTTCGTGCGGCGCAGAAATTCATCCCAGAAAGCGATGATGGCTTTGTCATCCCGGTAGAGCGCGGAAGGCAACGTGATCTCCGCGGTGAGGATGTGGTCGCTGTTGAACCCTGGATTTACCTCCTGGAGGCGGACAAAGCTGCGGACCAGCAACACGGAACCAACCAGCAATACCAAGGCGAGCGAGAACTCGGTCGCAACCAATACACGCCGCGCACTCAGTCCGGCTGCACTCGAGCTAGTGCGCGTGGAGTCGCGGAGGGAATCGTTCAACGATCCACCTTCAGCATGAAGCGCGGGCGCCAGCCCGAACAGAACGCCTGAGACCACACTGATGCCAAGCGTGAAAAAGAGTACTCGCGCGTCGAGCGTCGCCTGGTACGCCATCGGAATGCGCATCATGCTGCCCAGCGACACGAACGCCGTTTGTGCCCACGCGGCGAGGAGAACACCGAAAAAGCCACCGGCACCTGCAAGGATGAGATTCTCGGTAACGAGTTGGCGGATAATGCGCGCTCGAGAGGCACCCAGCGCGACGCGGATGCCGATCTCCTTCTGGCGGGCCGTGGCTCGCGCCAGCAACAGGTTG
>MNDG01000117.1:1720-10555 GCA_001914815.1 Acidobacteriales bacterium 13_2_20CM_55_8
TCATGCGTGCCTTCAAAGGTTCCACGCGGCCGACCCACGCCGTCGAACTCGGATACGTCTGCTCGACTCCATGCGCGATTGTGCTGAGTTCGTCTGCGGCCTGGCGCGGGCTCACGCCAGGTCTCAGCCGGCCGAACACGGCAAGATAGTACGGCGGACGCCCTTGCGGTGTCTGTATGCGCATGAGCGGCCAGACATCTACCGATTCATTCCGCGGGAACCGGATGCCGGGTCGCATGACGCCGGTGACAATGTACGAGCGACCATTGAGCTTGATCGCGGTTCCGACAATCTTCGGGTCGCTGTCCAATTGTCTCTGCCAGAACTCGTGACTCACTACGACCACGGGCTGCGCTTCGGCGCGGTCGTCCTGCGGCTGGAAGGTACGGCCGCGTTCGGGAGTAAGCCCGAGAGTCTCAAAGAAGTCCGCTGTTACCGCTACGCCGCGTACGCGCCCGGGCTCGCTGCCGTTGCTGAAGTTAAATTCGCTCAGCCCTGAACCATAGCCAGCCACATGAGAAAAGCTCTTCTGCTGGTCACGGAAAGCAATGAAGTCCGCGTCGCCGAACGAGCCAAACATATCTTGTTTCGGATCCGTGAGCCGGACGGCCATCAGGCGCTGCGGTTCGGGGAAGGGGAGCGGCCGTAGCAAAACCGCGTTCACCAGGCTGAAGACGGCTGTGTTGGCGCCAATGCCCAGGGCAAGGACGATGATGGCGGCAATAGCGAATCCCGGTGACTTGAGCACTGTGCGGAGGGCGTAGCGCACGTCCTGGCCTATGGTGTTCACGGATACGAGTCCCAATCGGGGAGTTTGCTTTCGTTCTCGCTAACAACGTGCAAGCATGCTGCCAACGACGATTCTGCTAAACGACTGATTCCCTTGAAAGATGCTGCCTGACAGCTACAAACAACTGTCCTGCGTAGGGGCCGCTCGTTCGTTTCTGGACAATCGTTCGGTGACGGAACGGCGTCGCCGTGAGTTTTGCGGGGGTGGCACGTTCTCCTCCGTGATTGTTGTAATCAGGCGATTGCGCAACTGTACGCCGTTTTTCGCCGAGCAGCAACATCCGGGCTTATTCTACAACTGTGGCTCGTCCGAACGATAACTGTCGTAAACAGGCGCGATTACACCAACAACCATTTCCTTCCCAGACCAGCCCCACGACATCTGAACCCGGCGGAGGGGGTGTAGCTGAATTTTTCCCGGAGTGTACTACCCCGCGCGCGAATTGACACCCCCGGCACGCACACCTAAACTGAACTGTTCCGCGCCATGAAACCGCGGCGGATGTTGTAAGGGGTTCAAGGAGACTCAATGGGCTGGCTCCAAAACAAGTTTGAAAAGAACTTCCTGATTACCACTGTAGATTATGTTTTTAACTGGGCCCGCAAGTCCGCGGTGTGGCCCATGACGTTTGGGTTGGCCTGCTGCGCGATCGAAATGATTGCGTCCTCGACGGCGCGTTTCGACATCGCGCGTTTTGGTTCGGAAGTGTTTCGGCCCAGCCCGCGGCAAAGCGATCTGATGATCGTGGCCGGAACTGTGACCTTGAAAATGGCGCCGGTGGTGAAGCGTATTTACGATCAGATGCCCGATCCCAAATGGGTGATCTCCATGGGCGCATGCTCTTCTGTCGGAGGCCCGTTCAACACCTACGCCGTACTTCAGGGTGTAGACAAAATTGTTCCCACCGTTCTACGCCCTGCTCAAGCTGCAGGACAAGATTGATCAGATGTCACTGGCCAAGCGTCCCACCGAAGTGCGTTTAGATGAAAAAATGGCCGAGAACTTCAAACGCCAGGTGATGATCGCCCAGACGCTGCAACCAAAATAAAAACAGCACTTAGCAATTAGCATTTAGCCATGACAGCCCAGTGCTCAGGTTTGGCTAAGTGCTAAGTGCTAAATACTGAATGCTGAGTGCTGAATGCCGAATGCTGCTTTTATGTTCGTAAAACTCGCCTCCCAATCCGAATTGCCTGCCGAGGGTGAAGCCAAGGAATTCGCCCTTGGGGACAAAGTAATCTGCGTGGCCAACGTGAATGGCGTGATTTCTGCCATAGATAACGTTTGCCTGCATCGCGGCGGCCCTTTGGGGCAGGGAACTATTGAGGGCGATAAGCTGGTATGCCCCTGGCACGGCTGGCAATGGGATCCCAAGACTGGACAAGCGGCGCACAATCCGGCGGCTAAGCTTGCTATCTACCCGCTAAAAATCGAGAACGGCGAAGTGATGATTGAGGTGTGACGTAGCGCGCACTTTGCAGCGCTGGCCGCATGCAGAGGAACAAGATCAGCGAGAGCCGGCGGGACGCCGGCGCTACGACAAACCCAGGATGTTCAAGAATTTCTCAGGTTGGTTATCGAATCCGGGAAATACCTGGTCCAGAGAGCGGTTGTCCAAATGGCGGTAAACCGATTCACCCAGCACGCGACGGAAGTCAGTAGTGACAGCGAGATCGCGGCCTTCATATAACTGGGACTGGTCGAGTCCTGGCCAGCGCCCGTACACTTTGCCACCCTTCACCGGCCCTCCTATCACGAACATCACGTTGGCGTGGCCGTGGTCGGTGCCGCGGTTGCCGTTTTCGCGCGCTGTGCGGCCGAACTCTGACATGGTCACTACTACAGTGTCTTCTGCGAGATCGTCTAAGTCGGTCCAGAAAGCCGCTACGGATTGCGAGAACTCGCGCAGGATATTCGCGATCTGACCCTGTGTGCCGCCTTCATTGACGTGGTGGTCCCAGCCGCCGATATCCGCGAATGCCACTTGCACGCCAAGGTTCGCCTTAATGAGCTGTGCCAACTGTTTCAAACTATCGCCAAAACGGCCGCGAGGATAATTGGCGCCTGCCGCGGGAATGTATTTCGATGGATCGGCAGACTTCAGCATTTTTACCGCTTCAAAGGTTTCCTTTCCGGTGCCGTGCAAAACCGAATCTACCGACTGGCTGTACATTGCTTCAAACGTATTTGCGATGGGCGCCGCATTCGGATTTCGTCCGCCAACTCCGAAGTCGTTGATGTTGTTCAGGGCGACCGCAGGTTCGCTGCCCGAAAGAATCCGTGGCAGGGAAGGTCCCAGGGCGATGGCACGGAAGGCAGATCGATTCGATGCTTGAGGTAGAGCATGCAAAGCGCGATTCAGCCAACCATCCTGAGTGGTCTTCAGACCGGGCGTGCCAGACTCCATGAAATCCTGCGCATCAAAATGTGAGCGCGTTGAATCGGGCGAGCCGGCTGCGTGCACAATCGCCAGATGGCGCTGACGCCAGAGCGGCTGGAATGCTGACAACGAGGGATGAAGTCCGAAGAAGCCATCCAAGTCGATCACTGCACTACGAGGAATATTGATGGATGGCCGCATTGAGTAATAAGCCGGTTCGCCATGCGGAACCACGATATTCAGGCCATCGGCGGCGCCACGCTGAAAAATGACCACCAGTCGCTTTTTCTTGTCTCCCGCCAATTCGGCGCCAAAAGCCGCTCGGGTGAGGAAACCGGGAATCGCGGTCGTGCCCACGATCGCCATTGCGCCATTGCGAAGGAAAACGCGACGGGTGATGGACATAATAGCTCCAACTACCTTTTCTGAAATTCCGGCGATCCCAGCAGCAAGCCCGCGATTACGCTGAAGCTCGGTAAGCGGGTTTGGTCACCGAGCCTGCCGCCGAGCTTCGCGTCTTGCAGTTGGGTAGCAATTGTGTCATGAGTCTGTCTGGATATGTCAGCGGCAAGCAAGTTGTTCTCAAGCACGGCCAAAGTTTGTTGCGGATCGCTCGCCGTTCCATTTGTTCCCAATAGATAACCGGGATCCAGCTTCAGGCCTTTCAATTTTCCTGAGGTCAGTGCCAGAGCAAAATTCATGCGTCCCAGAAGCGCGGCAGAGCTCATCCAGGCATCGGCCTTCATGGAGTAACCCGTCGGGGGTTGCATGCCATAGAGCGGCATGCCCAGGCTCTGCAGTTGGCGGGCCAGGGGCACGGCATCGCCAATGTCTGCGCCGGTTGCGCGCAACGCCGAGATGACGAATTCGAATGGAGTCTTCACTTTTGACCGGTATTCATCGGCCGACCAAAATTCCGGTGAGTGCAACATGGTCTTCAGCACTTCGCGAATGTCGCCGTCTTTTTTGCGGAAGGTCTCTGCCATGCGATCCACAAGGGCCTGCGGAGGATTGTCGGAAACAAAACGGATCGCGAGTTTGCTCGACACGAACTTTGCCGTGGAGGGATGCCGGGCCAGAATATGCAAGACCTCCAGTCCTTCCTTTTCACCATTTGGTTTGATGCGATGGCCGAGAACCCACTTTTCGCCTGGTTCGTGCATGCTGTTTTCGAAAGTGAAACCTTCGCCCTGCTTAGGCTTTTTAAGAGTCCACCCGGTGAAGACGCGTGCCACTTCGGTGACATCTTTCTGGGTATAGCCGCCATTTACGCCCAGAGTATGCAGCTCCATGAGTTCGCGCCCATAATTTTCATTCAAACCGCCGCGCTTGCCCTTGGCCTGATTTCCTCTCCCCGCATTCCGGTTACGCTTCTTGCCTGCTTTCTTGTAGGCGCGATTCGAAATTCCGTTGGCGAAATCGGAGTTGGGCCCGACGCTAAGCGCATTGTCGAGATAGAACAACATTGCCGGGCTTTGTGCGGTTGTTCTCAGCAGGTCTTCGAACTTGCCCAGGGCACGCGGCCGAATGACGTCACGCTCGTAGCTGGTGAGCAGGTAGCGGTCTTCTCCCTTGCCGATAAATATGTTGAAGTGATTGAACCAGACGTCGGTCATTACTTCCTGTAGTTGGCGTTCACTGTAGGTTGCGCGCAGAATTTTTCCTTGGATCAATTCGTTCGCCACCACCTGCTGGGGATTGTTGAGGGCCATCACAGTTTCGCGCTGTTCCGGAGTCATGCCCTCCATGCACTCATCACGTTTCTCGTGTTTCAATTCGTTGGAGAGAGCTCTCCGATCCTCAGCCGATAGTTTGAGGATCGCTTTGAGGCGCTGATCGGGGTCCATATCCAGAAGTTCCTGCGCCGCTAGATCTGCACTCACGCGCTTGTCGCGACGGTCAATGCGTTCCTCGTCGCTGAACGTCGATGCCTTTCCAGTCGAGGTGGTGACATCGGAGTCAGAGGTCAGCTGTTTACGATCCTGCTTCTCTTGCATTCGCTCGATCTGGTCCTGGTACACAGCCCGCTTGAGCGGATCCGACGGAAGCGGCTGCTTTCCATTGGCAACTGCTTTGATCAGTTGAGGAGGTGGAAAATTCTCCACGATCTGGCGAGTGTCCATGCGCAACGTGCGAAATGGGGAGAGGCGGGCCTCAAGAGCACTGTCGTTAATTCTTTCGGGATGAAGTTGCTGATCAATCCACTTGTCCAAGCCCATAGTCGTGATGCGTTCCAAGTCTCCGGGTCTTACGCCAAAAGTCAGGCGGTTCAGTGCGTGCAGAGCCATTTCCGGCTGGTCCATCTGGGTGACAAAGTTTCGCTGCTCCTTTTTCTTGCCGAGCGCCAGGTTGGCTGAAAACAGTCCCAGCAGGCACATCACCAATATCAATGCGTTTTTCCGGCTCGAAAATTGCATATTGTTCCGAAGATGGCTCTAAAGTATGAACCCTGAGCAGCTGAAAAGTTTCTGAAATGGTGAACCCTGCCCGGTGCTATCACTACGATTTGACGGGGGAATTTGCCCAGCTGCTACGTCAGGTACAGTCTTCCGTGAGTGATTTTGTGTTGCAGGGAAGCTGCGAGATGATCGACATCTACAGGGGAGATATTGGCTGCCATGCGATCTTCGAAGAATGGTGCCCGGTTACTGCCCACGGCGTCGCGACGGACTTGTACGAGCAGCGCATGCACCGCGTTAGGATCGAACTTTTCTGGCGTCATGCGCACGATCTCACTGAGCGTGCCTCCGATAGAAATAGGTTCGCGATAAGGACGCGGGCTGGTCATGGCATCAAAAGTGTCAGCCAGAGCGACGATGCGTACCGGCATGGCCACGTCTTCCATGACGAGTCCGTCGGGATACCCTGAACCGTCTCCGCGCTCGTGGTGCGAGCGCACGATTTCGGGGATGCGCGGCCAAGGGAACTGTACCCCACTCACAATCTGGTGGCCAACGACCGTGTGATCGGCCATCTCCCGAAATTCTTCCGCGTCGAGCGCGGTGGGCTTGCCAAAGAGGTGCTTATCTACCGCAACTTTGCCGATGTCGTGCAAATATCCGGCGGAGCGAAGCGCTGCAATGTCGCCCGGTTCCACGCCCATGGCTTCCCCTATTCCCGAGGCGTAGCGTCCAACGCGCAGTGAGTGACCGTGAATGTCTACGTGCTTGATGTCGATAGCGGTCGCGAATGCTTCCAATGCAGTGTCGTAGAAACCATGGAGGGAGCCGAGCAGACGCAGATTCTCCGAAACTCGCTGAGCCAGGGTTTGAGTGAGCGCATGGTTATGAACAGCTAACGCAATGTAGTGACACAGCAAATCGAGAGCTTCGAGCTCGTCGATGTCGTAAATGGCATCGCCGTCGCGACGGCCCAACGCCACCATTCCTACGAGCTTGCTGGCGATTTTCAGCGGAGCAATGCACTTGAACAGCTCGGGGGCGACGTTTCCATTGGAACTAAGATAGACATCGTAGACACCTGCATTCAGGATGATCGGGCCGCGCGCGGATTGCAGGGCGTGGAAGTGTTTCGGCAACAGCGGGATCACTGCCGGCTCTGGCATCAGTGCGAATCCATCCGACGCGATGGAACTGAGAAGCGATGGCCGGTCGCTATAGGTGAAGAGCACAGCTTCCCGAGCCCCGCCGGCTTGCAGCACGGCAGACAGCATGGCGCGCGCGCTCTGCGGGAACTCGCGCTCGGCAGTCATCTGCGGGCCGAGATCGGATAAAGCTTCCACCGTCCGCAGGAGCCGTCGAAAATTGTCTTTCTGCACTGCCAACAGTTGTGGGAGCAGAAAACCAGAGCAAAAAGAGAGTAACACGCTGGTTAAGCAGCTAGTGACCGTCACCTAGTAGCTAGAAATGTTCCCTGAGGTTGGCAAAGCTCTCCACCACCAGCAAGCGGCTCGGTGTTTCTACCGTCGCAACTTCTTCATGCTCCAGAATCCAGGTGTCTCCGTGGGGCACGAATACGGCGTTGATGCCGGCTGCCAGGGCTGGGTTGATATCAGACTTGGGACTGTTTCCAATCATCCACGTGGAGTCCGCCGGCAAAGAGTATTTAGAAACTACTTCTCGATAAGTTGCAGCATTCTTCTCCGCGACGATCTCTACGGCTGAAAAATGTTCTTTCAGTCCTGAGCGCTCAACTTTTCCGAATTGTTCAGCGAGGGCGCCCTTGGTCATCAGGATCAATCGATGTCGTCCGGAGAGGTACTGCAGCGTTTCCGGCACATTCGGAAGAATCTCGATCGGATGCTCTGCAATGGCGTGAGCGAATCCAGAGACGGTTTCGTGTAGAGCTGGTGTGAGCGGCTCGACAGCCAATCGTTCGAAGGTCCGCGCTAAAGCATGAGCAAAGCTGTGGAGCCCGTATCCGTGGCTGACGATGCATTCACGCTCCACATCGTCGAGAACTTCGCGAACCTGCTGGGGAGAATATTCATGATGGTTCAAAAAGGAGATAAAACTGGTGATGGCGCGTTCGAAATAGATGTTGTTTTCCCACAGCGTGTCATCGGCGTCGATGAGCAGCGTCTGCGCTCCGTCCGATTTTGTTGGTTGCGACATCCTGAACATCATAAATGTCTGGTGTTGATTGGCAAGATGCGGGGAAGGCGGACACCGAGATTGCTCTGTTAGAATCTCCTTGTTCATGACGATCCCAGGCTCGGTAGTTCCTGTGCTGATTTTTTCTCTCATGATGGTTTCGGCTTCCCCACAGAAGATTTCTAAACCACAGAGTCCCAGACCAATGACTGGCTCCGCGGCCAAGGGCGCGGCATCGGCCGGAATGCAAGTCGTGCCTGATCTCGACCAGCGGCTAGCGCGATTCCGTAGAGTCCGCATGCCATTTCAATCTGCTGGGCTCACCGCACGTGAGCAGAAATTGGTGCAGAAGCTGGTGGACGCGTCCCGCTATCTTGAGGAAATTTTCTGGCGGCAGATCGATCCGGAAGCTTTGACCCTTTATCAATCGTTGGCTGGAAGCAAGAACCCGAAAGATCAAAAACTGCGTCGCTACCTGTGGATTAATGCCTCACGATTCGATCTGCTCGACCAGAACAAGCCCTTCGTTGGTGCCGCGTCTATACCGCCGGGACGAGGTTTTTACCCTCAGGGGCTTACTCGCGAACAGATTGAACAGTATGTAAAAGATCATCCAGAGAAGAAGGCGGAAATCTACAGTCCTACCACCGTAGTTCGCTGGCATGGCGATCAGCTGGAGGGCCTCCCTTATCACATTGCTTATCGTTCATTTCTTGAGCCGGCAGCCAGGGATTTAAGTGAAGCGGCCCAATTGAGTGCGGATCCTGCTTTTTCAAACTTCTTGCGTCTGAGGGCGGACGCGCTGCTAAGCGATGACTATTTCAAGAGTGACTTGGCTTGGTTGGACCTGAAAGACCCTAAATTCGACATAATCTTTGCTCCATACGAGACCTACGATGACGGACTGCTTGGGGTGAAGGGTACCTACGGCACCGCTGTACTGATTCGCAACTCGAAGGAAAGTCAGGAGATGGCGATGTTTCAAAAGTACGTCGCTGACATCCAGGACGCCCTACCCCTGGCTCCGGAAGATCGACCGTCCAAGCGTGGCCTGGAGACTCCCATGGAAGTGATGGACGCACCCTACCGCGCCGGTGACCTGCGGCATGGAT
>MNDG01000083.1 GCA_001914815.1 Acidobacteriales bacterium 13_2_20CM_55_8
TACGAAGAGGATCTGGTCGACCAACTTTTCAACTCCAGTGAAAAGAGATTGGCCCGCGTCCTTCTATTGCTGGCTCATTTCGGCAAAGAGGGCATTCCGGAAACCGTGGTCCCCAAGATCAGTCAGGAAACCTTAGCCGAGATGGTGGGTACGACTCGTTCCCGAGTGAGCTTCTTCATGAACCGGTTCAGGAAATTGGGTTTCATTCACTACAACGGTGGTCTGCAAGTCCACAGTTCGCTGCTCAACGTAGTTCTGCATGATTGAGCGCGTCTCTACGAAAGCGGTTCTTGGATCACCCGCATTTATCGCTCCCACCGGCCCCCATTCAATCTGCGGCAAATGACGAGCGCGTCCGGGCTCAGTAGCTTTGTTTTGCCTGTGGCCGCATGATAGGCAAATCGCGCCTACTTGCCTGGTACCAGTCTCCTTCGATATTTCATTTTCGCGCACCGCGATGAAGCCCGAAACCACTGGCCCTCGACATTTGTCACACGAATAAGTGGAGAGGTGAAGGTACTGTTTTTTCATTGTGGCCTCACGGCGTCAAAAAAATCTTCTACGCATATCCTAGACTTCAATGCTCGGGATATCTGGTCGGTATTGCTCAGCTTGCCAGCTGCTAACCTGCACTGAGCCTCGTGACTTGCGACCTATTTGGAGTTTGCCGATTGAGCCCGGACGCGGGTCCCACGGCCTGGAGCTGCCCGATGATGCAGTGAAGTCGGTGGATGCCATCGTCGCCAAGTCCGACGGCGCTCATTTCCTATTGGCGACCGTTTATTTACGTCCCGAGTGTGACGCCGGCACAGCGTCGCGAAGGGAAGCTCACGTTCCCAAAGCCGATACGTCTGCGGCGTCCCGGCAAATCACGCGAAGGAGCGGCACAACCGCATGCCAATATTGTTCAACTAGCAACCAAAGAGAAGAATGGGCCTTTTTCGCCCAAGTTTGGCGAAGGATTCGGAATGGAACTGTCCAATTCTGACCAGCCCCACAGTGCCGCTTAAGCCGGTTTGAGCGTCTTGCCGCACTCCAGGCAACACGTCTTCCGCCGCGACGTTATTAGCCCGCAGAAGGGGCACATCCTTTGTGATCCGAAATCCCTGTCGTTCATGCCAAAGAACTTCCTCAAGGAGTCAGTGATCAATCCGAGCACTGTATGAACGCGCACCAGAAAGCTATTCACAAATGAGTCCATGGCTGAAATTTCGCTTTTCCTAATCCGGCGCCGAACGGGCCGCGCTTAATGGTTGTAAGAGATGTGAGGATCGATACCGCACAGGTCACGATGACACGTCCACGCCCGATCATTCTGTGCAAAATTGCTCGTGTTGCAGCATGAACTATCAGTTCGGGATTGGGACAATCCTGCCAACCTGTTTTTGGGCCAAATACAAGTGAGCAGTTTAGACCAGCTATTCTCTCCAGCCTGGGCGATCATGATGTAGAGACGAGCACGTCTTCTCTTTCAGGTCCTCTGAGCTAAGTCAGCCCATCTGAAGTTGTCTCCTCTTAGTCCGCAGTTCGCAAAGGAATCATTCATGAAAAAGACAATGTCAGTGTTGTTGATGAGTTTCATAGGCTTGGTTGGAACATTCGCATGGGCAGGTTCCGCTCGGGAAGACACGGTTGACCGGCTGCAAAAATCTGTGGATGTTCTGCACGCGATCATGTCAACGCCAGACAAAGGCATCCCGGAAGAAGTGCTGAGCAATGCAAAATGCATCCTGGTGGTGCCAGACCTGATTAAAGGCGGCTTCATTTTTGGTGGCAAGCACGGACGTGGCGTGGCCACCTGCCGTACATCGGATGGTTGGAGTGCCCCAGCGTTCGTCTCCGTTGGTGGAGGAAGTTGGGGATTGCAGATCGGAGTCGAAGGCGTGGACCTGGTTATGTTGGTCATGAACGACCAGGGCTTCCAGCATCTGCTCTCCAGTAAATTTCAATTGAGCGGCGAAGGATCAGCGGCTGCAGGTCCGGTTGGCCGTCATGCTTCCGCGGGAACCGACTGGAAGATGAACACTCAAATGCTGACCTACTCGCGCTCCAAAGGGCTGTTCGCCGGCATAACACTCGAAGGTGCGGTCGTACAGCAGGATGACGATTCCACTAAAGCCATTTACGGCAAGAACGTGAGATTCCGCAACATCCTTTCGGGCAGAGTGTCGACCCCGAGAAGTGCGGACGCATTCATGAGGGCCGTGTCAGATGCAGGCCACCAGGCACGAATTGCCGAAGCAAAAGACGAAAAGAACTAATTGCATGACAGATACCCGCGAGACCGGATCATTGTTGTCCAAGATCTAAAACCGGTCTCGCTTCACCTGAAAGGCTTGATCATAGAGCCCATCAGCCCGCATGCTTCGCACGGAAACTTTGGAGACATCTCCGGGCGGTTTCGAGTTCAGAAAATCTGCTCCCTTCCTGTTCTACGAGGTAGTATTCGATTCCACCGGTGCCTTCCGCGGCTGCAAAGATGTTTTTCCAATCCGCCGCTCCTTCGCCGAACAAAACCGTGTATCCCTTGCCAGCATCGGGCGACCAGTCTTTGCAATGAATGGATCGAATTCTGCCCGGGTTTGCGCGAACCCATGCCACCGGATCCGAGCCCGCCTCCAGACATGTTCCCACGTCGAGTTGCAACATGATGGATGGCTTAGTATGTTTGGCCAAGATTTCGATGGGACGCTGACCTCCGACGGGTGTGAACTCAAGCTGATGATTGTGATAACCGGCTTTCAATCCCGCTGGTTCCAGCTTTTCGGCGGCAATGTTGAGCATATCTGCCACGGACCGCCATTCCGTCAAACTGGTTTTCTGACCGGCAGAGGCGAGGACCACATACTGGCTTCCTAGAATTAGATTCATGTCGCGGGTTCGATCAATGTTTTCTGGGCTCAAATGGCTTCCGTCGTTATGGGTCGAAAAACAGCGGATATCGAGATCGTCTAAAAGTTTCCTAGTCTGCTTGATCTGACTTTCCGTCCAGTCGAAATACGGCGCATAAAATTCCACGCCTTCGTATCCCATCTGAGCGACAGCACGTAGAGTGGCTTCGGGATCTTTTTTCAATGTCTCGCGCAAGGAATACAACTCGAGGCCGACGGGGATGGATGTGGATGCCCTGACAGTGAAAGCCCGGGGAAGCATCGCTGACAAAGCGAGAAAAGAGCGTCGGGAAAGCGGCGTAGAAGGCATGGGAGAATCCTACTTGAGAATCAGGGCATCAGCACTAATTAGTGACGCGAATCGTGCCGGAGTGCGCTTCCAGAACCGCTTTTGCAATCGCCGGTCCCATGCCGGTTCCTTGTACGCGATATTGCTCATTCCTGCCGCGGTAGAACTTATCGAAGATCAATGACTTTTCAAAAGTCGTCATACTCAAGTCGGGCGGGCTCGGTCTTTTCATTCACCTGCCGGTTAAATAGGCCACGCTGATCAGACTCGTCCAATCGCGACGTGGCGGGCGATGGCAGCGACTTTCACTTCTTCAGATAAGGAACAAATCCCCGCGCTTTTGTCCGCAAGCGATAAACCGACGTCGTAGCTGTGATGTAGAGAGTGCGGTAGTCTTTGTCGCCCCATGCAAGATTAGCAGGCTGTTCGGGCATCGCGATGGTGCCCAGATGATGGCCTTGCGGATCCCATACCCAGATACCTTTTGGTCCGGTTACGAAAATATTGCCGATCTGGTCGACCTTGATACCATCCGGCACGCCTTCATGCGGACCTCCGGGCTCCTCGGCAAAGACACGTCCATTGGAAAGACTACCGTCCCGCTCAACGTCGTACACACGGATACTCTTCCGTTCGCTATCGTCCACGTAAAAATGCTTACCGTCAGGGGAAAAAGCCAGCCCATTGGGTTGCGACAGATCTTTCGTGAGCAAACGGACTTTGCCCTTGTCGTCCAAGCGATAGACGCCTTGAAACGGAATCTCCTGCTTCTCTCCTTTGACCAGATCAAGCGTTGGATCAGTAAAGTAAACGGCTTCGTCCGGACCGATCACAACATCATTCGGACCGTTGAATCTCTTTCCTTCAAAACGGTCCGCCAGGATATTGTAGTGTCCGTCCGGAGTGACCTCGACAATGGCGCGCAGAACACTCGCACAGTCGAGCAGACGATGTTTTCCATCGTAGGTGCTGCCGTCTGGATCGCCGAGGGAAATCACTGCTTCTTTCCTGCCGCCCGGATACACCCGGAAAATCTTGTTCAGAGTTTCATCGCTGACGTAGAGAAAGCCCGCTTCGTCCCACACCGGACCTTCCGTGAAACCGAACCCGTCTGCAAATAGATCCAGTTTCGCGTTTCGGTCCAGGAGATTCCAGAACTCCAGAGATTTGGCTTGCAACTCAAACTTTCGCTCTTGTACCTGAGCGTTCAAGGATCCAGAGAACGGAATCGTTGAAAGCAAAAGAAATATTGGGAAGGAAATCTTTCGGACTCTAACCAGGCGATCCACAGAATGTCTCTCCTTTTCGATCGCTATGCAGACTTCCGTATCACTAGTCGGCTTCTCCGGATGCAGCCCCAGTCTTGCTGATTCTTGCCGAGCGGATCAGAAAACTAATCACGTCATCCAGGTCCCGGCCACCCACTGCCGAATGGTAGCCTGCGGGCAGCACGGATTGCGGTTCTCGCTCCAACGTTTGCAGTTCCGACTTTATAAAAAAGTGAAAATTGCCGTCTACAGTCTGCAACTGTAACGAAAAATTATCCTCATTACGGACGAGTCCAACATACCTTGTGCCGTCGCGTGTGACTGCCAGCACGATTTTCCCTTCCGCCTTTCGCGTGCTGTCCGGGTTGTTAATCGCATCACGAATCTCGTCGGCGGAGCGATTACGGGCGTAGCTGGACATATCGGGCGCGAGAAAGCCTCCCTTATCGCCAACCCTGTGGCAATCGGAACAGCCGCTCTTCGCAAAGAAAATTGATTCGCCTTTTTGCGGATTACCGGGCAGACTGGCAGACTTACCTTCGCCCTGCAACGTGCGGAGGTAGCTCACAACAGATTTGATCGCGGAAGCGCCCTGCGAATGAAAGCTCGGCATTCCAGTCCCAGGTACTCCGGCATCGACGATGCGAGCGAGCTTAACGTCGGAGAGCCGTTGCGTTTGTCGCCTGGCGGCAATATCGGGAGCGCGCTCGCCGCCTCGTCCATCCAACCCGTGACACGCGGCGCAACTGGATGCAAAGATCTGTTTCCCTTCCAACAATGTCGCACTGGACGCTGGTTTAGAATTAGCCGGCTGGGCGGCTTGGGATTGCAGTTGAGGAATCATGCCCCTCATGAACATGAAAGGCACCACAGCCATCAGCGATAATGAATACCACCATTTGCGTACTATCGGCTTCCTCCTGACATCGGCTCGGTCGTTAGGCGCCAATCGAACAGCGGCTATTTTCCCTTGACCGCAATTGCTGAGATTTCAATGCGTGCGTTGTTGACCAGGGCCGCTACCTGAACAGTTGCGCGAGCCGGTTTCGGATCTGGCATGACGCTCCGATAAACTTTATTCATGTCGCCAAACTCGTGAATGTCCGCCAAGTAGACAGTCACTGCAACCACGTCTTTTAATTCAAATCCAGCGGCTTTAACAACATTCTGAATATTTTCCAGTGCCTGCTGCGTCTCGGGGCCAATCCCTCCAGCCAACAGTTTGTTGTTGGTGTCGGTACCTTCCTGACCTGCGATGTATAACGTGTTGCCCACCAGCATGCCATCGCTGAAGGGAAGACCTTTGGATTCTCCCACGGTAATGGCACGGCGGGTTTGCGAATAACCAATCGCCGATATCGCCAGAACAATAATTACAGTCACTGCGATGCCGATTCTGAGCGAACTGAAAACAGTGTTGCGCATCGTTGTATCTCCTCTTTTAGATGACCGCCA
The DNA here is from genome assembly GCA_001914815.1 of Acidobacteriales bacterium 13_2_20CM_55_8. Taxonomy (GTDB): domain Bacteria; phylum Acidobacteriota; class Terriglobia; order Terriglobales; family Acidobacteriaceae; genus 40CM-3-55-5. The sequence goes on from MNDG01000083.1 coordinate 5,904, forward strand.
TCGGTTCCTCAAAGTCAGTTTGGGTCCGGGGTGCACCCCTTTCGCGCCAAGAAAAACAGTGTTAGAGTCCGCGCACATATATACAACCAGGAGGACTCAATGAACAAATCCCGTTTCCATAAATTTTCTTCCCAGGGGTTCACGGCGATTTGTGTAATCGTATTGTCTCTCGGGATAGTGAGCGTAACGTGGCTGGCCTCAGTGTCGGAGAAAACGCCCGCCAAGGGTAACGCCGCGCTGCTGGAAGCTTTTCGCCACGTGGAAGTGGCTTCTGTGTCCGACGCATTAGAACAGATTGCGGGGCAACGTATGTACATGACTCACCGCATGCAACCGATATTTGCCAGCAAGTTCGCGGGTTTCGCGGTAACTGTGCTCTTGAAGAAAGCCGAGGCAAATAATGATCCTGCGGCACTCAACGGGATGTTGGCGGCAATCGACCAGGGACAAGCCGACTCGGTTTACGTCATGGTGGTGGAAGACGGAGCGAACATCGCGGGCATGGGCGGATTAATGGGAACCACGATGGCGGCCCGAGGATTTGCCGGAGCGGTGATCGATGGCAGCGTCCGCGATGTGGCGCATCTTCGCAAAATCGGTTTCCCAGTATTTGCTTTGGGAATGGTGCCCTCAACCTCCGTCAACCATTATCGCTTTGCCGGAGCCAATATTCCCGTGGTGTGCGACGGGGTCCGAGTGGAGGAGGCGGATATTGTTGTCGCTGACAACGACGGCGTGGTAGTGGTGCCGCGGGCCAGAGCGGAACAGGTTTTGGCCTTGGCCCAAGAAATGGATTTCAAAGAACACTCCATGTATCCATACATCGAAAAGTACAAATCGATCGAGGAGGCGGTAAAGAAATTCGGTCGTCTATAAAAGGCAAGTCCGGAGTGGTTGCATGGAATGTTGCGCGAAATCCACTTTCATCAGATAATCTGCACTTTCAAAATGTGAAGTGGTCCAGATTGCTCACGTCGCTATGCCGACTAAGACCAAACGAACTTACAACATCACGTCCTTGCAGCGCGGACTGCGGCTGCTGGAACTGTTTGCCAGCGCCGAGAGGAGTCTCACCGCATCGCAGATTGCCAAGCTTTCGGGATTGCCCGTCAGCACGGTTCACCGTTTTCTGGTGAACCTCGAATCGGCTGGCTTCCTGAATTGCAGCGGCACAGGCAGCTATCACTTGGGCGTTGCCTGCTTCTCCGTTGGCCAGGCTGCGCTGGGTCAACTCGATATTCGCAGGCTGAGCCTGCCTTATCTCCAGGAACTCAACCAGAACACACGTGAAACCATTCATCTCACGGTGCGTCACGGCCTTTCCGCGGTGTACGTCGAGAAACTGGATTCACCCGAGCCACTGCGCATCTATTCGCGAATCGGTGCTGCCGTCCCCTTGCACTGCACTGGAGTCGGCAAGGTGATGCTCGCCTACATGCCGCCGGAAGAGCTAGCCGCAATCCTGCCACAACTGGAATTCAGGCGGCTCACAGCGAATTCGATTGGCAGTCTCCAGGAACTGCAAACTCACTTACAAAAGGTCCGGAAGAACGGATACGCTTGCGATCTTGAGGAATATGAGCCGCACATCCGCTGCATTGCGGCGCCCATCTGGGATCACAGCGGCGCCGTGAATGCCAGCGTAAGTATAACTGGACCGGCAGTGCGAATGTCGTTTACCCGGCTGAGGCAACTCGCGCCACTTATTCAAGATGCCAGCAAGCGCATTTCAAGAGGGTTGGGATATCAGGCTTCGAACCTGGGGAATCGTGATGTCTTCCCACCCAAACACAGACCAACCGGAACACAATCTTCGACGACAAGCATGCCGTACGCCAAGTGAGTGAAAGTGCAGTTGGCAAGCTGATCAGGTTCAACATGCATTTTAGCTTCAGAACGACGACGCTGATTGCGTTTTGCGGTTGCTGGATCGCACTGGCACGTGCCGACGAGAAGCTCAATGCTCCTATTTCTGCTGCGATCGACGTCCTTCCCGAGCATCTTCTCGCGCAGCCACCCGGAGCCAATTGGCTCTCCTACAATGGCGACTACACCGGACGCCGTTACAGCGGTCTGGCTGAAATCAACGTGAACAATGTGGATCAGCTTCGCACCCAGTGGGTTTTTCACGCGAATAATTCGAACAGACTCGAAGTCACGCCGGTGGTCGTGAATGGATTGATGCTGGTTACCGTGGCCAATCATGCTCTTGCACTGGATGCACGTACGGGGCGTACGGTCTGGCAGTATGAACGTCCCGACACCGAGGGACTGATAGACGATGCCTCCCGACATCTCAATCGAGGCGTGGGGGTGTGGCGTTCTCGCGTCTACCTGCTGACTGATAACGCGCATCTGCTCTGTCTCGATGTCCGTTCCGGTCGCTTGCTTTGGGACGTTGCTTACGCGACCGGAAACAGAAATTATGGCGCCACAGGTGCGCCGCTCGTGGTAAAGGACAAAGTGATTGTCGGAACTTCAGGTGGAGATGACGGGGTGCGTGGCTTCGTTGCCGCATACGACGCGCTGACCGGGAAAGAGGCGTGGCGTTTCTGGACCATTCCCGGCCCAGGTGAATTTGGATCTTCGAGCTGGCCGGGGAAGATGTATTTGCGCGGCGGGGGCACTACCTGGATGCCAGGCACGTACGATCCAGAGTTGAACACGCTATTCTGGGGGACAAGTAATCCGGCTCCCGATTTCGATGGTGCCGTGAGACCCGGGGACGATCTCTATACCGACTGCGTGCTTGCTCTCGATCCCGATAGCGGAAAACTCAAATGGTATTTCCAGTTCACGCCGCACGATCTATTTGACTATGACGCAACTGAAACCGCCGTGCTGATCGATGCAACCTACAAAAGCGAGCCCAGGAAATTGTTGGTCGAAGCCAATCGAAATGGATTCGTCTACGTTCTTGACCGGACCAACGGGAAATTCCTATCCGCAGTTCGTTTTGCCGAAAAAATGAATTGGGCGAAAGGGATCGATGCGCAAGGCCGTCCTATTCGCACCGGCGTTCAGCCAACCGCCGAAGGCACGCGAATTTGCCCGGGTTTCGCCGGAGCGACCAATTGGTATGCTCCGTCGTACAGCGAGTTGACCCATCTTTTCTATTTCAAAGTGCTTGAAGATTGCGGCACTTTTTTCCGAAAACCACAGGAATTTTCTGAAGGACGGACCTATTACTCAACTGGTGTCAAACACGATCCAGCGGAGCATCCACAAAAACTTCTTCTCGCCTATGACTTCAATACCGAAACCTTTGCCTGGAAATACCCGCAGGTGAGTACGGGATTCTCGTCCGGTGGAACCATGACAACAGCAGGAGGCGTGGTTTTTTTTGCGGACGACGCTCATTACTTTGAAGCCGTGGAGGCGCAAACCGGCAAGCCCCTCTGGCACTTCAACACGGGCCAGAGTATCGATGCGTCACCGATGAGCTACGCGATCAATGGAAAGCAATACGTAGCCATCGCCGCGGGCAGCGATATTTTCAGTTTTGCCTTACCGTAAGGGTTTTTGAAATCGAAAGCGTAAAGAAAAGGGGATTGCATATGACTTCGAGAATGTTCGACCGCAGAAAACTGATGGGTAGCCTGGCCGCGATGTTCTCAGCCATCGGCATGGGGAGCTTGATGACGGGCACCGCCCTTGCGAGGAAGTCCAAGGACTCGGGTGTGCGTAAATTAAATCGTGACGGAAAACCGGCGGACGGCAAACAGATGATCACTCCTCTGATCACCCATAACGGCCTGATTTATATTGCCGGTCAGGGCGCCAATTCGAACGGTCCAGTGGCTAAGGATGACATCGAGACCCACACCACCAAAGTAATGGAGAACGTAAAAGAGCTCGTCCAAACTGGCGGTGGGACCATCGATAGTATTCTGCAGCTCACGGTTTATCTTGCCGACCTCGCCTACTATGAACCCATGAATCAGATATTCAAGACGTACTTCCCGAACGGCGGTCCCGCGCGAACTACGGTGGCGGTGGCCGCACTGCCAGGTAAATCGATGATCGAAATCAACTGCATCGCAGCGATCGTCCGCAAGTAAAAACCGCAACGTGCGCAAAGGAGCATCCATCATGCGACTCGGCTCGAAATGGAATCGTCGTAGTTTTCTGGGCAGCCTGGGAGTGATTGCCGCTTCTGTGCTGGCACCCCGAAAATTGTTTGCCTCGAAAAGCGCCACCGGCATTACTGGCTTTGGGAAGTCGGGCAATCCTTACGACGAATTGGGCGTCACGACCGTCATCAACTGTCAGGGGACCATGACCATGCTGGGCGGATCGGTGATTCGCCCCGAGCTGGAAGCTGTCATGGCCCAGGCGGGCCGCCATTTTGTCAGGATTCCGGAGCTGGAAGTAGCTGCCGGACAACGAATTGCTGAAATGCTAAAACTGCCCGAGGGATACACCGCTTTGGTGACCTCTGGCGCGGCTGCAGCGATGCAGTCTGGCCTCGCCGGCATTCTTACCGGCGACAACGAAACTTTCATCCGGCAGATACCTGATCTCACTGGAATGAAGTCGGAAGTCATCATCCAGAAGTCGCATCGCAATCCCTTCGATCACCAGCTGCGCACCACAGGCGTGAAACTTGTTGAGGTAGAAAGCCGGGATGATCTGCGCCAGGCGATCAGTCCACGAACCGCGATGATGCACTTCAGCAATTTTGCCAATTCCCAGGGCCAGATCAAGGTAGATGAGTGGGTCAAACTCGCGAAAGAGTACAAAATTCCGTGCATGAATGATGCTGCAGCAGATACGCCTCCAGTTTCTCATCTTTGGGATTACGCCAACATGGGCTATGACCTCGTGACCTTCAGTGGGGGCAAGGCCATTCGCGGGCCGCAATGCGCTGGAATGTTAATTGGCCGCAAAGACCTGGTTGCTTACGCGCTGCTCAACAACAGTCCTCACGAAGACACCATCGGCCGAAGCCAAAAAGTTGGCAAGGAAGAAATTGTCGGAATGGTGAAAGCGCTTGAGCTTTATCTCAATGAAGATCATGAAACTCTCACCAAAGAATGGCAGGAGCGCCTGGAATCAATCTCCCGGCAAATCATCAAGGTGCCCGGGGTGAGCACTTCTTTCTTTGTTCCCGAAATTGCGAATCATGTTCCCCACATGCGGATCATTTTGAATCCGGCGAAGATCTCTGTGACGCCCAACGAAGTATCGCGGCTATTGAAAGACTCCAAACCTTCAATCGTGATGTCCGTGGGAGAAGATACACCAGGTCTGGGGATGAATTCATTCATGCTGCAACCGGGCGAAGATAAGATCGTCGCCAATCAACTGGTCCGCATTTTCCGGGAGCACTCCACTAGAGCCTAGAGGATTTCAATAGACTAATCATTTCTCGCAAATTGTAAGAGCGATTTCCATGGAGCAGCCATGAACGACGCAAAGTCGAGTCACGTACGCTGGTTCCTGGTTTTCTGGCTGTTTATTCTGAGCTCGGTCGCCTTCCTGGATCGTGTCAACATTGCCATTGCTGGAGCTTCAATCGCGGCAGCCTACCACTTCAGCAACGTCCAACTGGGTTGGGTTTTCAGCTCCTTTTTGATCGGTTATGCGCTCTTACTGTTTGTGGCGATACGCTTTTTGTTTGGGGCAGGTGAGGCGGTCATTTTTCCGGCTTCGAATCAATTCGTCGCCCGGTGGATTCCCGTGCACGAGCGCGGGCTCGCCAATGGGTTAATCTTCGCGGGCGTAGGTGTGGGCGCCGGTCTTACTCCGCCGCTAATTACCTACATCATTGTTCACCACGGGTGGCGCTCGTCATTCTGGGTATGCGCGCTCATCGGTCTGGTGGCGGGGGCCGTTTGGTTTATGGCTGCCCGTGACACTCCAGAGGAGCATTCTCGAGTATCCGCGTCCGAACTGGGCAGGATTCGCGCTGGCTTGAATATCTCTTCAAGAGGGGACGAATCTTCCCCGCTTCAAAAGGCTCTCGACACCTTCGTTCCTTGGAGAATAGTACTGAAGAGCAAGGAAGTGTGGGCACTAACGGTCAGTTATTTCTGTTACGGATACATGGCTTGGATATTCTTTAGCTGGTTTTACATTTATCTCGCCCAGGTGCGAGAACTTAACCTGAAGGCAAGCGCCTGGTACGCCATGTTGCCGTTTCTGGCTATGGCTGTTTGCTCTCCCCTGGGTGGCCTGGTTAGCGATCGCCTCACGCGCACGCGAGGTCCGCGGATCGGACGATGTGTGCTGGCAGCATCGGCGATCGCCGTAGCTGCGATTTTTATCGCATTCGGCTCTCAAGTCCATAGCGCCAGGGTGGCCAGTCTGATACTCGCGGGAGGTGCCGGCGCACTCTATGTGTCGCAAAGCTCATTCTGGTCGGTCAGTGCTGACATCGCAGGCCCATCGTCAGGCTCGGTTTCCGGATTCATGAACATGGGAGCACAGATTGGTGGTGCAGTTACGGCTTCACTCACTCCTGCTATCGCATCCTGGTTCGGCTGGACCGCCTCCTTTCTAGTTGCCGCCGGTTTATGCGTGCTCGGCGCGGCGGCCTGGCTGCTGGTCGATCCTCGGCGCATACTCACACCTACATTTCAGCATGGCACGGCTGTCACCGCGCTTCCGGCGGAAACCGAATACTGAAAAATGCGGTTTCGAGAACGTAGATTCAGTCACTGGACGTGACTGACTTTTCCGGTGAGAACCGCCATTTTCTAGACAAAACCCCAGTAACTCTCTTGGTAATCGGGTATTGCCTGTATCGTTTCGGCAAAAACTTTGGTTCATAATCTGACAGCTTGAATGCTCGAATCGAGGAACTGTCTTTAAGTTCGGTTGTGACAGGGCTTGGGCGAATCTATGGCAGGATTTTGCTGAAAGGTTTCAGAAGACCTGATCTGTACTTTCGCGTCGGCACCTCGGCCTTTGGGAGACGATCCAATGCCGATCCGGATACTGATCGCGGATGACGACTCCACCATACGACGTCTGCTGAGACGATTGCTCGAAGATCATCCCGATTGGGAAGTATGTGGAGAAGCCGTCAATGGCGCTGACGCGGTGGCGAAAATCGAGTACCTGGCTCCTGACCTCGCTGTTTTGGATCTAGGTATGCCGCAGATGAATGGTCTGCAAGCGGCGCGCGAAATTTACAAGGCTCACCCTCAGATTCCTCTGATTCTCCTTACCGTGCAAGAAGTCTCAAACCAGCTTGCCGAAGAAGCCGAGAGTGCTGGGTTTCGTGGCGCGGTCTCCAAGAGCACAGGTCGCGAAGTTGTGCAGGGGGTGGAGGCGCTGCTCCGCAATGAGACGTTCTTTTGCTTGGACGCGTCAAGCAACTCCCCTTAGTGCAGCAACCTGCTCCCGACTTACAAACGATTCCTACGTTATCGTCTAGCCGCCTCAACAAGACATACCCTCGCTGTCCCCTGGAACCGCAGCTTCCTGCGTCTCGTATTATTGTAAGAAGATATGCGCCTGCTTTTTGAGATTTCCAGCCAAACTCTGCGTACGCTTTGGGCGCACAAGCTGCGGTCATTTCTCACCATGTTCGGAATCGCCTGGGGTGTGGGCTCTTTGCTCTTACTGGTCGGTTTGGGGGAGGGCTTCCGCTCCGGCAATCGGAAGCAATTCGATGAGCTGGGTGAGAACGTAATGTTCATCTGGTCAGGCCGCGCTCCTGCGGTGGGCGGCAGTTTCACCGGCATGCGCCAGTACTATCTGACCTATAAGGACTATCTGGATGTTTCGACCGAGGCGCCCGAAGTCAAAGCAGTCGTGCCCGTGATCTCACGCGGAGACATTCGCGCAGTCAGCGACTACTTTACCAGCAGCGGGCAATTGATGGGCGTTCCTGCTCAGTTCGGCCAACTCCGCTATATGCCGATGTCGGAAGGACGCTGGCTCAACGACTTCGACGACAATCAAAAACGTGCGGTGATTGTGCTGGGCGATGAAGCTCGTAGGCTTCTGTTCCCGGGACATCCCTCAGTGGGCAGCACGATTTTGTTAAATGGAATTCGCTTCGAAGTAATCGGCACGCTGAAAAGAATTGGACACGGTGACAACAATACCGTAAACCTCCGAATATTTATTCCCTTTAACACCATGCGGCAGTACTTTCCCCCGCTGAATGTGGGCTCGGTGCAGGATGCCATCTCGTTCTTGAACTATCAGCCCCGTACACGCGACGTACACGAAGCTGCCAAGACCGAAGTGCACAAGATCGTCGCCCGCAATCATGGATTCGATTACACAATTCCTGAAGCCTTCGATGAATGGGATACGATTAAGACCGTAGACCAGGTGGGCAAGATCTTTGACGCGATGAATCTGTTTCTTGGCAGCGTTGGGCTAGTCACGCTGGCTTTGGGGGCGATTGGAATCATCAACATTATGCTCGTGGCGGTAGCCGACCGTACTCGCGAGATCGGCCTCCGAAAAGCCCTCGGTGCCACCAATCGCAGCATCATGTTCCAGTTTTTTATTGAGGGGGCATTCCTGACTCTGTTGAGCGGAGGCCTTGGGATGGGCGGTGCGGCCGCGTTGATGGCTGCTTTATCCACGTTGCCGCAGCCCCCGGGATTTGATACTCCCAAGCTGGTGCCCACTACCGCGGCGCTGGCCATCGGATCACTAGCGTTTGCCGGGGTGGTGGCTGGATTGTATCCCGCGCGGAAAGCCGCGACGCTGCAGCCTGTCGACGCGCTGCGCAAGGAATAAATATGAAGCGTGACTTGATGCAACAAGCCTACGGCGCCATGCGGCACGATCTACGCAAGACCGTGCTCACCATGTTGGGCATGGCTTGGGGCATCGCTACGGTAGTCCTTCTTCTCGCCTACGGAGAAGGCTTCGGTCGAGCCATTCAAAATATTTTTGAAAGTTTCGGCGCCACTGCTATCGGAATATTTCCCGGTCGTACTTCGCAACAGGCCGGCGGTAACAAGGCCGGGGTGCAAGTCCGTTTCACCGACGCGGACGTTGAACTGCTCCGCAATGTCGTTCCACTGGCGCGTCACATCTCTCGAACTTCCTTTATGCAAGCCACAGTTCAAAACGGCTCTCGTTCGTTCTCTTTCCCGATAACGGGAGCCGATCCCGCCATTCAATATATTTGGAACCTCAACATGGAAAGTGGACGCTTCATCGATGATGGAGATAATTTCAGCCATGGTCATTTTGTGGCCATCAGCTCGGAGGCCAAGGACAAATTATTCTCCGGAATGCCTGCCATAGGCGAAACGATTCGAGTGAATGGAATCAGTTTTCAGGTCGTAGGTGTGCTCCAGCCTCGAATGCAGGAGGGAGACGACGACATCAACCGGGTTGTTTATGTTCCGTTCAACTCCATGGACGTACTCCAGGACAATTATTACGTCGGAGGTCTCTGGCTGGATTCCCAGGGTTTGGACCACCAGAAGCTGGCCAAAACCGTCCGCGACGCCTTGGCTTTGGCCCATGGCTTCAAGCCTGATGACGAACGCGCAGTATTTGTCTTTGACGCCCAGAAGCAGCTAACGCAGTTCAACGTCATTACCTTTGGACTGAAGATTCTGCTGGCCTTTATTGGCACCATCACCCTCGGCATTGGCGGTGTCGGCCTGATGAATATCATGCTGGTCTCCGTAACTCAACGTACCCGCGAGATCGGTGTGGAGAAAGCTCTCGGCGCCAGAAAGCACGATATCATGTTCCAGTTCCTTGCCGAGGCACTGGTGATTACCGCGGTAGGTGGCATTTGCGGCATTCTGCTTTCGTACTTAGTTTCGTTTTCTGTCGGAACCTTGACTCTCTATAGCGCATTGGCCAAGCACGGCGAGGCAGGGGATATCCGCTTGATCGTCGCCCCTCGGATTCTTTTGATTTCCACCTCGATTCTGGCTCTAGTCGGGGTTTGCAGCGGCATGTTTCCCGCCTTCCGCGCCGCCAATCTCGATCCCATCGAGGCCCTCAGGTACGAGTAATCGGGATGTTCCGCTGAACGGAGCAAATTATGAACTGGCCGCTTGCGCTCGGAGGTTTGGCACTTCTGATGGTGTTTCGCACGGATGGTGGCTCTAAAACTGACGAACGGACCATGCCGCACGCATGGTTGCTGGTGGCAAATCAGTACGACCAAAGCCTGAGCATCGTTGATCCTGTCGCTGGCAAGGAAGTCGGCAAAGTAAAAACCCGGGGAATCAAGGGCCATGAGGTCATTGCTTCGCCCGACGGACGGCTCGCCTATGTGCCCATCTACGGTGACTCCGGCGTAGGCCAGCCGGGCTCGAATGGTCAAACCATCGAAGTAATCGATCTGGCCACGCAAAAAATTGTGAATGCTATTGATCTCGGACGTCCAACTCGACCTCACTGCGCCAAGTTCGGTCCCGATGGTCTTCTGTATGTCACGGCTGAACTCGATAATGCCGTTGATATCGTCGATCCTCGAAGTCAAAAGCGCATTGCCTCCGTCGCCACCGAACGTCCAGAAGCTCACATGCTGGCGATTACGAAAGATGGCAAGCGCGCCTACACCTCGAATGTCGGCTCCGGCACGGTTACAGTTTTGGACCTCGTACATCGCAAGCCTGTCACAGTTATCGCTGTCTCCGACGTTGCCCAACGCATCTCGCTTTCCGCAGATGATCGCTGGGTCTTCACCGCAGATCAGAAAAAGCCACGCCTGGCCGTCATTGACACGAAGTCCAATGCGGTGAGCAGTTGGATCTCGCTGCCCTCCGTCGGTTATGGAACTGCTCCTACACTCGATGGCAAATGGTTGCTGGTGACATTGCCCAGCGCTGGTCAGGTTGCAGTTGTTGATCTCGATCAAATGAAAGTGGCTCGAACGGTCCCGGTATCCGCGCGTCCCGTCGAGATCCTGTTGCGCCCCGATCAGCCGATTGCTTACGTCTCCTGCATGGGTGCCGGGGAAGTGGCAGTCATTGATCTCGGCAAGTGGGAAGTCTCGAAGGTCATCAAAACGGCTCCGGGGGCGGATGGCTTGGCGTGGGCGATCCGGCGCTAGCTTCCCGGCGCTACGGCTTAGAAGGACCAGCTGCTGTTGACTACTAGCTCGGAATCCGATATAACGGATTCCGAGCTATGAAGCAAGACTTAAGCGACTTCCTCCCCTTGTCTCCTGCCACCTTGCACATCCTGCTCTCTCTTGCTGCCGGTGATATGCATGGGTACGGCATCATGCAGGAGGTTGCCCGTCAATCGGAAGGGCAGTACAAGCTGGGCCCGGGTACCCTTTACGACAATCTGCAAAAGCTGATCTCGCGAAAGCTGGTACAAGAGATCAGCCGCCGCCCTGATGATGACGATTCCCGCCGGCGATACTACCGGATGAGTTCCCTGGGGACCGCCGTCTTGTCAGCCGAAGTGGCGCGCCTCGACGATGTGGTTCGCGAGGCCAAGTTACGTCTCCAGACCACGAAACCAAGGAGATCTTGATGCTTCGGTTGGTGTACCGATGGCTGCTGTGCCTCCACCCACCTTATTTCAAGCGGCGGTTCGGCGAAGAGATGCTGTCGATCTTTGACCTGGCCCCGGGGAACCTGGCTCGGACTGGTCTGATAGCCGATGGTAGTTTCTCGTTAGTACGTCAGTGGCTGTTGCGGTCCGAATACTGGGAAGAACCAACACATCAGACAGCGTCCGATGGTGTGCCGCTTTTCTATACCTTCGACAACTTCAAGCCCAGACCCGGCGCATTGATCGATGGCGCGGTGTTGTCGGTTGTCATGTTCTGCGCGGTCTGTCTCGCTATCCGATACAGTTTGGATCATTCAGTGTGGATGCCGTTTCCTGATGTTCGAGCCGAAAACAGTTTGCCGCCCGTGGCCATGCGAAACTCTTCAACAACGCCGATGAACGCCACAGGAGTCCCGAGCGCGAACGGGCAACGACCGGACGAGGGCGCTGTAAAAAGCCGTAATACTTTGCCACAAATCGGCACGGGCAACGCTCGGGATGGATCCCAGCCCGGAGCGTCGCATTTAGCAATAGCGGCGGAGCAGCGGAAAACGAATTCACTGACGGCCATGCCCGATGCGGGTTTCATCTCCGAGCCAACCGAACCAAGCACAATCCAACTTCCTCATCCCTCCGGAAAATACGGCGTTTCTCGAATTTCATATGACTGGATAGATAAAGTCCGAAGGGAGAATTACGCCACAGATCCTCATACTCGCCGCGAGATCATGGTAAACGTTTGGTACCCCACACGGTCCGGATCAGGCCAAAGCGCCCTCTCCGAGTACTTGCCGCATGCCCAAGCAATCGCAAGGAGTCTCAAAGAAGTGCCGAGTAATGAAATCGAGGAAGCCTGGGGAGGCTCATGGGCAAGTATTTTCTCCGGCCGGGTTCTGACTGACACGTATGAAGGGAAACCAATGTTCCCTGGATCAGAACGTTTCCCGGTCTTGATATTCTCACCGGGTTTCACAGCTCTGAGCACCAGCTATACGACTCTGATTGAGGAAGTCGTCAGCCAGACGTAGCTGCTGTTGCTTTTCCGGGCGAACGGGTCATCCCCTTCAAACCGCAATGGCAACCGGGTGAGGAACCTCCGCCATCGGGGGAAACCTGGCAACAATTTCTCGAGCGGATCCGCGCATTCGACGCGTCGCATGTGGAGACTTGGGCGGCCGACATTCAATTTGTGATTGGCCAGCTCGCCGCACTCGAAAACAGCGGAAGGGAAGCGGCGCCATTCGTCGGTCGGATTGATCTTCGAAACATAGGAACTTGGGGACATTCCCTCGGTGGCCGAGCAGCACACAGGGCATGCCTGGTTGATTCGCGGACCAAGGCCTGTCTGAATGCCGACGGCGGCATACCCGAAGAAGCCACTCTCCCGGCCAAACCGTCCATGTGGATCGATGTCTATCATGAACCGGCCACTGACGCACAACTCGCGGTTCACAAGATCACCCGAAAGGAGTGGGAGAAGTTTCATCGGGCAAAGCTCGCAGCAACAGAACAGCGGCTCCGAGCCTGTCCTGGGGGTTGCTATCGGCTGACGATCAAGATGCTGGGCATCGATCACTACAGTTTTACTGACTCGCCGGTACTCGATGCCGAAAGTAAGGAAGACCTCGACAAGGCAGTGCGTTCACTCCAACTGATTGAAGGGTATACGGTCGCGTTTTTCGACAAGCACCTAAAGCACCAGGCGACACCTCTGCTCGATCAACCCACTACCTCTGCCGGGATCACGCTGGAGAAGTACGGGAAAGCTCCCTGAGTTCGAGAAAGTAAAGCGCTGAATCCAATTTAGGCAATAGTCCGTATCACTGCTTGTAAATCGTTCCTGCCTTCATCACAAATTTCACGTTCTCCAACACCCGTATGTCATTCAGGGGATCGCCACTCACCGCGATCAGGTCAGCCCATTTGCCGGGTTTGATCGATCCCAATTCATTGGCATGACCAAGTAAATCCGCCGCTGCGGACGTTGCTGACTGGATCGCCTGCATGGGAGTCATCCCATAGTTCACCATGAATGCGAATTGCCGAGCGCCGATGCCGTGTGGACAAACTCCAGCATCGGTTCCGAAGGCCATTTTCACTCCCGCACGCACTGCTTTGCGAAAATTCTCCCTCTGGATCGCGCCCAATTGGGCGTCGTGCTCCAGGAAGTCCTTCGGGATCGCATTCTGCAGGCCTTTGGCTCGAATACATTCTTCATCATAGATGTCCATGTCCAAGTAAGTTCCACGTTGCTTGGCCAACGCAATGCCTTCGTCGTCGATCAGCGTAGCGTGTTCGATGGATGCCACCCCCGCTCGAATCGCGTTCTTGATTCCCGTTGGCGAGTGAGCATGGGCCGCTACTCTCAATCCAAAGTGTGAGGCTTCATCCACCGCTGCCTGCAATTCTTCCGGCGTAAATTCGTCCGATCGAGGATTGCTGTTGTGGGTAAGAACTGCACCTGTAGACAAAATCTTGATCAGGTCCACGCGCTGGCTCACAAGATCTCGAATCCGTTGTCTGACCTC
>MNDG01000058.1 GCA_001914815.1 Acidobacteriales bacterium 13_2_20CM_55_8
ATGTCAACTGGACTTTGGGTTCCAGCCTGGACTCAGCGCACTAACGGTGAGCAAAGCTATAGATCACACCGTAACTGGAGTCGGCGATGGTCAGCGCAGTGAAGGCGCGCTCCAGTTTGTGGTGTCCAGTCTTGTGAAAGAAGTAGCTGAGTCCTAAGGCGCCGGCAGTTCGTCCGCCGAAGAAAAGCAGTTGGCCAGCAGTTCCACTTTCGCAGAGACGCTTTGCCATGGGATTCATCTCCTGGCCTCCTTTACTCAGATTGTGATGCGTGATGCCAAAATCCGTGGCTTCCATGGCCATGTGAACGGCAAACAACGCGGTGTTGGGGCCGTCCCAGAACTTGTGATGCGAGGGAGCATCCGCCAGATATTTTTCTTGTCCCCGGCTCATCACGCAAGTCGCCAGCACAGCAATCAGGAGAAGCCATTTTTTGTTTCTCATGCTGCCAGATTAAGGGTGATTGAGTGTGGGAGCGAGATGACGTAGGTAATGCAGGGATTCCTTCTATCCTGGACCGGGAGACCGGTATCAATGAGGGACTCAGAACCAGTGGCTAGTGGCTAGTGGCTAGTGGCTAGTGGCTAGTGGCCAGTGGCCAGCACTTGAAGCTCGCCGCGCTGGTCAGGCGTAACGCGTGAAAGACCGCCAGTGGCCAAGAGTGAAATCACCGACGGCTTGGCTTGACAATCTTTTCAATCTGCTGCAAGTGATTCAGGTCGTGTCCCGCGAACATGCGGACTATATGCGCGATGCTTTCCTTGCCGCGCTCCTGGTGCATTCCGTAGTTCTCCCACAGATTTTTTGGGACCGATTTCAACAGCGCCAGGTTGTTCTCTCGCAGTGCTCTGAACGTTTCCATCGAGGACTTGGAATCGCGCTGGAGGTAGTTAAAAGTATTTGCCCACATATCCTGATCGAACGCCTGTATAGGAGTGCCATTCTGGCTGAGAATCATCCGCATGCGCCAGCCGCCCACTAATTCGGTGTCGGCCAGATGGGCGAGGATCTCCGCGATCGACCATTTTCCAGGCGCGGGACGCTTGGTAAGCTGTTTCTTGTTTAGTTTTCCGATGAGCGTCGAGAGCTTCTTTGGAGTCGCTTGCTGCACTCGCAGCGGCTCTTGGTTATTCGGCGTATGCAAGGATGCGCTGGGTGTACTGCTGCGGAGTTTCTTGCACGAGGGTTCCTCCTGCTTAGATTACTCGAGAGGCAGATTCGGCGCCCAGAAGCGCAGGACAACTCTAAAAACGCAGGCTTCGGGCATCCGGGGCCGCCAAGTTGTGCATTATAGTCGGCAGATGGGGGCCATCACCAAAGTCGGGGCGCGCATCCAACAAAAGAGAGTAGAATCTGCGTCCACTTACGTCGCAGGAGGACTGTGTGCTGAAAATGCGTACTAGGGTTCTATCGGCTGTTCTAATTGGGCTGTGCACCCTGTGGCTTGCGGGGTGTCCGCAACGAACCACTATTGCGAACATTAATCGCGTCCCCGGACGATTTACCGGAAAAGAAGTCACGATTGCCGGCCAGGTTACGAGCTCTTACGGGACGTATGTGGGTCTTCAGCCAGAATTACGGAGTGCCGGGGAACGGCGCTAGAGTCGCGGTAACGGGCCGGATCGAGCAAGGATTCAATTTCGGCGGTCGAAATTTCGCCACGATATTGAAAGAAAGCAAGCGGCGACACTAGAGGAAATGCAGAAGTAGGAAGTCAGAATTCAAAAGTAAGAAAACGGAAGTGATTAGTTTCACTTCTGCATTCTGACTCTGACTTCTATATTATGCTTGGAATTCGCGGAGTTCCAGATTTACCTGGCGGAGGCTGGTTGCCTCCTGTGGGTCCATTCCGGCTTTCAGGTCAGTTTTTTCGAGGAAATACCGCCAGCCTTCGTGCCGGTCTTCTGAGCTTTGCTGGCCTTCTAGACTTTTGAGGGTCATCTCGGCGTTAGATTTTCCCTTGATGATGGCCACAACGCCACCGGAAACATAGGTTCGCAAGTTGTAGCGGATTACAGCGAAGGAGCCTTTGGATTCGTCCCGCATGCGGAAACACCCCAAGTATTGCACCCGAGCCGGTGCTTTTCTAGTAATTCTTTAGTTGCGTGCACGCCCTTTTGCGGTAGTTGGGGGCACGTTTTCCCACTGTTTGCGTTCTTTAGATCTATGGCGGGCCCTTACAATGAATAGCACCACACCCCCAACAAACATCATTGCAACTATGGCCCCGATGTAAGAGTCCGCCACGAACAATTAAGACCGCCTTTTACCGCTGTCTCGAATTACAGGGGCCGGACGTTCTCAGCCTGCCAGCCTTTCGGCCCTTTGGTGACCTCGAACTCAACACTCTGGCCTTCTTGCAAGCTGCGAAAGCCGCCTGCCTGAATCGCCGAGAAGTGCACAAAAACATCTTCGCCTGTTTGCCGGCTGATGAAGCCATAGCCTTTGGCGTCGTTAAACCACTTTACTGTTCCTTGTTCTGCCATTTGTTGCTTGTATCCTTTTCAAATTATTTACGCTGAAAGGTGAGTCGGAGGTACTAAGGGCAGGCACTAGCTGGTAAAGCGAGAAGCTGCTCACAACCGATTCAAATCAAACGCACCTATACCATATCAGATAATCGGCATATTGCGTTAGTAAATTGAACAGCCGGCTTCTCGCCCGACCCGCTACTTAAGTAATGATCCAGTTTCGGTTCACCACTTCGGGAGCTATCCGTATAGTGGAAAGACGATACCCAATATCGCAATCCATCGCAGCTAGTTTTCTGACTGCTCGCCATGAGCAGGGTATATACTTGCTGTGAGCTTAACCACGAAGACACATCGCTTACTACCACCTTGCGCCTTCGCGATTGAGAAAATTAGTTCTAAAGGCGCTCCAAAAAGCGGGATAAACGCGTCCTCTTGTTAGCTGTTGCCACGCCGGAGTCGCGTAATCGTTGCAAAATGCGGTATGACGTTGGTTCGCAGGCAGCGCGAACATTGTAGACAGCTGCGCCGCGACGCTCGAATAGGCTATCCAGGAGGAAGCGATGTCAGAACGAAATGGCGACAAGTCCAGGTTTCACCGCGAACGAAAACAAAATATCCAGCGACGGAAGCGAACTCTCGAGCTGCTTCAGGCCGCGGCAATAAGAAACGGTGAGGCACTTGGACGCAAGCGAATGTCGAGTGCATCTGTGAAGGATGCACATGAGTAGGCCATCATCCACTTCGTTTGCCTCACTCAGCGGAAAACGGCGGATTCTGTTGGTTGATACCTTTGCCAACAAGCGGGATCTGCGAGCCAAGATCATGCGCAAATTAGGCGTCGAGGTAGACTGCGCCGCCGACATCACGGAAGCGCGCGCGCTGTGGCAAGCCGATTCCTACAGCCTGGTGCTGGTGGATGTGCCCAACGATTCGGTGAACGTACAAGAATTTTGTAGCGAGATACGAAGCGCTAAACCTCCTCAGGCGGTTGCATTTCTGGTGGGCAAGCCTGAATATCTGGCAGGGGCTCCGGGGGCGGATGAGGTCCTGGTGGTAGGCAAAAATAATGGACACGACGCGTGGGGACAAACGGTCGCCGCCTTGTACGCAAATGCTTGCGAGGCCTCGCCGCGACGTTGGGGCTTTCAGGAAGCGTCCTGGCGCATTGCCGCGGTGCGAACTTTGAATGATCCGCGTCCGGGCCGGGCGCCGGTTGAGAAAAAGCGTCCCAATTGGTCGTGGACGGATGCAGTAAAGCAACACTCGGGCACGCTCGCCGATTGAAGTCTGAGTTAGATTGGTTTGAAGAAAAGGAATAAAATGAAGAAACTGTTCGTTGGCAACATCCCTCACAGTACAACGGAAGCAGAGCTGCGGACATTGTTTGCCGCCCACGGCGCTGTCGAGCAAGTAAGCGTAGTCACCGATCGTGATACCGGACGTTCTCGTGGATTCGCTTTCGTCGAAATGACGGACTCCGGAGAAGCCGAGAAAGCAATCGCAGCCCTCAATGGCAAGGAACTGGGCGGACGTGCGTTGAACGTGAACGAAGCCAAGCCGAAAACTGAGCGCAGCAGCGGCCCGCGTGGGCAACGCTCGAGCGGCGGTGGTGGTCGCGACGATTTCCGCGGACATGCCCGGCAGCCTCGCGAACCCCGCTGGTAGTCAGCGTTCTACCGCTACTGCCTGATATCATTAAGCCACAGTCGCAGATCGGCATTCCCTGCCCATTCTGCGACACAAGTCTCCTGTGGAGGTGCGCATGGCTGGTCGAAGTCGCTCAAGCTTTAACAAACGCCTGAAGGAACGCTCGCGGCAGGATAAGCAGCGCGAGAAAATGGAACGTAAAGTCCAACGAAAATCCGAGAAACCGGCTGGGGATTCCCAAGATCGACTCGACTCCTTGATCGATCCCTCCGCGGCGTCGGAGCAACTGGCGCTTCCCGGTTCCCACGTTGAAGAATCCAACTTTGAAGAGTAAGGCATCGCGAGACGGCGATTGCCCAAGTAATTGTTGATTAATGATTTGTGATTGTTGAATTGAAAACCAACAATCACAGAGTCAACCATCGGCATTTCCATTCTAGACCTCCGACGCAGAGCCGATCAGACTATAGAGCAGAATCAGCAGCACGATGACTGTGAATGCGACGTACATGCGATCCTCTTCTTCCGCGAAGCCGAAGATGGAGAACGCAACGCGAGCCACCGGCGTGGCGATCAGCAACAGCAATCCAAGCTGAATGATGCCGCGACTATGCAGTGCGAAAGCGTCCCGCACGATGCCGCTGACGCTCTTCAGATCAGTGGGCTCGCCCCGGAAAATCCGGTAGTCGGCCGGCACATGCCCGTACTTAATCAGATAAAGAACGCCGCCGCACAAAACCACGACAGCTGACAGAATCACGCCGGCACGTAAGAGGTTGCCAACGATATTTTCGATCTTTTGATCGGTCCACTCCTTTTGAACGGGCAATCAGATCCTCCCAGCTAATCCTTTGTAAATCATCTCCAGTCCCAACAGCAGGATGACGACGCTGAACACCAGTCGCAGTAACTTAGTGTCTGCTTTCATTAGAATTCGTGTGCCCAACACGGAGCCAGCCAATACCCCAAGCATTACCGGCATGGAGAGTCCGGGATCGATGTAACCGCGATTCAAATACACGCCGGCGCTGGCCGCAGCGGTCACTCCAATCATGAAGTTGCTGGTAGTGGTAGAGACCTTGAAAGGGATTTTCATCGCCTGATCCATGGCCACTACTTTCACCGCTCCGGAGCCGATTCCTAGCAATCCCGATAAGGTCCCGGCGCCAAACATCAGACTGAACCCCGTGGGGATGTTGCGGACGTTATAGTGTCTGGTTCCTTCCGGAGTTGGGAAGCTGCCATTCAGCCGTAAGCGAGTAGCGAGCGGGTCGGGAGATTCATCTGCCGGAGGCCTGGCCCGCGGTCTGCGTGCAAGAAACGCCGAGTACAACAGCATCAGGCCGAAGATAATGGCCATGGCGCTGGTGGGCACTTTGGTGGCGAGGAATGCCCCCAACAATGCGCCCAAAGTGGTGGCGATCTCGAGGAACATACCAATCCTGATATTGGAGAATCCCTCTTTCACATACGCGGCGGCCGCTCCTGAGGAGGTGGCAATGACGGATACCAGCGATGCTCCGATGGCGTAGCGAATGTCCACCTTAAAAAAAATTGTCAGCAGAGGAACCAGAACCACTCCGCCACCGAGGCCGGTGAGGGCTCCCAGCAGCCCCGCAACCAGGGCACCTACCCAGACCAACAATGTGAACTCCAGAATATTCATTCACGCTCCAAGAACCGCGGCACTTAGCATTTAGCACTTAGCATTTAGCCATTACGGGCTGGTGGTGGTTCCGTCAGAGCTCGACCAAACGACAGTCGAGGGGCCAAATGCTAAGTGCTAAATGCTAAGTGCTAGTTTCTATCGCCAATGCGCGAGAGTTTTTCGCGCAGCAGATCTTCGACGTCGTCCACCTTATCTCCCAATAGATTGAGCTTGCGGGCCAGGCCCTGAATGTCAGAGGCGGCGCGCCGGTTGACTTCGTAATCCAGTTCGCCGCGGAGGCGATCCTTGGTGTCCTGGCGATTCTGGCTCATCATGATGACTGGCGCCTGGATGGCGGCGAGCATGGAGAGGAACAGGTTTAGCAAAATAAACGGATACGGATCCCAAGCATTGCCGCGCAAGAACCTATTCACCGCGGTGTAGATGCACAGCGCAAGGCCAAACGTGATGATGAAAGTCCAGGATCCGCCAAAGCGAGCGACAGCGTCGGCAATGCGCTCACCGAAGGTCATTTCCGACTCAATGATCTCGTTGGGGTTGCGGCTGGCTCGAACTCGCACCAAGTGCTGCGAGGCATGGAACTGGCGGCCCAGCACTGTCAACATGTCCATGCCAGCCATCGGCTTGCGTTGTAGCAGAACGGCAATATCATCGCGGTCCACTTCGAGGCACACCGTTTCCCCTACGGCAATCGCGGTGGTCTGATGGGGCGTCTGCTCGAGCATGGAAGCAAATCCAAAAAATTCCCCGGCCGCGGGCTGATCAACTATGACTTCCTGATGATCCTCATCCACGGTTGTGACCCGCACCGCCCCGGAGACCATGACGTAAGCTTGTCCGCCTGGGTCGCCAATCTTCCAGATGCGTTGGCGCGGCGCGAAATTCTTGAGCTCAACCTGTCCGGCCAATACCGCAGTTTCCTCTTCGTCCAGCAGAGCAAAGAGTGGGACTTGTTTCAAGACTTCTGGATTGCATGCCATTGGTCACCTCGCCGGGTGAAAGTAATCGTTACCTCTCGAGCCTGAGCATTTCACAAATGTGTAAGGCGGAACAACTGACGGAAATGGGCCGCATCTGCAAAGTTTACTGGAGGGGTAAAATTAGTGTACCCAGTGCGGGATGCGAATTTTCCAACTGAACGTGATTTAAGGTTGCCTTTTTCCAGTCTTTGCCGTTATCTGAGCATGCGATATATTGACGCTGCAAATGGTCGCATGACAGCGAAGGTCATTTAGCTGCTTATGAATCTAAGGCAATTGTGGAGCAACGTCCTTGGAAAACGGATGACTGGCCGCTGATGAAGTTAATCCTCCCTGATCTCGTGTGGAAATCAAGAAATTTAGGGTAGGGCGGTCCGGCGGCACGTGAATAAAGATACCAAGTGGCTCGACGTGGGGTGCGGACACCGGATTCTCGGTAGGGACCTTGAGCCGATCGTCTTTCCGTTGCGCGTCAAACGATGTATTTTGGAAGGCAGCATTCGCTAGATAGGTCGCTTTGTGCCCAACCGAGCCTGGTTTCATATTTTCCTAGTGACGAGCCTGACCCTAACCAGCGCGGCCGTCGCTGACCATTCAGGAACGCACATTGAGGATCTGAACAAGGACGATTTCATCCTGCTCGAAGATGGCAAGGAGCAGAAAATTGCCATCTTCGAGAGCATCAAAAAAACAACCGGTTCACTGCCGAACCGCCCGGCTCAAGCCAACGAGTTCAGCAACGTGCGGGCGGAGGGTGCGTCTCTGACGCAGTTGACCATCATCGTGCTTGACTTGATCAACACACCAGTCCAGGACCAAATTCATGCCCGAGACGAACTCCTGAAGTTCCTCGGCGAATCAACCAATGTTGGACGGCCGATTTCTTTGTTCACCATCAGCCGGACCGGGGTGAGATTGATTCATCACTTTAGCGATGATCCGAAAACGCTGATCGCCGCTCTGAATCAAGTCAATCGGAGCCAGCCCCCGGTGTCTGAGGAGCCGTCATGGGCACTACTCCCGGACAACAAAGACAAACTTTCGACGATTCTCCGGCCGATGGGAGAATTTCAGATAGACGCAGAACAGGCCGCGCTCTCGCTCGAGCGTCGCACGGTCATCACCATGACGTTGCAAGCCATGCAGCAGATCGCAGCGGCCTTCGCCGGATTTCCCGGCCGCAAGAACTTGGTTTGGGCGAGCGCCGGATTTCCCTTCTCCATCAACGAGACGACGATGGCACTAAAAGAAGGCGGCCCTGGCTTGGACTCTCCTGCGAACCTGGCGCCTCTGTATGAGAGGACCTGGAACGCGCTCAGCCAGGCGCAGATTTCGGTTTATCCGGTGGACGTACGCGGCACGGTGATTTTGGATGGACCGTCTCCGGTTCGCACCAAGAAGTCTCTCCCGGATCCTCTTACTCATGGCCAATGGTTGCAAGCAGGCGCCATTGGCACTTTCGAAGCTTTCGCGCGAGCCACCGCCGGCCGCGCGTTCTACAACAGCAATGACCTGAAGGGCGCATTGCAACAGGCGGTGGATGACAGTGCCAGCTATTATTCGCTCGGTTACTATCTCAATCGCACCGACAAGAAATCGGGCTGGCACAAATTGGGCGTGAAAGTGAAGCGCGATGGAGCGCAGGTTCTGACGCGCACCGGATTCTTTTTAGCGGAATCGACAGTCCAGCCGGAACACGACGCAAACGAAGAGATGCAAATCGCGCGAGAATCACCTCTGGATTACACCGCTATTCCGATCACCGCCAAGTGGGACCAGGTTCAGGCAGCGTCAGAGGGAAAGAAGAAGGTCGTCTTCGTTCTCACCATGCCGCCAAATTTCGCTGATATTGATGAAGGCGACCGTAATCATTTCCTTCTGGAATTCTGGGCAAGCGCCCGAACGTCCACAGGAACATCGGCAGCCGACCTGGAACAGACCATGGAGGGTCATTTCAAAACCGAAACGCTCGACCGGTTCCGCCACAAGGGGACCGACTATCGGGGCGCTTTGATCGTGAGTCCCGGTGACTACAGCGTGCGCTTCGTGGTGCGAGACCGCATCAGCGGCCGCATCGGCAGCCTGACAGCTCCGTTGAGAGTAGCGCCCTAGCTTGTGGGCTTAGAGGGGAATTACAGACCATGGGATTCCAAATTGAGCAGGCGCAAGAAATAATCCCCAGCAATTAGGGTGTGCTGGTGACTGCACCGGGGAATCGATCCAGTTGAAAGCTTCATCTGCATGTTGGCAAAGCGAGACAAAAAGTTTTGACAACAAAATGACACTTCGTTGACACCTATCGAATCGCTCCTGCTTAGAATTTCCTGGATGTTGGACGAATCGTCCATGGGAGATTCTCATGAAAATCAGCTGTGTTCTTCTCTTAGCGCTCTTCATTACCGGATGCGGCGGCTACGGTTCAAATACCAGCATGGGTGGTGGAGCTGCTCCCCACATCGACGCCCTGGTTCCGAACAACGCGACCGCAGGCGACCCGGCATTCACTTTGACCGTCAACGGCAGCGGCTTTACCTCTAGCTCCATCGTCTACTGGAATGCAGCAACTCGTCCTACGACTTTCGCGATGGCAAATCAGCTAACTGCCCAAATCTCCGCTTCCGACATCGCAACCGCGGGTACAGTACAGGTTTACGTCCGCACGAGCGGTGGGATATATGGCGGCGGTACGAACTCAAACGTCGTGAACTTTACCGTGAATTAGTGCACGCCAGAAGTGCCGCAGTCCTTTCCTGGTTTTGCCAATGGTGTTGTTGCCGATAATGTGGGGATTGTTCCGTGTGTATTTCGGCCTCCACTTTCTGAGCGACATTGTCGCCGGGGGCCTTCTGGCAGTCTTGAGCTTTCAGCTCTCAATGTGGATTCTCGCTCAGCGATTCTAACTGAGTCCGCAATTCGACAGGCTCGCTCCTACTATCGAACTTACTTCACCATGATAGTCAGCACTTGGGCTCCCGCAACTACGTAGTCGAGAGGTCCCGTAGCAGCTTCGTTCACCGAAGACTCCGCAAGGACGACCATGTCCTGGGTTCCACGCATGCCATCCATCACATTCATAATGGAGAGCGGGAGGGCGGGCATTACCTTGTCCGCTACCATGGCCTCAGGATCGGCTTCCAAAAGGGAAACGTAGACACGGTTATTGACATGCTGTTTATTCAACAATGCGATTGTTGAAGCCAACTCCAGCTTTCGTCCAAACAAGGGAGCACCGTGACGAATGCGGTCGATTGTGTCACCGTCGCTGACTAGAATCCGCAACGGCCCCTTGGAAGTAGAAGTTGGAATGTGTATTGGGATGTGGTTCACCATGCTCTCGCCCCGGTAGGGACGCAGGACCGCTTCGATAGTGATCTCATCGCCGGGACGGGCTTCGGTGACATCCGTGCGAGCGGCCTCCAGGCGGGCCCATCGGCGATCCCGCTCCAAATCGAAATCCAGTTGGACGCCACGGATATCGGGCACGGTGTACGGGTTATCGTAGATACGACTGAAACGGTCACCGAGAGAAAGCGCAGCCAGCACCGCGGCAGGTTGTCCTCCGTCCGCAACCGCGAACATGTTCTCTACTGTCACGTCCGGGTAGCCATTGACGCTGATGCGTCCGCTCATGCGATAAGTAATTTCTTCCCCGTAATCATTGACGCCATGGAGTGCGTTAAACACGGTTGCCATCATGGCCACAGGACTCAGACGGGCATTATTCAAAACTTCATAATGAAACTGCCGGCTCTTGGGTCCGCCATAAATATTCAGCGTGACCGGAATCATGTCCGGCTTCTTGCCGAACTCTCCCATGATTCCGGTGTGCCGGTCCTGTACGAAGGCACCGACTGCTTCGGTGGCATTCACAATCTTGAATGCATTCAGCGGCGAGGGAAGGGTTGCCACCACCTGCGCTTTCGTCATTGGCAGATCCACCAGGCCAAATTGCAGCAGGGGATGTCCGCAGGCGAGCAGATGCTTCGCGTCCATGTAGGTGACGGTACAAGTTGCGGCGATATCCATATCGCCGCGCACCAGGATAGCGCTGATCGCCGAGCCCGGTTCCAGAGGTTCAGGCTGCTTGGCGTCGCTGACTGATCCCGTGCCCATCACCGGAACGATTCCGGCGGCGGCAAACTGTGGAGCAAACCGCTGTACTGTCTCTTCTGAAAATCCGCTAAATACCAATGGGGCTTCGATAGGCTTCAGATAATTGGCGAAATTCTGCGATGGAATCGTGGAAACGCCGGGGCTAGCTGTCTTGCTTGGAGCATCGGTCGAACCCTTTGTCGGTAGCGAACTGCTGATCGGGCTACGATCCATGGCATTGATTTCCAGCATCTCCGCAATGGGAGTGACCCCGGCAATGGGTTCCTTGGAAAACTCGCCTATACGGAAAGCGAGCGCCCCTGCCAGCTTGCCATCAAAATAAACCGGACTGCCGCTCATGCCGGCGACCACACCCGTGTACTGCGCTTTGGCGCCGCCCAGGCGAACCAGAATAACGTCGCCCTTCGGACCATTGGCGTTTCTGAGAACGCCAAGCACTTCCACATCCATCGCTTCCGGCTTGACCCCCTGGAAGACCGTGTAGGCCACGCCCTTCATTCCGGCGTGGATCTGGCTCACTGCGATGGTTGGAACCGGCTTGGAATTTTCAGCGTTTGCGGCCAGAAGGGATACAAAACAGCAGAGTACACACCCAAAAACGACTCGTCTCATGAATTTGTCCCGGAGGACCGCCAACAGGTCCGCCATCAAAAAATTACACTTCGCGCGTTGTATTGCCAGGTAGGAGGAGTTAAGGCCGATGCCAAGCAAAACATCCCAATCGCGAAATTCTGCGTCTATACTAGCACAGGGTTTCCTGAGGAGTTCCATGTTTTCCACTGCTTACCAGCATAATTTGCATCCATTTCGCAGGTATATTTCTTTTGCGCTGCTAGGTATTACTTTAGTAACCTCCGCCGGCCTTCTGGCCCAGGATCAGGCGCCCGCCCAGCCAGGCACCCCTGGCCAGCAAAAGCAAGAGCCTCCTCCGGCTGCCGGAGGCCCCCAAAGCGACACTGGACCCTATGCCATTCCTAAGAAGAAAGAGGAACCTCCGCTCCCGCCGCCGGAAAAGCCTAAGAAGGTTGAGGGCATGCCCGACTATTCGATTAAAGTGGACGTGCCCTTGGTCAATGTGGATGTTCTGGTCACGACCAAGAACGGGCAATTTGTCCCCGGGCTTAAGCAGGGCAACTTCCGCGTCTCCGAAGACGGCGCGGCACAGACCATCACCAACTTCAACCAGTCGGAAGCGCCCATCACCGCTGTGCTTCTGGTCGAGTTTGCGTCCACCAATTATTACTTCATGAGGGACGCGCTGAATGCGGGCTACGCTTTCGCGAACTCGCTTAAGAAAGATGATTGGGTAGCGGTGGTTTCCTATGACATGAAGCCCTACATCCTGGTGGATTTTACTCAGGACAAGCGGGCTGTTTATGGTGGACTGAATCAGCTGCGCATTCCCGGCTTCACGGAAACCAATCTATTCGACGCGCTCTACGATACGTTGGATCGATTGGACGGTATCCAGGGCCGCAAATATGTGGTCGTGATCACCACAGGCGTGGATACGTTCAGCAAGCTCAACCTGGATCAGATTATGAAAAAGATCAAGAGCACGCGTGATGTCACGATTTTCCCCGTCAGCATTGGGTGGGCTTTGCGGAATTATTGTGAAACGCACGGCTGTACCGGCTACTCCCATGGAGTGGGCATTCCCATCACCAACATGGATTATCTGCAAGCGGACAATCAGTTGAACGCTTTCGCGCGCATGACCGGCGGACGCTTTTACCAGCCCCGGTTTCAGGGCGAACTTCCCGAGATTTTCCGCGACATCGGAAGCGACATTCGTAACCAATACAGCATTGCCTATCATCCGACGAATCCCAAGCTCGACGGTACATATCGCAAACTGAAAGTCGAACTAGTCGGACCGGATGGAAGTCCGTTGAAAATCCGAGATCAAAAAGGCAAGGACGTCAAATACCAGATCATGGCGCGGGAAGGTTACACGGCCAAGCATACCGTGGAATAAGACCGGCTCAGATCCTCGCTAATGCATGTGTACGAAGTAGTCAAGTACAAAAAACACTCCGACTCCCAAGAACACCAGCAGAGCCATCTTGACGCCTGGTTCGCGGTTTACCTCTGGCATGAGGTCTGAGGCGGCGACATAGATCGTTACCCCAGCCGAAAGTGGCAGCCCGAAACTCACTTGGTGGCGCAGCAGCGCCATGGTCAGTACTCCCGCCAGTGTGGCCGCGCCAAGCAGCATGGATGCGCCCCAGGCGACACGCCGGCTCTGGCCGATCGCTAACATAACCGAGGCCACGGTAAATCCCTCCGGAATCTTGTGCAGGAAGACAGCGAGAAAAATAATCCATCCCAACCAGTTGGAAACGATAAAGCCTGAAGCAATGGCAATGCCGTCGAAAAAAGTGTGAATGACGAGTCCGATGAGAACCGAATAACCCTTGTGTCCTTGTACGAATTCGTCTTGGTGGGTTTCTTCGCCGAAATGGAAATGCGGCGTTACTGTATGCTCGAAAAAATGAATGATGAGATATCCGACTAGAACCAGGAACGCGGCACTCTTCCCCCGCAATTCCAGGCTGGCGGGAAAGATTTCAATAATCGCGGTCGCGAGCATGAAGCCAGCGCCCAAGGCGACAAAATACTTCAGGTAGGAACGGTCCCAGTGCTTTTGGACAATGATGGCGCCACCAAAAACATTGGCCGCGGCTGCGGTCAGGCCCAGGAGAACACTGAGCAGAATAGGGTTCATGAGTGCGCGAGGATAATACCAGTTCGCTGTTCCTGGTTCTCAGTTCTCAGGCGGCGGGTCTGATGGAGGCGATTAGGCCGTTCAAAATCTTCCCTACTTCAGCGGCCCGGTCCAGCAATTGCTGGCCTTGCTCCGCAGAGAAGTAATTGAGATTCTGGGCAATAAGAAGCTGGGGTTTCAACCTCTACCAGGGCCCCTCGGGCCCGCCCAAGAAAATAAAAGAACTCGTTCGGCGAGAAGCGTGCCTGTCCGTCCGCTATGTTGGTGGGTACCGCCACTGCTGCCCTTCGCAATTGAGTGGCAAGCCCATAGAGTTCATCTCGAGGGAAGGCCTTTGTGACTTGGTAGACGTCCATCACGAAGTCTATTGACTTCTGCCAGGCGATCAGTTGCCGGTAAGACTGCCCCATGGCCCTAGTTTCTGAGGAAACCTCAGGATTGTCTGTGACAACTGAACATCTGAGAACTGAGAACGTAGAACTGAAAACTGGTTCTTAAATAATCCGTTCTCTATCCCCGGAATCGCCCTATCCGCTGTGCCGGATATGCAGGACATCCCCATCCTGCACGATGTAGTCTTTGCCCTCAAGACGAAGAGTACCGCGAGCCCGAGCATTGGCTTCTGAACCTGCTTCCAGAAGTTGATCCCAACGAATAGTTTCAGCGCGGATGAAATGTTTCTCCAGATCGGAGTGGATAGCCCCGGCAGCTTCCACCGCGCGAGTGTGGACGGGGATTGTCCAGGCGCGGCATTCATCTTCGCCGACGGTAAAGAAACTAATCAGACCCAGCAGCGTGTACGTAGTCCGGATGAGACGCGCCAGTCCGCTCTCTTTTAAGCCGTAGCTGGAAAGAAATTCCGCGACATCGGAATCACTCATTTCAGCCAGTTCTGCTTCCACCCGGCCGCAGATGGCGGTAACGCCCGCATTCGGACGCGAAGCTGCCTCGCTGAGCTTGAATCTGCCAACTGCGTTCTCCAGTTCCTTCCCCAGTTCCGCAGCTTCGCTCACGTTCAGGACATAAAGAATCGGCTTCTCGCTGAGGAACATGAATCCGCGAAGGCGTTTCTTATCTTCTGGTGTCATCTCCATTTCGCGCAGCGGCCGCTCCGATTCCAGGTGAGCCTTGGCACGCTTCAGAAGGTCGAATTCTTTTTCCAGCTCTGCCGAGCGCATTTTCTTTAAATCTTTTTCCAGACGCTCCAGCCGCTTTTCGATTTGCCCAAGGTCGCTGACCATAAGATCGAATTCCACGTTCTTGATGTCGCGCAAGGGATCGATCGGTCCGACGTGCGGAATCGCAGGATCCTCGAAGGCGCGAACTACGTGGGCGAGAGCGTCCACGTTGCGCAAGTGGCCGATGTAGGCGGTTTCTTTCAACGCATCCTGGCCGATGGCGCCTACGTCCACGTACTCCACCGAAGCGTGAGTCAGTTTTTTCGGACTAAAAAGTGAGGCCAGGCGGTCGAGACGGTCGTCGGGCACTTTGGCGACGCCGACGTGGGCCTCGCGCGGGTTGGCGTAGGCTTGCTCCGAAAGCTTTGCCTTGGTCAGAATTCCGAACAGGGATGTCTTGCCTACTTGGGGCAGCCCGATAATGCCAGTTTTCATAGAAGAGAGAGATGATACAGGAGGACGTGACGCTCACCCGCCGGGCGCTTCCCTGTGAATCGGCCGCTAGCCGCCTGAAAGTTGTTGCGCGGTGAGATACACGACTACCAAACCTAAAAGTAAGACGCCGCCCTCAAGGCGCGTCGACCATGCGTGCAGCGCATTGAACTGCACGCGGACCGGATCGGTGGTAGCCACTGAATTTGTGTCAGGCATCGAGGCGCGAAGAGTCGCCATCCTCGGAGAGATAACGAATTGCGAAATTAAGCTCAGCCCCAGCATGATGTAGAGCAGAATGTGACGAGGTGCGAGCGGCTGCGTCGATCCCGCATGCAAGCGAGAGTACAGCATCGAAGTCGTCAGGAAAACGATCCCGGAGACAATTCCAATCCAGTGCAGAGCAGTCAGAGACCGGCTCACGACCAATCCCGCCAGGTGACGTGTAGGCAGCACGGAAAACGCGGTCGGGGCAACCACAAAAGAAAAAAAGATCAAGCCGCCCAGCCAGACGATAAGAGAAAGCAACATGAGATAACGCAGTAACGGCATGGCGATACATTATCTGGGGTGGAAGCAGTAAATACCAGTGCTCACTGGCGACAAGCGCAGCTAGACAGGAACCGGCACGCTCTCCAGAATTTCGTGCATGACTTGTTCGGCTTGTTCGGATTTTTTCAAGATCGAGGAGTAGAGGGCGTTTACCACCACTCGATGGGCAAATACCGGAACCACCAACGGCTTGAAATCTTCCGGAGTGCAAAAGTTGCGGCCGTCGAGGAAAGCCGTAGCTTGAGCAGCGCGATAGAGCATCTGGGAGCCGCGGGGTGAGACGCCTAGCGAGAAATGTTCCGATTCGCGGGTTTTTTTCACGATGGCCAGGGTGTAGCTGACCAGCGACTCGTCCACGTGTACTTGCTTGACTGCCTCCTGCATTTCCAGCACATCGGCAGCGGTAAGAACGGGTTGCAAGTTTTCTAACTGCGCCGTGCCGGCTTCGGATCTCAGAATATCGCGTTCGGCATCGCCATCCGGATATCCCATTCGAACCCGCATCAGGAACCGGTCGAGCTGCGATTCCGGCAGCGGATACGTTCCATGATGCTCGACTGGGTTCTGCGTCGCGATCACGAGAAAAGGCTGCGGTAGGGCGTAAGAGTGAGAGTCCACCGTGACCTGATCCTCGTTCATCGCTTCCAGAAGAGCTGATTGAGTCTTAGGTGTGGTGCGATTGATTTCGTCGGCCAGCAGGATATTGGTGAAAACCGGGCCGCGTTTGAATTCAAACTGCTGCTCGATGGCGGAGTAGATCGAAATTCCCAAAACGTCGGAAGGCAGCATGTCGCTGGTGAACTGCACCCGCTGGAAGCTGCAATCGAGGGCGCGGGCTAGTGCCTGACCAAGAGTCGTTTTACCGACGCCCGGGACGCCTTCGATCAGCAGATGTCCCCGCGCCATCATCGACACTAGAGCCAGCCGTATGACGTCGTCTTTGCCGCGAATTACCTTGCGCAACGCGGCTTCCAGTTCGACCGCACGCTGAGAAATGCTGAACACCGTCTCGGAGGACATTGGACCGATTTTACTATGCACTGAGATGTGATCCTCGGGGCTGGAGCCCAGGCTGGGGTACGAAAGTCATGCGTTGGCTTTATCTTTTCGGGCAGCCGCTATCAAATAGAACGATCAGATTCGGCGACTTGCAGAAATAGTTGGCTGGAGTTGAGATGAGGTGCTACTGGGTGAACTCCGCCGGGCGTCCCGTCAACCGCTCGATGCGTTTTGCGACCGGTGGATGAGTGGAGAACAAGCTGCCGAAGTTCATCCCCAGCAAAGGTTGGATGATGAACAAATGCGCGGTTGACGGCGTAGCTGCCATGGGCACGCGTCGCGAGTAAGCGTCCAGTTTCGCCAGAGCACTGGCGAGAGCGTACGGATTGCCGGTGAAATGCGCCCCGGTTTCGTCCGCTTGATATTCTCGCGAACGCGAAACCGCAAGCTGGATGAGCACAGCCGCGATCGGCGCCAGGATCAACATCAGCAGCGAACCGGCACCACCGCGGCGATCGTTGCGGTCGCCCATGCCGCCGAAGAAGAAACCAAAGCGGGCGACATACGTGATCGCGCCGGCAATCGTGGCCGCGATCGAACTGATCAGGATGTCCCGATTATTGACGTGTCCCAGTTCGTGCGCCAGCACGCCTTCCAACTCTTCATCATCCAATAGGCCAAGGATGCCATGAGTGACAGCAACCGAAGCGTGTCCCGGATTGCGTCCGGTGGCGAAAGCGTTGGGGGACTCGGTGGGAATCACATAAATCTTCGGCATGGGAAGCCCGATTTTCTGAGTGATGCGCTCCACTACGCTGTAAACCCGCGGTAGTTGCTCGCGTGTTACCGGTTGTGCGCGATAAGTGGCGAGAGCGATCTTGTCGGAAAAGAAATACGCGATAAAGTTAGTGCCCGTGGCGATAATCAGCGCCCATATCATCCCGCTCTGGCCACCAAAGGCGCGTCCGATTGCCATCAGCAGCAAGGTCAGGGCGGTGAGTAGAAATGCAGTTTTAAAGGTGTTCCCCATCCGAGTTTCCTACCACTATAGATGCTTCGCGGGACTGGGAGATGCATGGGGCGAAGGACCAGCAAACCTGGGAACTAAGTGGTCTTCGCTACTATGCGTTTGAGCGCTCGTTCCAGGGTTTGATCCAGCGCGGCTCTCGCCTTTTCATATTCTTGTTGCGAAATGTGGCCTTGCTTATGTTCGACTTCGAGCTCAAAAAGTTCTTCTTTCAGAGCTTCGAGCAAAAGACCAGAACGTCCCGCCGTGGAAGATGTCACTGCGCGTGGAAGTTCGGGCAACTCGATATCAGAACGACCAGCGAGTGAGGCGGTACGCGGGCGTTTCGTGATGTAGACCGCACCTGCTGCCATTACTAGTGCGAATCCGCCGAGAATATACCAGCGATATTTTTCCAGCGGGTCGGGAGCATCAATGGGCGGCCCAAGTCCTCCGCCAGGGCGTGAATCCCGGCCTGCTGTCGTGCTGCCAGCAGTCGGGCTGCCCCCCTCCTGATTGCTGCCTTCCTGGTCGGTCAGAATGCCGGTGCCAGAAATCTTGAAGGCTAGCGGCTGCCCGGCCTTGGTATTGGACGCCACCTGCACCACAGCGTCGGGCTGACGCGGATCATTCATCGAGGCGAAGTTTGCGCCCGAGGTTGAAGCAAACTGCATGCTTTTGGGCAGCATGACCACGAAGTGCTGCGTTCCATAGAGTTCCTTCGGATCAATGTTCGCCTCGCCACGGTACGGCAGATGGAACACAACCTGAAACTGCGTCTCGCCCGGGCGTAGCGGGAAAATGAAGGCGTATCGGTTCTTCTCCTTTTGCGGAACTGGCGCGGTGGTGAGTGGTTGACCGCCCGCAGTCATGGCAATAGCCGTGTCTACCTCCGCTCCATCGGGTAAATAGAATTCGAAATTCTGATCGTTCATCTGAGTGCGCGGCGGCTTGGATTTGTTATCCACGGCGAAGAGGCGAATCCCCTGCAGCTCATTGCTCCGGGCTTGGAAGCGCAGCACATCCGCGGTAACGCTCAGAGCTTCGATTTTCTTGGAAACATCGTAGACAACAACGTCGACCGAACTTGTTCCCGGCGGCGCCATGCGATGGTAGGTCACTCCCTGATGGATGGCACGCACCAGGTGCGGCGACGACGTGTCGTCGACCTTGAAACTGAAAGCTCCCTTGGCGTCGGCTTTGGTACGACCCGCTTCTTCCATGCCTTGCCCCAGCTTGAGCAGCACGACTTCATCGCCGGCAGCGGGCTTATCCGAAGTACCGTTCTTCACCGTGCCTGTCAAGGTTTCAGCCGGACTGAACGCGGACGCAAGCAACAAGGTAAGAAGGATGCATGCCTGCAGCCACACCAATTTTGTTCCCGCAAACTTCAAATCCGCGCTCCTTTGTCGCTGCGCAGCGGATGACCAGCTCCCGTCTTTTCGAGGCGAGCGATCTCAGCCAGTACGGTCGCGGCTTCTTCTTCTAACGAAGATTTGAGCGACTGATAATCCGCATCGGGCAGTTTCCCCGCCTTGTATTCGAAATTCAGGTCGCGGAGATTCTCGTAGACAGCCTCTTGACGTTCACGCAGGTAGGCGACCCGGGTCTTTTCCACTCCAAGATGCAGCTTGCCGGGCAAATAGAAGATGTAAAACAAGACGCTGGCGGCGACCAGAGCGCAGATGAGCACGATCATACTTCCGTATCCTTCCGAGCTTGCTCGCGGTAACGCTCCAGTTCAAGATTGCTTACTCGACCAGTTCCACCGACAGGAATAATTTGCGGACGTGTCTTCCAGGTGCGCGCGATCAGCACCACCGTAGTTAGACCGAGCACCAGTACGAGATACGGCATCACCCAAGCAACACGATTGAAGCCAGTGGTGGTGGGAGCGATCAAGACGGTGGGTCCGTATTTCTGCACGAAGGCTTGTAGCGTCAAATCGTCACTATCGCCGCGCTCAACGTAGGAGGCTAGTTCTCCGCGCATACGGTCGGAATAGGAGCACCCCACATGGTTGCACTCCAGCAAGACCTGGTTGCAGCCTCCGCAGATGCACTTCACCTTGTGACCCAGAGTCTGAAAACGGACATCCTGATCAGTGCCGAGGAATGTAAAGAGAGCAGCAATGAGGAATGTCAGCTGCGCCGTCTTTTGAAGAAAATTGCGCATCAGTCCCCTGCTCCGACTGGCGCAGCCTGGATTCGCGCCGGGGCGGTTACGCGCACTGGCACTGCATTTGGAATGAGGGCAACCACGGTGCCGGCGATCATGATCCAAACCCCCACCCAGATCCACATCACCAGCGGATTCAAATGGACCTTAAGAATGGGACGGCCAGTATCCTGGTTCAATCCCTCGTACACAAGGTACAGATCTTCTTTGAAGGTGGATCGATTGGCGACCATGGTGGCCATCTGCTGGCTGGCTTTGTAGAAGCGCCGCTCAGGATACAGGGTGTCAATCTGTTTTCCGCCTTTGAATACATCGATGATGGCCCACTCACTGCTGTAATTCGGTTTGTCTTCCTGAGTGTACGAGCGGCACACCAGGGTGTAAGCCCCGAGACTCATTTTGTCGCCGTAACCCATTTCCTGCTCTTTATCCTGATTGAAAGCAGCGCCGGCGAAACCGATCATGATGACGATCACGCCGAAGTGAACGATGTAACCACCATAACGCCGGGTATTGCGATGCGCGAGCTGCACCATCGAGGCGAAAAGGCTCTGACCCGTATGTCCTTTGATGACTCGGCCGCCGCGGATGAACTCCGAGATCACGGTGAACCCCACCAATGCCGAAAGCATGATCGTCATTAAGGAGTAGAGATACGTCATGTCTTTCCAGGGACGAATTCCGACCACGATCAGTGCAGCACCGATCGCGATTGCGCCCAACGCTGGCCACAGGAAATTTCGTTTCAGGCTTTCGATAGAGGTTTTGCGCCACGCCAGCAGTGGGCCTACCGCCGTGAGCAGCAAAAGCAGCAGCGCTACAGGTACATTCACGCGATTAAAGAACGGTGGACCAACCGTCACCTTGCTGCCCTGCACCGCTTCCGACAGAACCGGGAATAGCGTGCCCCACAACACAGTGAAGCAGGCCACCAGGAGAAGCAGGTTATTGAACAGGAAGCTGGACTCGCGAGAAACCAGCGATTCCAGTTTGTGCTCGCTGCGCAAATGCGGGCGATTCTTTACGTAGAAAAAAAGACAAACCGCAAACGTAACCGCCAGAAAACCCACAAACCAATCACCGATAGACGATTGTGCGAAGGCATGGACCGAGCTGACTACGCCGCTACGTGTGAGGAAAGTACCGAAGATGGAAAGCAGAAACGTGGCGAAAATCAGCCACATGTTCCAGGTCTTCAGCATCCCGCGCTTTTCCTGCATCATTACGGAATGGAGGAAGGCGGTGCCGGTGAGCCAAGGCATCAGCGAGGCATTCTCCACTGGATCCCAACCCCAATAGCCTCCCCAACCCAGGACGGAGTAGGCCCAATGCGCCCCCAGAAAAACGCCGCAGGTTAGAAAGCCCCAAGTCACCATGGACCAGCGGCGAGTGATCTGAATCCACTTTTCACCTGGATAACGCATGATCAGCGCGGCCAGCGCAAAAGCAAATGGCACCGTGAAACCCACGTATCCCAGGTACAGCATAGGCGGATGGATCACCATCTCGGGATATTGCAGAAGCGGATTCAGGCCGTTGCCATCCTGCGGCAAGCCCTGCATGACGGCGAAAGGATGTGCGGCAAAATTCAGCAGCAACAAAAAGAAGACTTGAACCGCGGCAATGATGACTGATGCGTGGGCAAAAAGCCGGCTGTCAGTTTTATATCGAAGGCGGAGGACCAATCCATAAGTTGCCAGCAACAGCGACCAGAAAAGTAAAGAACCTTCCTGCCCCGACCACAGCGTGGCAAACTTGTAAGCTCCCGGCAGATCGCGATTGCTGTGATGAAAGATGTAGGCGATGGAGAAGTCATCTTGGAATGCGGCGATGACCAAAACCAGCGCCGCCAGAAAGACCATGGCGAACGTGGCTATCCCGGCTCGCCGCGCCGTTTCTCCCAAACGCTCTGCTCCCGGCCCTTTGCGGGTCACGGCTACCAATCCCGCAACGAACGAGTAAGCACTCAACACCAGTGCCAGTAAGAGCGCAAAACTGCCTATTTGCGACATGGATAACCCTTGCGTATTTTTTCAGAAACAGTGCACTGAGGCAACCGCTAAAGACCAGACAACAGCGAAGTTCGGCAATTCGCGAAGGTGTCAACGCTAGCTTTGACGAAGCTGATCAGGACTCTTTTTTCAGAGCTTCGCGGACCTGCCGGATCAGTTCTTCGGGCTGACAAGGTTTGTGCAGGAAACTGACGTTGAGCGCTGAGTATTCTTCTTCAGCTTCCGCAAGACCGCTAACCACGATCACCGGCACGTGGGGACTGGCGCGCCGGAGTTCTTTCACAAAAACCGATCCGCTGGCCCCCGGCATAACGTGATCAGTGACGATCACCCCTAAAGTCTCTGTGACTGCGGGATCGCGCAACAACTCCAAGGCCGCTTCTGCTGTGCTGGTCGTACACACAGAAAAGCCAGCCTCGCGCAGCACCGCTTCACGCACCTGCAGTTGCGCGGGGTCGTCGTCAATGATCAGCACTTGAGCCATGGGCCGCGTTTCAGACCGGATTTCCGACGAAGAACACGCAATGGCGCCAAACTGAACCGGGATTTCCGAATCTAAGCACTTTGCTGCTGATTATAGCGGGCCAGTATCTCGCGTTCTGCAATCAGCCAGTCCTCGTCCTCATGGCCAGGTGTGCCTCCTCGCTCTTGAAAGAGCTCATACGCGCGGCGGCGGATTTCAGCCTCAATGTCCACCGAGGCAGAATTCTTCTTCACCTCAGGCACCAGGGCTATTTGGGACGTGGACTCGACCTGCTTGCTGCCGACGTCACCGTTCCGGGGAGTTTTAGTTCGAGCCATATAGGAATACTCCTTACATATACCAAGGTTCAGCAATGAACCGAATTGATGAATTAGCCACATAAACGGCTGGCCGCCAACTTAATAAAGGGCCCAGAGGGATTTGTGCCGAGTGTGTATTCATAATAAACCCGATGGCTGTGGATGGGTAGGAGAGAATAAAAAAATATGCCTTGCTAATCTCCGGCTTTGCGAGATTAGTAGAAGTCGTGCGAAGTGGTCTGAGCGCGGGTAATGGGAAGTGGCCGTACGTGGGCGGCCTTGACCGAAATGACGTTATCTTGATTCTGCAGAATCCCTTCCACCATTAGAAACTGCTCGGAACTGAGGAGCAGGCGGTTTTTCTGAAATAAATCCGGAGTGACGATGGCATTGGCCACTCCGGTTTCGTCCTCCAGGCTTAGAAATACAAAACCTTTCGCGGTTCCAGGGCGCTGTCGGGCGATGACTCCTCCGGCAATGCGTACATTCTGGCCATTACGAATTCCACTGAGCTCGATGGCTGTGCGCACGCCCATGGTTTGCATCTTTGCCCGATGATAGGCCATCGGGTGCGGACCGACGGTCATCCCTGTGCCGCGGAAGTCGGCTACGAGCCGTTCTTCATGGTTCATAGGACGGAGCGGGGACTTGGAATCAGGTTCCGGGAATTCTTCCAGCAACGGGCCAGAATGGCGCACTGCGCGTTCAACCTGCCAGAGGGCATCGCGACGATGGAAAGCAGTGTCATTTTCGATTGTCGATTTTCGATTGCCGATTTCAAAGTCTGAACCTTGTCTCTGAGATGAAATGCCAATGGAATTCAGCGCTCCGATTTCCGCCAGGGTATTCAGTTCATCCTTTCTTAGCTCAGGAACACGGCGCACAAGATCATGAGTTGAAACAAAGGGAGCACAATTACGTTCTCGCACCAGGTCTTGGGCCACTTCTTCACGCAACCCGCGGGCATAGCGTAGACCCAGACGTAGTGCTGGCCCTTCGACTACTTTTTCCAACGTACAAAGCCAATCGGACTTCAGTACATCCATGGACAGCACTTTCAGCCCATGGCGTTGCGCGTCCTTCACGATTGTGGCCGGACGATAAAAGCCCATGGGTTGATTGTTCAGCATGGCAGCAGTGAAGGCAGCCAGGTAATGACATTTCAGATAGGCGCTGGCATAGGCAATCAGTGCGAAGCTGGCAGCGTGAGACTCTGGAAATCCGTACAGAGCGAAAGAAGTGATCGAAAGAATGATCTGCTCCTGAGCTTCGCGTGAAAAACCGTTGCGTTCCATCCCGGCGCGCAGCTTGGTTTCGATTTGCTTCATACGGGCTTCCGAGCGTTTGAATCCCATGGCGCGGCGTAGTTCTTCAGCCTCGCCTCCACTAAAGTTGGCGGCGATCATCGCTATGCGCAGCAATTGCTCCTGAAAGAGCGGCACGCCCAAAGTGCGTGACAGCACAGGCTCGAGCGAAGGATGTGCGTAGGTGACCGGCTCGCGTCCTAGACGGCGCTGTAAGAAAGGATTCACCATCTGTCCGACAATCGGTCCGGGGCGGATGATGGCCACCTGCACCACAATGTCGTAAAAATGCCGTGGACGCAGGCGCGGCAGGCAAGACATCTGGGCACGGCTTTCGATCTGAAACATGCCAATGGTGTCGGCTTTTTGCAGAGCCGAATAAACCACGGGATCATCCTGCGGCAGATGGGCCAGATCGATTTCTTCGCCGTAATTATTGCGAATGAGCTGGATGGAATCTTCCAGCACCGCCATCATGCCTAAGCCGAGCAGGTCGACTTTGATGATGCCTAAATCGTGGCAATCATCTTTGTCCCACTGCACTACGACTCGTCCCGGCATGGACGCAGGTTCCAGCGGCACCACCGAATCAAGCTGGCCCTGACAAATCACCATGCCGCCAGAATGCTGCCCGAGATGACGCGGCAAATCCTGCGCTGCCACACACAGTTCAAAATATTTTCGTAACCGAGGATGATTTATATCCAACCCGGCGTCGCGGAAACGATGGTCGAAGGTGTCATTTTCATCTCTGTATTCCCAGGTGGAGACCGCGGCAGAAACTTTGTCCAGAGTTTCCGGATCGAAACCCAGGGCCTTTCCCATTTCCCGCGAAGCCAGCCGGCTGCGGTAAGTGATGTACAAATACTGGATTACGCGCTCACGCTGATCGCCACTGGGGAGGTCGAGATCGATGTCTGGCCATTCGCCGCGCTCCTCGGATAGAAAACGTTCAAAAAGCAGATCCATGCCCACAGGATCCACCGCGGTAATGCCCAGCGAGTAGCAAACCGCACTGTTCGCAGCCGAGCCACGGCCCTGAACCAGAATGCCTTGCTCACGGCTGAAGCGGACCAGGTCCCAAACAATAAGAAAGTAGCCGGCGAGATCCAGCTTTTCTATAAGCATTAATTCGCGCTCAATCTGGCGCCGGGCGCGGGCGCGCACGTCTCTGCTGGCGCGACCATAATGTTGCGGCGCACCTTCCTCGGTTCGCTGGCGCAGAAACGACATCATGGTCTCGCCTTCAGGCACGGGATATTTGGGGAACTGGTATCCCAAATCGTTGAGCGTGAACTCTAGGCGCGAAGATAGTTCCAAGGTGTTCGCAACGGCTTCCGGCAAGTCCGCGAAAAGTTGTTGCATCTCCTGCGGCGATTTCAGGTACCGCTCGGAATTACTCGCTAACAGACGCCCCGCAGTAGCCAGGGTGCGTTTGTGCCGAATGGCAGTGAACACATCACATAGCTCGCGCTGGCGAGGACTGGCATAGCAGATGCCGTTCGTCGCCAACATAGGGAGCTGAAGCGAGCGCGCAATTTCGACTGCGGCGTGGTTGCGCGCTTCCTGCCCACGATGAAAGTGTCGTTGCAATTCGACATAAACATTGCCATGACCAAAAATTTCCGTCAGACGTTCAACCGCGCGGCGCGCTTTTTCCATGCCACCAT
This sequence comes from Acidobacteriales bacterium 13_2_20CM_55_8, assembly GCA_001914815.1. Classification (GTDB taxonomy): domain Bacteria; phylum Acidobacteriota; class Terriglobia; order Terriglobales; family Acidobacteriaceae; genus 40CM-3-55-5. The sequence goes on from MNDG01000058.1 coordinate 25,724, forward strand.
GAGCCAGGGCAGCAGCCAAGGGTCCGTCGTCGCCGCCAGTGAGACAAATGAGCCCGCCAGCGTGTTCTCGCAGTTCTTCTTCGCGAACCGCACCTTCCTCCTTTCTGGGGGCGCGCAACTTCATTTTGGTGATCAGGCGGCAGAGATTCTGGTAGCCGGCGCGAGAAGAGACTAGAAGAGGGATACGAAAAGAATTTCCGATTTCCGATTTCCAATTTCCAATTTTTAGTCGCGGCCCAGATGTAATTGGAAATTGGCAA
>MNDG01000106.1:0-427 GCA_001914815.1 Acidobacteriales bacterium 13_2_20CM_55_8
TCCACAATATGGCAGCCCCCAACCCACGTAGCGACAGGCGACTCGCCTGTCCGGCGCCCAAGCGCCGCTCTCCATCTGTCTCGCAAACGCGGGTGCCCCATTTCTCGTGGTTTTCGAGAAGTGCGGCCTGTCCCCGTGTACGCGCCAACCGCCGCGGAGCTTTACTCCCTGGACAGCCGAGGCCGCCCGTCCCGCGCGAAAGCGCCAGGCGTTGTGGAAGGGCACGACTTCAGTCGTGCCGTACGTTCGCTAAAAAACTCGGCTTTAGCCGCTGGGGTTTTGTGTGCACCACGTCGGATGTTAGCTCCGCATGATTCCCAGGGGGCCGGAACCAGAAACTAGACACCGGAAACTAGAAACCGAGATCTTACGTGAGTGCCATTTGAATTACCTGAGCCAGATGCAACGCCTCCCGCCCCGCACACTG
>MNDG01000106.1:500-15694 GCA_001914815.1 Acidobacteriales bacterium 13_2_20CM_55_8
CCCCGCCATGCCGCAACACCCCGGGGCAGGAGCGTGAAAATCGACCCCCATTTTTTTAAGTACGGATTCCTCATCGGTCATCTTCATGATCGTTTTGTGATGGCAATGCCCGTGCAGCAAAGCTTTACGAGGCAATTTAGGAAGCACGAAGTGTTTAGCTTTTTTCTCCAGAAATTCGCTGAGAAGAAACGTTTGCCGAGAAAGTTTCTGAGCACCAGGATCATCAGGAAAGAGGTTGAGCAGCTCATCCCGGAAAACAGCGGCACAACTTGGCTCAAGGACTACAAGCGGAACACCGCTAGCGATCTCGGCGGCGAGAGCATCCAAAATCCGCCGCAACAAACGTTTAGCGCGATCAAGGAGCCCGAAGTCGTAAAGCGGACGTCCGCAACAGAGATCTACTTTCGGCAGCAAAATGCGAAATCCCGCAGCCTCGAGAACGTCCACCGCGGCCTGGGCGGCCACAGGATGAAAGTAGTTGTTAAAAGTATCCGGCCAAAGCAGGACTGGAGGAGTATCGCGATTACGCGGCTGTCGTTGCGCAAACCAGGCGCGAAATGTTTGCGACACAAACGCCGGAATGCGCCGCTGCTGCGGCATCCCAGCGACGACTTTGGTAACGTCGCGGAGCACCGGAAGCTGAGTAGCAAAGTTGGCGACGGCAGGAAAGTGCGAAGCGATCCGCGCCCACACGTCGATGTAGGCAAAGGCATGAGCGCCACGAGGACGGAGACGCCCCTGATAATAGTGCGAAAGAAATTCGGCTTTGTAAGTCGCGACGTCCACCCCGACCGGACACTCGCTCTTACATCCTTTGCAGGAAAGACAAAGGTCGAGCGAATGCTTGACGTCACGGTTATGCCATCCGTCGCGAATGACATCACCCTTAGTCATCTCCCAGAGCAGGTGCGCGCGCCCGCGGGTAGAATGCTCCTCCTCGCGAGTGATTCGAAAGCTGGGACACATAACCCCGCCGTCATACTGGCGGCACTTCCCCACGCCGACGCACCGCAGCGCAGCCCGGGGCAGACTGCCATGATCTTCCGGAAACCGAAAATGAGTTGTTGGTTCCCACGGATGATAGTCGGCGCCAAGCCGCAGATTTTCGTCAAGACGATAAGGCTCGACTACTTTGCCAGAATTCATCTTCCAATCGGGATCCCAGAGAGCTTTGAACTCGCGAAAAGCCTGGACAAGCTCAGGCCCAAACATTTTGGGAAGAAGTTCACCGCGCGATTGCCCGTCCCCGTGTTCCCCAGAGAGAGACCCTCCAAAGCTGACAACCAGGTCCGCCGCCTCTTCCACAAACTTCCGGTATTTGCCGATGCCGGCCTGCGACTGCAAATCAAAATTAATGCGCGTATGAACGCAAGCATGCCCAAAATGCCCATAGAGCGTGCCCCGGTACCCGTGCTCAGCCATCAACTTTTTCAGCTGCCGCAAATAGTCCCCAAGTTTTTCCGGAGCGACGGACGAATCTTCCCACCCCTCCCAAGCCAGCGGCTCACCCGGAACATGTGATGTAACTCCAAGCGACGATTCGCGTACTTCCCAAATTCTCTTGGCTTGTCGAGTGTCAGTGAAAAGCCGCAAGTTAGGAGGATTTGCAGCACGGCTGAGCTCAGCCATCAGCTTGCGGGCTTGCGCCTCGGCTTCTCGCAAAGTGTGAGCGCCGAATTCCGCGAGCAACCAGCCACCGCCTTCGGGAAGCAGCTCGACTCCTCCAGTATTGATTCCCTTTCGCCGCGTGTACTCGACGAGTAAGTCATCAATGCCTTCGAGTCCAATAGGCTTGTGAGCCATGATGTCAGGAACGCGATCAGCACACCGGAAGACGTCGGGATAAGCAATCACTAGCAACACGCGTTCCGGCGGACTCTCCACCAATCGGCAAGTGGCTTCAAGGACAGTCACACACGTCCCCTCACTTCCTACCAACGCGCGCGCGACATGGAACCCATTCTCGGGCAACAGGTAGTTGAGGTTGTATCCAGAAACGCGACGCGGAATATTGGGATAGCGTTGGCGAATGAGATTGGAATATTGGTCGCGGAGAGTTTTTAGTCCAGTATAGATTTCTGCTCGTCGGCCGCCTTGCCGGATGATGCTCTCGAGTTCCTGATCGGTGGTCGAACCCACTGTCATGCGATCGCCGTCGTAGGTGAGGACGTCGAGCTGCTCGATGTTGTCGTCAGTCTTGCCGGCCATAACGGAGTGGACGCCGCAGGAGTTGTTGCCGATCATGCCGCCGATCGTGCAGCGATCGTGAGTGGCGTTTCTCGGCAGCGTTGCGGAGATGATCCAGGATGACCCCAGGCTGCACTCGAGCAAGCCGCTGGACAGGATCGACGTCGAGGATCGTGGCCATGTACTTTGACATGTCGAGGACTACGGCGACATTGCAGCATTGTCCGGCGAGCGAAGTTCCGCCGCCGCGGCAAAGAATCGGAGCGCCATACTTGCGGGCGAGGGAGATGGCAGCGATTACGTCTTCGTCGTCGCGAGGAAGGACGACGCCGATGGGGACTTGGCGGTAGTTGGATCCGTCGGTGGCGTAGAGGGCGCGAGTCCCGTCGTCGAAACGGACCTCTCCGCGGACATTGCGGCGGAGATCGGTTGCCAGGCTCGCCGCGTCCACCGGAGCAGATTTGGCGGCGCGGGCGAGTTCTGAAAAATTGTCCGGCATGCGGGTCCGGGGATGATTAGTCCGTGGATTCGCCGCCGGCGACGGCATTGCCGCTGATGTTGGCGACGTGGATGAGGGTTTTGTCCTCTTGCGGCTCGATGTTGATGGTGAACATGTTTTTCTTGTCGTGGGAAATAATTGTGTAGTGCTTCGCGTCGGAAACCGCGATGTTGGCGTGGGGAAGTTTCTTCTTGTAGAACTCGGCAACGCGTTCCGGTGGATCATCGGTCTCAAACTCGGCGGCGACGGTATGCATGGAGCCCATGGTGACGTTGGCGGCTTTGCCTTTCAGAGCGCGGGCGCCGGGGTAGACATCGATCCCGAGATTGCGCGCGGCTTCGTCGGAGTCGTCGGTGCTCTCGACGGTGCCGAAGGGAGTTTCGACGCGCACTTTGCCGCGATCCTGTTCGACGCGAGTGTGGCGGGCAATACGCCACCCGATGAAAGTAGCGGTGCCGATGCCCAGAATAAAGAGCCCGACAACTATGGCGACCACTATCAGAATTACTTTGACAGCATTGCTTTGTGCTGGTGTCGCAGGGGTGGAAGCGACTGCGGCGGCGGGCACGGCTGCTCCGCACTTGGGACAAAACTTTGCGCCAGGTTCGACCGTCGCGCCGCACGCGTTGCAGAATGCCATGTCTCACCTCTGGCCCGAGTTGGGCTTGGCGTAAAACGCGGAGTATATCGTAATTTCGCTTGGAAAGGCTGAGGCAGCTCCTGGGAAAAGCGCCACTTCTCGAAAAGCGCGAGAAGCGGGGCGCCCATTATTAGGACTTGGCCAAATCAGTTCTCCGTTCTTTGTTCTCAGTTGCAGAAGTCCTTGATAACTAGTTCACGCCGAGCGGGCGAGTGGTGTAGTCCGCCAGGCTGAGGGCGAGAAGAATCAGAAGCCAAAAAAGAGCGGAGATTACTACGACGCTGGTCATCTTCTCGCTGGTGTACTTCAAATGCATAAAGAAAAGCAAAACCAGCACGGCTTTCAGCGTGGCGATGGTCAGCGCCACAATGGTGTTGAACGGGCCCAAGTCAATGAACGCGACTCCGGCGGTTACACCGGTAAGGACAAGCAGTGCGATCCATATTGCATAGTAGAGTTTGGTGGAGACGACATGTTCAGACATAGGTCACTTTTTACGATCGATTAAGTAGAGTAACGGGAAAAGGCAAATCCAGATAATGTCCACAAAGTGCCAATAGAGGCCGGCATTTTCTATGGGCGTGTAATAAGCAGAGTTGTAGCGGCCTTTCCAGGCATAAAAAGTCAGTACAGCGAACAGTCCGACGCCAATCACCATGTGCAGGGCATGTATGCCCGTCATGGCGAAGTAGAGGGAGAAAAAAATCTGGATGCGCTGGGGATCGATCTTTGTGTTTGGGTGGGAATGGGCTGTGGGCTCGAAGTGAAAGGAAGGACCGGGGACGTGATGCTCCTCAAATTTGCTGGCCCATTCGACGCCTTTGATGCCCAGGAAAACCAGTCCGAGAAGGATAGTCGCCACTAGTAGCGTCACCAAAAGCTTGCGCTTGCCAAACTGGGCGGCGCGAACGGACAGCGCGACCGTCAAGCTGCTGCAGATCAGAACTCCGGTATTAATTGCGCCCAGCCAGATGTCGAGGGTCTTGCTTCCGGCGGCGAACTCGGGATAGTACCAGTAACGGTAGATCAGGTAGGCGCAGAACATGCCGCCGAAAAACAGTACTTCGGTGGCGAGGAAAAGCCACATGCCGAGCGACGCCGCCTGGCGTTGCTGCTCCATGTCATCAACCGGGACCTCCTTGGGAAGATCGATGTTGCCGTAGTCGTAGGCTTCCCAGGTAACCTGCGGAGTTTCCTCGAAATTGAAAGTTGGAGGAGGAGAAGGCGTCATCCATTCCAGTCCAGCTGCGCCCCATGGATTCGGTTCGGCGTGCTTGCCGTAACGCATCGACCATAAGAAATAGATCATCGGCAACACGTATCCAACCGCCAGAATTGTGGAGCCGGCGGTCGAGAGGACATTCAAGACCTGAAATTCCGGGGGATATTGCCAGTAGCGGCGAGGCATCCCCAGGTATCCAAGAATGAACTGGGGAAAGAAGGTCAGATTGAAACCGATAAAGACAATCAGAGCGGCCAGCCTTCCCAAGCTCTCTGGATACATGCGGCCGGAAATTTTTGGCCACCAGAAATGCATGCCACCGAGATATCCCATCACCGCGCCGCCGACCATGATGTAGTGGAAGTGGGCGACGACAAAATACGTGTCGGTGACGTGAACATCCACACCAAGCGCAGCCAGGAACAAGCCTGTCAGACCGCCCATAGTGAACAAGCCAATGAAACCGAACGCGTACAGCAGCGGCGTGGAGAACGTAATCGAACCTTTGTACAGCGTGGCGGTCCAGTTAAAGACCTTGATGGCGGAGGGAACCGCGACCAGATAACTGAGGAAGGAAAAAATCAGGGCGGCATAGATCGACATGCCGGCGACGAACATGTGGTGCGCCCACACCAGGAATCCGAAGACTGCAATTCCAATACTCGCCATCGCGACAAAGCTGTAACCAAAAATTCTCTTGCGCGAGAAACAAGGCACGATTTCGCTGACGATGCCCATAGAGGGCAAGATCATGATGTAAACCGCGGGATGGGAATAGAACCAGAACAGGTGCTGAAACAACAAGGGATCGCCCCCGCGGGTAGGGTCAAAGATTCCAAGATGGAAGGCGCGCTCGAAGATGACCAGGGTCAGCGTGATAGCCAAAACCGGAGTTCCCAACAGAAAGATGATGCTGGTGGCGTACATCGACCAGATGAATAGTGGCAGGCGCCACCAAGTCATCCCTGGCGCACGCATGCGATGGATGGTCACGACGAAGTTCAGCCCGGTGAGAATCGAGGAGAATCCGGCGACAAAGATGGCAAGTCCTGCCTCAATGACCTTGGTGTTGCTGAAGGCAGTGCTGAAAGGCGTGTAGAAGGTCCAACCAGTATCCACACCGCCGGTCAATACGGCGTGCATCATGAGGATGCCAGCGATGATGAAGAGATACCAGCTCAGCAGATTGATTCTGGGGAAGGCCAGATCCCGAGCCCCAATCATCAGGGGGACAAGAAAGTTTCCCAGAACGGCGGGGATGGACGGCACCAGAAAGAAGAACACCATGATCTGGCCATGCATGCTGAACAGTTTGTTGTAGGTGTCGGCTTGAACGAGGTCGCCCACGGGAGTGAGCAGTTCGAGACGAATCAGCAGGGCGAAGAATCCGCCGACAAAGAAGAAGAACGTAATCGAAGCCAGGTAGAGCAGCGCGATGCGCTTGTGGTCAGTAGTAAGCAACCACGACCGTACACCGTATTCCTGGTTTAAATAATTCTCGCGTTCGGGGACGGGATGGACTGCGGTGGCCATTTTCATTGCGCCTTTGGTGCTTGAGGTTGCGTGCCGGCGGGCAACATCGTTGGGCTGCCGGCCGGTCCTGATGGATTCTCGCTCAAGGATTTGATGTACGCCACGAGTGCATTCAGTTGTTCTTCGCTCACCATTCCCTGGAACGGCGGCATGATCGGTTTGAAGCCAGCCACGATCTTCGCCGACGGATTCAGGATGGATTCGCGAATGTAATTTTCATCTTCGATCACGGTTCGGCCGTCTTCCAGCAATACCGGCTTACCAAATTTTCCGGTCAAGTTGGGGCCGTTGCCCTGGGTATCCGACCTGTGACAAGTGCTGCAGGCGAATTGCTGGAAGAGGGTCTGTCCCGTGGAAGCGAGCGAGCCGGCTGTGCCTCCGCCGCTGAGCCAGGATTCGTACTGCGAAGGTTCCATGACTACGACTTGTCCGATCATGCCGGAATGTTGTGTACCGCAATATTCAGCACAGAATAGATGGTAGGTTCCGGGACGAGTGGGACGGAACCATGCAGTGGTGTAGCGGCCGGGAACCACGTCCTGCTTGATACGGAAAGCGGGGACATAGAAACTGTGGATAACGTCTTGAGAAGTCAGAATCATCTTGACGTCGCGTCCAACGGGCACGTGCAGTTCGTTAATTTCGCGATGGCCTTCTTCGTGCTCGAGTTTCCACATCCACTGTTTTGCCACCACGTAGATCTCGGTAGCTCCGCGCGGAGGCGTGCGCTCCTGGAAAAAGATGACCGCGCCCCACACGAAGATGACCACGAAAATTCCGAATGGTATGACCGACCAGGTAATTTCCAATATCGTGGAGCCCTCAATCTGCTCGGCGGTGTGGCCGGGACGGCGCCGATATCTGGCGGCAAATGCCAGGATCATGAGGAAGATAGCGACACTCATGAATGAGGACAGCACGACCAGGAAAATGTAGAGGGCATCCACATTCCCTGCGGTCGTCGAGGCCCGTGCCGGCCAAAGTGGAAAATTATCAAACATAATTATGTGGCGCGTGCTGCTCTTGAACGAGTGGATGAGCCTCTACGAAACATCACGATCATGAACACGCCGATGGCCAAGATGGTCGCCGCGCCCGCCAGCCGCAAAATTCGCATGACGACGGCGCCATATTTGCCTGTCGCGGGATCGTAGTGATAGCAGTACAGCAAAACCTGATCTACGAGATTGCCGATTTTGTTCTGCGAAGCCTGGATTAATCCCAAACGCAAATCTTTGGGCGCGTACTCGACACCGTAGTAGTACTGGGCGATTCTGCCCTCCGGAGTGAGCACCATGATTGCAGTGGTATGCGCGAATTGGCCGGACTTAGGATCGTACTCGTACTGAAAACCTGCGGCTCTGGTCAGCGCGTCGATGGACTCCTGTGGTCCGGTCAGGAAATGCCAACCTTGAGTTGCGCCGGGACGTCCGTATCGCTTCAAAAATTCTGCCTTCTTGGTAGTGGCCATCGCCGGGGTCTCGCGGGGATCGAAGCTGACGGTAAGAACGTCGAACTGGTTGCCTACATCGAATTTGAGCACTCGCAGGGCGCTTTCCAGTCCGCTGAGGACTTCTCCGCAGAGCATGGGGCACTGGTAATAAACGAGATTGAGGATCATCGGCTTTTTGCCGAAGTAATCGGCCAAACGAACCGGCTTGCCATTTTCGTCGTGGAAAGTGAGTTCCGGCGGAATCTGTTCATTCAGGTGCTGTTCGATGCCAACATTTTTTAATCCTGGCGGACGCACATTGGCTGGCGGCGACATGATGCCCGTGGTCATGCCTTGGCCTTGTGCTGAGGAGCACAGAGTCGGTATCCCGAGCAGAATCGCGGCGATTATCAGCGGTTGCGAATTTCTTTTACTGCTCACTGCTTTACTTCCTTTCTTTTTCTACTCGTCTTGGGTTGCTGGCTGGTGTTCGAACGAGTGACGGCTTGTCTCGCCATATTCACTGGAGAGGGAGGAACTGCTCCAGCTTGAAGGCGGGTGGGCAATCCGCGCTGCGCAAGCAACTGCATGGCACGGTCGATCGGAATGCGCGCGATTCCCGCTTTTTGATCTATCCAGCCATAGCTGTTCAACTTTTTTTCTTCTTGGAGACGGAAGTCGTTGATCTCCAGGCTCTCATTGGTTTCCAAACGAGGCTGGGGAAATCTCGCGATATCTGCGTTGGAAACTTTGCGGGAGTCATTTTCAGTTTGACTGACCAGGGGATTCAGCGGCGGTTGATGCTGCTTCTCGTAGGTTTCGAGATACCCATACATTCCCTTCAGAGTGAAATGGATCAGCACCCCAACCAGCGCCAGGCCGATGAGAAAAGCAAAAATCCCACGGGGACTTAAGTCTTCGCGTTCGTAGGCTACTTCTTCGTGTTCTTGGTGCAGGTTCAATTCGTCACTCATGTGCCGGTTCCAATACTTCTGACGCAGAAACGTCATAGGCCGGCAGCAGCGGCATCGCACTCAAATTGCGGAAAAAATGAGCCAGCCACAAGCCGCCGATGGCCACGGGGACGATCACGTCCGCCCACGTCAGGTGAAATGTTTTCGAAAAGTTCGGTTCGATGATCCAGAGAAAGTCAAGATAGCGCATGATGATCAGCCAGGTTGCCAGCAACGCCAGCCTGCGCACGTCACGCTTGAAGGGGCGGGAGAGCAACAAGATGAACGGCACTACGAAGTGGAACATGGCGAGGGCGAGCCCAATCGATCCCCAGCCACCGTTAAGACGGCGCACGTACCAGGTGATTTCTTCGGGCAAGTTTCCTGCCCATATGATGAGCCACTGGGAGAACTCAAAGTAGGCCCACACCATGATGAAGGTCAACATCAGCTTGCCGTGATCGTGTACGTAGTCGGGCTTCAACAGTTGGGACATGGGCTTGTAGTCGAAGAGAATTCTTTCGACGACAACAGCGAAGCAGAGCGCCGACAGAACCTGTCCGATCAGGAACAACAGACCGTAGATGGTGGAAATCCAGTTGGGATCGAGCGACATCACCCAGTCGATGGCCGCGAACGAGATGGTGAAGGCGTAGAGAATCAATCCCGCCGCGCTGAGCGCCTTGAAGCGGCGGGTGTTGTCACGCACTGTGGGACGGTCCTGCTCGGCGGACCATTTGGTCAGGAAAAACGCCAGTACGCCCCAGATAACGAAATAGAACACGGCCCGAATCACGAATCCGTGTACGGAAAGATAGCTTTTGGTGAGCTCGCGCAAATGCTCTTGAAGATGCGCGTCCGCGTTCGAGGTCAGAGGACGCGCCCAGATATACAGTTTCGGCAAACCGAACAGGATGGGAAGAAATAGCAACGCCATTAATGGGATTGTCCGCATCGCGGCGCCGAGGATGCGGCGGATTACCATGCCCCATCCGCCCTTGGTCAAATGCCGGAGCATGAGAATTGCCATCGATCCCAGAGTGACTCCCAGCCACGCCATGTAGCCGAGCAGATAGCCGCGAAAAAATTCCTCAGGGCGGAGAAACGCGCCTATCGCTGAGATCACCGTGAAGATCACACCGATCATCAGCGAGCGTTGCTGGATGGTCTTTACTATCGGCGGAGCCATCAGATCGACATTGTCGAGGCGCGCCGCGGTCATTTCGGTTCCTCATTTTGATTCTGTGATCGGGGGGCAATCTCCGGGAGCGTGGCGCCGGAGCCGGGATCGCCACGAAACTCGGGTGGTCCGGATGGGACCTGCTGTTCTGCGGGGATATCTGAAGCAGTCGCTCCCTGGCTCAATTGTAGAGCGCGGATGTAGGCAACGATGCACCAGCGATCGCGCGGCGAAGTTTGGGAACCGTAGTCGGGCATGGCGCCGAATCCGTTGGTCATGACGTCAAAGAAATATCCCAGCGGAGACTTGCGCAGGCGCTCGGTGTGAAAAGAAGGTGGGGGACGGAAACCGCGCTGGACAATCATGCCGTTGCCATCGCCAGTTTGCGAGTGACAGGGAGCGCAATAAATGTTGAAGCGTTCGCGGCCGCGTGCGAGCACATCGAGGTTGATCGGAAACGGCATAAAGTCGCCGGGGGTCGAGCCGAGTTTTCCGGTGTAGAAATATGCGTCTTCGCGCAGTTGACCGCGAGCTACGGTTCCCTCCACTGGCAGGCGGGCGGAGCGCAGGTCGGTAAAGAAGTCGCTCTCGGCCAGGGGTTTGAAACGTGGCTGGTCGTGCATGTCCTGACGGCAACCGGTGAGCAGAGTGATCGTCAGAAGCATCGGGAAAGATTTACGGAAGTGCGGCATGAGGCTAACTGGGCACCTCCGAAATTGAACGCGGACCTAAGGCTTCCAAAAAGCGGCGGGTTTCGACCGTGTTGAATTTGGGGTCGGTAGAAAAGACCATCAGGAAAAATCTATCTTTGGTGGCGAAAGCGAATCGTGGCACGTTGAATACCGGGTGATATGGCATGGGTAGGCCGTTTAGAGCGAGCATGCCAAGTACAGCGGCCAAGCCTGCGAAAAGGATGGTCATTTCGAACGTGACCACGATGAATGCGGGCCAAGAGTTTAGAGGCCTGCCGCCTACGTTGATGGGATAGGTGATGGCGGAAATCCAATACTGGAGAAAATATCCGGACACGCAGCCCACTAATCCGCCGATGAGAACGACCAGCGGCACGGCGTTGGTGTGAAAGCCGATGGCCTCGGCCAACTCTTCGATGGGGAAGGGGCTGTACGCGTCGATTTTCTGGTAGCCGGCTTCGTAGGTGCGGCGAGCTGCGGCAACCAGATCGCTGGGCGAGTCGAATTCGGCCATGATACCGTAAATCGGAGTGCGCTTCATTCGGCTTTCACCTCGGCTTGCGGTAGCAGAGTGCGCATTTCGAATATGGAAATCATGGGCAGGATGCGCACGAAGAGGAACATCGCTGCCAGGAATAATCCGATGGTGCCGATGTAAGTCAGCCAGTCCCAGCGGGTGGGGTAATACATTCCCCAGGATGAGGTGAGGAAGTCGCGATGCAGGCTGACGACCACGATGATGAAACGTTCTAGCCACATTCCGACCAGGATCACGCCCGAAACCAGGAATAGTCCTAGCGGGCTGGTGCGCAGCTTGCGAATCCAGAGGACCTGGGGAATCCCGATATTGCAGACAAGGAGGAGAAAGTAGAAAAAGGAATACGGGCCGTGCAGGCGATTGATCAGGCCGGTGGCTAGCATCACCATGGCGGAGTTGTTCAGATGGCGGTCGGTGATGAAATCTTCCAGGCCATAAATTTTGCGGATGGGGATGGCCAGCATCAGGACCATGGCGAAGCCGGAATAGATGGCGCCAGCTACGAAGTACGGTGGAAAAATTGTGGTGTGCCAGCCGGGAATAATGCTGATGGCGAAATCGAAGCTGACTACAGTGTGAACTGAGAGCACGAGGGGTGTGGCTAATCCGGCTAGGAGGAGATAGGCGGTTTCGTAGCGGCTCCAGTGGCGCGCGGAGCCACGCCATCCCATGGCCAGCATTCCGTAAATAATTTTGGCGGCGCGATTTTCTGAGCGATCACGCAACGTGGCGAGATCGGGAATTAATCCAATGAACCAGAAAAGTAGCGAGATGGTGAAGTATGTCGAGACTGCGAATACGTCCCACACCAGCGGGCTGCGGAATTGCGGCCAGACGTTCATGGTGTTGGGATAGGGGAAGAGCCAGTATCCCAGCCAGGGGCGGCCCAGGTGGAGCACGGGAAAAAGGCCGGCGCAGGAGACGGCGAATAGGGTCATGGCTTCCGCGAAACGGTTGATGGAGTTGCGCCACGACTGCCGCAACAAAAGAAGAATCGCGGAAATCAGAGTTCCGGCGTGGCCGATTCCGATCCACCAGACGAAATTGACGATGGCGAATCCCCAGCCGGCGGGGATGTTTACGCCCCAAATTCCAACCCCGCGAACGAAGAGATAGCCGATGGCGTAGAGCAGGCCCATTGTGACCAAAAACGCGACGCCGAATCCAACGAACCATCCATTGGAGGTGGGGCGAGTGAGCACGATGGAGCTGATTTTGTCCGTGACCGTGGCGAAGGTATGCCCGGGCTCGATTACCGGCGCGGATTGTGGCGTTCGCTCGTCCATGTTTGGCTAACGTTCCAGCTCCGGATTGGGATTGCGTATTTCCGCTAGATAAGTGGTCCGGGGCCGAGTGTTCAGATCGGCAAGAAGGCCGTAATTTCTCGCGTTCGCTTTCAGCTTTGAAACTTTACTGTTGGGATCATTGATGTTGCCGAAGATGATGGCGTTGGCGGGGCAGGATTGCTGGCAGGCGGTCTGCAGCTCGCCATCGCGGATTCTGCGGTCTTCACGCTCGGCGTCGATTCGATGTTCGTTGATGCGCTGGACGCAGTATGTGCACTTCTCCATCACGCCGCGGCTGCGGACGGTTACATCGGGATTGCGCATCATTTTGTATTGCGGCGTCTCCCAATCCTGGAAAAGCAGGAAGTTGAAGCGCCGCACTTTGTAAGGACAGTTATTAGAGCAGTAGCGGGTGCCGACGCAGCGGTTGTAGACCATGTCGTTCAGTCCTTCGGTGCTGTGTACAGTGGCGCCGACAGGGCACACGACTTCACACGGTGCGTTTTCGCAATGCATGCAGGGGACCGGTTGGAAGTGGGCGCGGGGATTGGCGCGGTCGCCCTGATAATACGTGTCGACGCGCAGCCAATGCATGTGGCGTCCACGAACCACCTGCTCCTTGCCAACCACGGCAATATTATTTTCTGACTGGCAGGCCACGATGCAGTTGTTACAGCCCACGCAGGAGTTCATGTCGATGGCCATGCCCCAGGCGTAGGGTTCTTTCTTGTAGTCGTATCCGGGATAGAGGGTGAGCGCGGCGGGCGGCTCGTCTTCTCGCGCGAAGCTTGATTCCTTGTGATACTCCTCGAGACTCGTAGATCTGACCAGCGGACGATTGCCGCCGTCGGGAGTCTCCATTGTCTGGTAGCCCTGGGTTGACGCGAGCTTGTAGGTTGCTCCCGTCTTGCGAATTGCGACTCCAGTCGCGGACCATGGAGTCGCACTGTCGCGCAGCGAGTACATATCGAAACCAGCGCCGGTTCCGGCCCGTCCTGCGCGGCGGCGGCCGTAGCCGAGGAAGACGGTGAGGGAATTGCCGGGATGGCCTGCCTGAACCCAGACTGGGACGGTGAGTTTCTTCCCATTCAACTCCAGCTCAACTGCATCTTCACTCTTGAGTGACATGCTTTCTGCCAGCCCAGGAGCGATCAACGCCGGGTTGTCCCAAGTCACTTTGGTCATGGGCTTGGGAAGTTCTTGCAGCCAGCCGTTGTTGGCGAAGCGTCCGTCGTAGATGGAGGGATCGCGACGGAAATTGATTTCGAGATTCTTTTGATCGTTATTGCCGGCAGCGGGGAAATTTGGACTTGTCGGCTTTACTTGCTTTGGCGCAAAGGCGGTTCCTTCTATCCATCCGTTGTGCAAGCAGCGCCGCCAGAAGGAGTCAAAGTCAGAGCCTGAATGCTGTTTCTGCCAATACGCTTGCACGACGTCGTGGCCGGTCGCCTCTGCACCTGCGAGCAATGCAGCGAGTTCGTAATGGCTCTTTCCGCCATAGAGAGGGGCGATCAGCGGTTGCACAATGCTAACCGTGCCGTCATAAGCGCGAGTATCGCCCCAGGCTTCGAGGTAGTGAGCTTCATTGATGTGCCAGTGGCAGAGCTCCGCGGTCTCGTTCTGGTAGAGGCCGGCATGAACACGCAGGGGAATCTTGGTGTTCTTCAAGGCATCGGCGAAAGCGAGATCGGCAGGGGCATCGTAAACGGGATTACCGCCCATGATGATCAACAGGTCAACTTTCCCGGCTCGCATGTCGGCGACTAAGTCTTTCAATGATTCGGTTTGGTTCATGGGGTTGGCGTCCACGGGATCGGTGTAGACAACTGTCTTACCGATACTGCCGAGACGTTGATTCATCGCATGCGCCAACGCATGCACTGCTGGTGGTTGGTGGTCTCCAGGTATAACCACGCATGAACCGCGATGGTTAGCAAGATCTCTTCCAACGTTCGCCGCGAATTTGAGTTGCTCCTCAGTCACAGAACTGAGGCTAGGACGGTAGCCTGCCGGCTCTGACGTGAAAAGCGTCCGGACAAAAGTTTCGATCTCCGTCGCACGAAGCGGCAAGCGATGGTCCGCCTTCGCTCCGGTCGAGCTCATCGTGCTCTCCACCACGTACAACCGGTTCATGTTGCCGACGTCAGGATTACGCCGTTTGGCAAAGTCGCGAGCGTAACGCGTGAAGCCGGGGAAGCCTGCGTATAAGAAATCTGCGTCGAGCGAGAGAATTACGTCCGCGTTCTCGAACTTGTATTGTGTTTCTACGGGTTGTCCGAACGCCAGCTTTGCGCCTTCGAGGGCATTGTCACGGTTTATCGGTTCATAAACGTGCCACTTGGCTTGGGGATAGATTTTGAGCAGGGAACGCAACTGGTCGGCCAGCGTGGGGGACGAAACTGTTTGCGTGAGGATGCGAATGCCGGCGCCCTGGACAGCTTCTTGCGCGCTGAGTGGGCCGTGGATCGCGTTCAGGAAGTCGCGCCAGGTGCGCACGTCGCCGAGATAGGTGATGGTCTGCGAGCGATCGGGATCGTACATGCCGAGTATGGAAGCCTGCGCGAAAATATCCGTTCCGCCCAAACTTGCGGGATGCTGCTCGTTGCCTTCAATCTTGGTGGGACGATAGAGCTGGCTTTCGACCAGAATCGGACTGGCGTATCCGCTGAGCGTGAATGCGCTGGCATAAAACATCGGACGGCCGGGGATCACTTCTTCCGGCTGGCGCACGTAGGGGACAATCGGTTCCAGCGGCTGCTTGGTGCAGGCGGTCATGCCGGCCATGGCCAGCGATGCGCCCATCAGTTTCAGGAAACCGCGTCGGGGGACGGAATCCAGCCACTCCGAGGCGCCCTTGGGAAATTCGCGGTGCAACATTTCCTGAAATTCCGGGCTTCCCGCCAACTCTTCTAGGCTGCGCCAGTACTCGGGGCCCTGAGTTTCGGCCAGATGGGCGCGAGCAGTCTCCAGGTCAAGTTTCTTCTTCTTGCTGGGACAAACGTCGCTGGACGGTGAATTGCGGTTTGGCGATG
>MNDG01000135.1 GCA_001914815.1 Acidobacteriales bacterium 13_2_20CM_55_8
TTTCAGCGACTCGGCATCGTCGAAGCTCAAATCTAGCTCCTTCTGCAGCGAGTCGGTGTACTGATGCCCGCCCACGCTGACATCGCGCGGGAACAACGGTGTGGTGCCTTTCACGATGTTGATGTTCATCACGCTGGCGCCCAGATTCAAAAGTGCCACCACCTGGCCCGGCGCCGGCTCGTAGTTGTATTCGTAGCAGTTCTGCAGTGCGAGAGCATCGATGTCCACAATAGCGGGAGTCTTGCCCGCCATCGAGAGTACGTTGGTGTAGTTCAGAATCTTGTCCTTCTTGACAGCGACCAGTAATACGTCCATCTGCGGGTTGCCCGCATCTTCCGAAAGGATCTGGTAGTCAAGATTCACATCGTCCAGATCGAACGGAATGTGCTGTGCGGCTTCTTTCTGAATGGTTTCCGCCAGTTCCTGATCGCTCATCGAGGGCAGCGAGATTTTCTTAACGATCACTGAATGTCCACTCACCGCGGTCGCCACATTCTTGGTCTTGATGGCGTTATCGGTGAACAGCTTCGAGAT
The DNA here is from genome assembly GCA_001914815.1 of Acidobacteriales bacterium 13_2_20CM_55_8. Classification (GTDB taxonomy): domain Bacteria; phylum Acidobacteriota; class Terriglobia; order Terriglobales; family Acidobacteriaceae; genus 40CM-3-55-5. The sequence continues at coordinate 535 of MNDG01000135.1, forward strand.
CGCGCTCGAGACCGTGCCGGAATCCACAATCATTGAGTCCACCACGATATCCGGCGCCAGCGGTTCCAGTCCCAGGTGCGCGACTTCAATCCCGTTGCGGCCGCGCTTCAATTCCACTGCCTTGATGCTGGAGGAACCCACATCCAGACCAACGATCGTTTTTGATCCGAATCCAAACATGTGCCCGCCTTTACAATTGCCCGGCAGCTTTGGCAGCCGCCTTGGGTTTTTTCTTGCTTTTCGCTTCCATCTGGCTTGACTTCTCTTCCATCCACTGGTCCAGCTTCGATTTTTTGAAGCGCCAGCGGTTGCCCAGCTTGAAAGCGGGAATCTTTTGTTCGCCTACGTACTTGTACAACGTGTCGGGACTCACTCCCAGGTACTGCGAAGCCTGGCGAATGTTCATGACTTCTCGCGAGTCGGCCATAGTTCAGAGCCTCTGCACAGAATCAAGCCCCCGTCGCAACCGCTATTTCCGGCCTACGGGGCGAACCGGCGAGAAAACTCCTCGCACCAAGTTGCGTTCAAGTGAATTCAGGTGTGCTGAGCATATATCAATCGGGAAATAGCCAAGGTCA
>MNDG01000167.1:0-6867 GCA_001914815.1 Acidobacteriales bacterium 13_2_20CM_55_8
TACCTGATTTTGGTCTTAATTTCCGGCGGCCTAATCGGGCGGCATATTTTGCGGAGACACGTTTCCCGGTGGCTCTTGTTCTTTGTGCCCCTGGGTCTGCTCATGTTCTACGCACAGCGGCAGACCTTTCCTGCTTCGCCGCACCTGGAGCTTCCCGGCACTGTTTCGCACAATCCGTGGATTGAGGCGTTTGCCTGGATCCGGCAGAAAACACCGCCGGACAGTTATTTCGCTCTCGATCTCTATTACATGGAGCGCGCCGGTGAGGACTTCCATAGTTTTCGCGCCTTGGCCGAACGCAGTGCGCTCGCCGATTATGTAAAAGATCCATCGGTCGCCACCCAGGTTCCTCGTCTGGCGCCTCGATGGCTGGAAGAAGTGACAGCTCAAGAGGGATGGCGTCATTTTCAAGCAGCCGATTTTCAGCGGCTCAAGAGGCGTTTCGGAGTGGACTGGGTAGTACTGGAGGGCAACGCGGCCGGCATCGATTGCCCCTATCACAACGAATTGTTGAGGGTTTGCCGGATTGAGTAGCTTGTCCATAATTGCGCCTTCTTTTGGCAGCGGTTAGCATCGAATTAGTATGGAAATTGGTTCCGTAACCCGAAGCTTGCGGCCGCGAATGGCGGTAGGGGAAATTTTCAATTTCGCCTACGACACCTTTTGTAGCAACAAAGTTCGCTTCGCGCTGACCGCGCTGGGCATGGTGATTGGCACGGCGTCTCTGATCCTGGTAGTCACCATCGGCATGACCGGCAAGCAATACGTGCTGAACCAAATCCAGGCTATCGGCGCCAATCTCATTTATGCCGAGTACGTCAGCGGCGGCGAGCGCATCACCAACGTGACGGCCGACCCACTTACCCTCGCCGACATGCAAGCGGCGCAGGAAGACGTGCCCGGCATCATCGCCGCATCTCCCGTGATTCCGCTGGGCGAACGAATTCCCATTGGTGGAGGAAAGGAACGGGACATTCAGGTCCTCGGGGTGTATCCCGAGTACCGGATCGTGCGAAATCTGGTAGTGCTCTCGGGAAGATTTTTCGACGCCCAGGACGAGCAGGCCCACAACAAGGTGGGCGTGATCACACAGAAAATGGCGGAGGCGCTTTACGGATCGCAAGAGGAGGCAATTGGCAAAGTAATCAAGCTGAGCGGGCTGCCCTTTACCATTATCGGGACTTTCCGTGAACGCGTGGATACCTTCGGACAGTCCGAAGTGATCGACAATACGATGGTGATTCCGTATACCGTGAGCCGGTATTTCACGGATACGCCCACAGTGCGGCAGATTTACTTCTCGGTCGCGGATCCCTCCATGGTGGCGCCGGCGACGGCTCAAATCAAGAGTGTGATTCAATCGCGGCATCGGCCCGAGTCGGTATACAACGTGGAAAACCTCACCCAATTAGTGGCTGTTGCCGAAAAGACCGCCAACGCTCTGACCGTGGTGCTGTTGCTGGTGGCTGCCATCACTCTGCTAGTAAGCGGCATTGGCATCATGAACATCATGTTGGCGACGGTAAGCGCGCGAATCCGTGAGATCGGTATTCGCAAAGCGATTGGCGCCACTAATCGAGAGATTCGCTTTCAATTCCTGTCGGAAGCCATTCTGATTTCCCTGATTGGCGGGTTTGTCGGAGTCATCATCGGACTTGCTCTGCCTTTCTCGGTGCGATTTTTGACTGAGTACCGCATCCCGATTTCTGGACTCTCCGCCATCGTGGCCATCGTGGTGTCTTCACTGGTGGGAGTTCTCTTCGGCACGGTTCCAGCTACACGCGCCGCCAAACTGGATCCCGTGGAGAGCCTGCGGTATGAGTGATCAGCGCGTCGCCGGTTAACCGCACATCGTTGCGAGCAAACCTCCATTTCAGCACTGCTCACGTAGCGACAGGCGACCTCGCCTGTCCAAACGGGCTCCGGGTCGATCAGATTTGAGATAAAACCTGCGCGATCTATGACCAAAAGCAAGAAAGCCGGGCTGGTTGGCCCGGCTCATCTCTCTTATCACCTTCGGGGAGCAACTTGGTTTCGAAGTCCCCGCAGATCTTGTCACCGACTTACATCACCAATGCTAAGTTCTCCAACTCCTGTTGCAGGACGGGCAACGAGCACCCCGCCATTTCGACACGGCCCACCGCATCCATAGCCGCTTGCGGCGAAACTCCGTAACCCCGCCCCATCAGGAATACTTGCAAGAGCTCGGCTGCTTCGCGCGAATCGATCAGCCCTCCCTGTAACAGATCGTTCCGCAAAGCGGTTAATTCGGTTGTTGAGAATCGCTCTTTCATGGCCGTCATCACCTCCGACCGTTTACCTCTCCTGCACTATTAGACTCACCGAATGCCCAGTACGTTGCATGCAATTTCGTTGCCGCAACAACGTTCTATTCCCATATACGTGACTACCGGTAGATTGGTTTCCTAAACCCTTTACAGAACGCTAAGTTGCGGGCAATCCGTTGCGCGGTAATAGGCGTTTGGGTACCCTCGGGGCCGTTCTGGGATTGACAGGTTGTGTCGTTCTGGGACGCAAAGCGGCGCGGAGTCGCAAGATGGGACGGTCAGGACGGGTCAATAACCGCTTCGTCAACTAGCATGATTGGAATGTTTTCCCGGATCGGATAAACGCGGCGACACTGGCCACACTTCAGACTTTGTCCTTCATCCTTCAGAGTGAGAGGCTTTTTGCAGACTGGGCAAACCAGCATATCCAGCAAATCTTGAGAAATCATGACGCTGCTATGTTAACTCCTGGCAGGCAACGCGGAGTATGAATTTTGTGATGCGTGGATGGTAGGTGCATTTGCGCAGATGGTTTACGATAAGATTTCCACTTCGATCATCGCTCAAAAATGAGGCTAAATGTCTGCCATCGTTCTGGACGGCAATAAGATCGGGGCCCAAATCCGGGCCGAAGTCGCTTCCGAGGTGAAAACCCTGACTGCGGCTGGAATGCGTCCGGGCCTCGCCGTAATCCTGGTAGGCCATAATCCAGCCTCAGAAATTTACGTAAGAGGCAAGGTGAAGAGTTCCGAGGAAGTGGGGATCTATAGCGAGAAACACACGCCACCGGACACTGTCTCAACGCAGGCTCTGCTCGATTTGGTCGTTGACCTCAATCGGCGGGACGAGATCGATGGAATCCTGGTGCAGCTTCCGTTGCCGCCACAGGTGGACGCCAAGAAAGTCCTGATGACAGTGGACCCTGCCAAGGATGTGGACGGCTTCCATCCAGTCAATGTCGGCTTCCTATCAACACAGCGGCCCGGCTTGGTGCCCTGCACTCCGGCGGGGATTGTGGAGATCCTGAAACGAAGCAATATTCCGATTGCAAGTCAGGAGGCTGTCGTCGTAGGCCGCAGTGATATTGTGGGGAAGCCTACCGCCATGTTGTTGATCAACGCTAATGCCACAGTGACCATTTGTCATTCGAAAACCCGTGATTTGCCCGGGGTCTGCCGGCGTGCGGACATCTTGATCGCTGCCATCGGCCGCGCCGGAATGATCACCCGCGAATTCGTCAAGCCCGGCGCCACCGTCATCGACGTGGGAATGAACCGGGTTACCGACCCGGCGGAGTTTGCACGGCTCTTTACTGGGAATCCAAAACGCGAAGAAAGCTTTCGGAGCAAAGGGTTCACCCTGGTCGGGGATGTCCATCCCGAGGTGGCCGAGGTAGCCGGAGCGATTACACCAGTACCCGGCGGCGTGGGGCCGTTGACGATTGCGATGCTGATGTCAAACACCGTACGTGCGGCAAAATTACGCCGTGGTGCTGCCGTGCCGGAGCTTTCCCGCGCTTAATGGGCAGCTTGCTCCGATTCTCGCAGACCGAAACCGCGCGCTCGACGTTCCTGTATCGCGTTGAGTGTTTCTAGTGAACTAATCCCCAGCGAGGCTGGATTGTTGAAAGTCGGTTTAACCGGTGGCATCTCCTCGGGAAAGTCGGTCGTGGGCGAAATGTTCGTCGCGCTTGGGGTGGCTGTCATCGATGCCGACCATATCGCGCATGCGCTTATGCAGCCCGGGCAGGGGGTCTACGAGGAAGTCGTTCGCCACTTTGGAGTTGGGATTTTGAATCCTGACCGAACTGTGAACCGATCGAGGCTGGCGGAAGCAGCTTTCGGCCCGCCTAACCAGAACGACCGCTCACGCGTCCAAGAATTGAACCGGATCGTCCATCCTGCCGTAATTCAAAGGCAGGAGGAGTGGATGAATGAAATTGGGCGCAAGCAGCCGCAAGCGATTGCCATGGTAGCGGCCGCGCTGATCGTAGAAGCTGGCGCGGCTAAGCGATTTGACCGCCTGATTATGGTGACCTGCCAGCCTGAGCAGCGATTTCAACGTTGGGCAAACCTGCGGAAAGTGGATCAGGAGGCGGCCGCTCGTGAAGTGACACGCCGTATGGCTGCGCAACTTCCAGACGAAGAGAAAATCAAGCTCGCCGATTACGTGATCGACAACTCGGGGTCGCTGGACAATACCCAGAAGCAAGTCAAGGGCGTTTACGAGGAACTTAGGCGACAGGCCGAAAAGAGTTGAGTTCCGAGTTGCAATCACGCATCTATAGCGTTGAGTCAAAGCGTTTGTTGAGAGACCATTCAGAATCTGTAAAATCCGTGGCGGAAGGTTTTTATTATGAAGCTGCTGCGACCCGTTCTTGTGGCTGTGATTCTTGCCGGCGCATTCTTTTATTTCACTACTTACAGCTCAGGACCGTTCCGCCCGTCGAACTGGAATGGGCGTCCCAGCAAGGTCGAGATCACCGAAGCTGCCGGGGGTGAGCCACTCGATAGCGAAGAGCAGAACAATATCGGTGTCTATCACAAGAACATCGGATCGATCGTCAATATCACTTCGCGAGCCATCGCCTATGATTTCTTCTATGGCCTGGTGCCGCAGGAAGGGCAGGGTTCAGGGTTCATCATCGATAAAGAAGGACACATTCTGACCAACTATCACGTCATCGCCGACGCGCGCCAAGTCAAAGTTACGCTCCACAACGGTAGTTCGTATCCCGCCACCGTGATTGGCACCGATCGCTCGCACGACTTAGCCGTGATTCAGATTAAAGCGCCAAATCTGCCGGCATTGATTTTAGGCGACTCCCGCAATCTGCAAGTGGGACAAAAGGTGTATGCCATTGGCAATCCCTTCGGTCTGTCCGGCACGATGACACGGGGCATCGTGAGTTCCATTCGTCAGGTGCAGGAACCCGACGGTATGAAAATTGATGACGCCATCCAAACCGACGCCGCCATCAATCCCGGAAATTCAGGCGGCCCACTGCTGAACTGGCACGGAGAAGTAATCGGCATCAATACCATGATCGCTTCCAGCGTAGGACAAAGTGCGGGCATCGGCTTCGCCATTCCCATCAACACCGCTAAAGCTGTATTGAACGACCTGGTCACGTTGGGACGCGTGCGGCGTCCAGCTCTGGGAGCGCGAACAATCCCGATCACGCCCGAATTGGCGGAACAGATGGGGCTGGCCTCAGATTTCGGTTTGCTCGTGATTCAGGTCATTCCCGGCGGGGCAGCCGATCGCGCCGGTTTGCGGGGCGGCACCGAGCGCGCTTATCTCGGCAACAGCGCCATTATGCTGGGTGGCGACCTGATCGTCGCTGTCGATGGCGAGAAAGTGGAAGACCAACAGGATCTTGCCCAGATCATGAACAATCATCGGGCGGGGGATACCGTGCACATGACCATCTACCGGGGGAAGAAGAAAATGGACGTGACAGTGACTCTGGGGGAGGCGCGAGAGCAGGTGTAGCGGCAGGATTTACGATTGTCGATTGACGATTTTCGATTGAACGTCCCGAGTCGCGAGGGTGCCCCACTTCTCGCGATTTTCGAGAAGTGGGTCTTCCCAGTATGGACGTAGAATCCATCCGTCACTTCTGTCTTTCCTTCCCCGATGCCAAGGAGAATCTGCAGTGGGGTGAAGACCTATGTTTCAAAGTGAGAGGCAAGATTTTTGCCGTAGTGGATTTGGGCTCCGTCCCTCAGCGGCTTTCGTTCAAGTGCTCTCCCGAAAAGTTTGCCGAACTCACCGAACAAGAGGGAATTAGTCCTGCCCCGTATGTAGGTCGCTACAAATGGGCGCTGCTGGAACGATTGTCAGTTCTCTCTGCGCCAGAGTTGAAAGACTTGATTCGCGAGTCGTACGCGATGGTGGCATCAAAGACGAAAGTCAAAACTTCCAGCCGCGGAGCACGCGAAGTAAGCAGAAAAAAGAAGAAGAGATAGTTTGCGAACACCCACTCTGATCAACGCAATTATTTGACGGCTCGTCATCCGCTACGCTAGCCTCAGAAGTCTGCCCACGGCTCGTCGTATGAGCCAGACTGCGGACGAACGAGCTACGCTCGGCGTGGGGCGGGTCAAATATTGCGGATCAAAGATTAGAGATCCATTCCCGCACAAGTCCCTGACTGCATGCGATTTCATCACAGATTAATCTCTTTTCTGCTGGTGGCCGCGCTGGCCAATATCACGCCCACACCGCTGGTTGCGGCGGTGCATCCGGTGCGCGCATCCCACGCCATGGTGGCCAGCGTGCACGAATTGGCCTCGCGCGCCGGAGTTGAGATGATGCAGGCTGGAGGCAATGCCGTCGATGCAGCCGTTGCAACCGGATTCGCGTTAGCCGTAGTGCATCCGCAGGCGGGAAACCTGGGTGGCGGTGGCTTTATGCTCATCCGCATGGCTGACGGCGCAGTACGATTTATTGATTACCGCGAAAAAGCGCCGGCGGCGGCCACCTCGGGAATGTATCTGGACGCCCGTGGCAACGTGATCGAGAATGCAAGTCTGGTTGGCTACAAGGCGATTGCAGTGCCCGGCTCTGTGGCGGG
>MNDG01000167.1:6962-9713 GCA_001914815.1 Acidobacteriales bacterium 13_2_20CM_55_8
GGTCACGCCGCATCTTCCATCGTGACGGCAACTACTACAAAGCGGGAGAGATTTTTCGGCAGCCGGAACTGGCCTCGACTCTGGAGCGTATTGCCAAAGATCCCGCAGCTTTCTATCAAGGCGCTATGGCGCGCGAGTTGGCTGCGTTCATTCAGAAAAGTGGCGGACTGATCTCCGTCGACGATCTGGCGCATTATGAAGTGAAGGTGCGCGGCGCCGTGCGGGGCACGTACCGCGGATATGAAATCATCAGCGCTCCGCCTCCCTCCTCTGGCGGAATTGCGCTGATAGAGGTTCTCAATATTCTGGAAGGTTATGATCTGTCCAAATATGGCAGGTCGGCTCGCGCAATGCATTTGACTTTAGAAGCCTTCCGCCGCGCGTTCTTCGATCGGGCTGAACTACTGGGTGATCCCGATTTTTCGAAGATTCCGGTAGCTCCGCTGATTGACAAGAAATATGCCAGGGATTGGCGCGAGTCAATTGATCCTGCGCATGCCAGTCCTAGCAAGGAACTGCGCCGGCCAACCAGCTTTAGCCAGCTCGAACAGTACGCAGGGCTTCCCAAGGCTGTGCGAGAGCCAGAGCACACTACGCATTATTCAGTGGTAGATCCGGCCGGAAATGCCGTTGCCGTGACAACCACCTTAAACGAAAGCTTCGGCTCAGGTGTTACCGTGGAAAGATTAGGTTTTCTGCTGAATAATGAAATGGACGACTTCAGCGCCAAGCCGGGGGTGCCCAATACTTACGGTTTGATCCAGGGTCCGGCTAATGCCATCGGGCCTGGCAAGCGGCCGCTTTCTGCCATGACGCCTACGATTGTTCTAAAAGACGGCAAACTTTTCCTAGTGTTAGGTTCACCAGGAGGTCCGCGCATCATCACCACCGTGGTGAACATTCTTATAGGCGTCGTGGATTATGGGATGAACCTTCAGGAAGCAGTTAACGCGAGTCGCATTCATCATCAGTGGTTGCCCGACGAGGTGTACGTCGAACGCGGCACTTCACCCGACACCGCGGCTCTGCTGCAACAGATGGGACATCATGTCGTGACCGAAGACTATTGGAGTGATGGGGAATGTGTCGCGATTGATCTGAAAACCGGAGAACGCTTGGGTGCGAGTGATGTGAGAAATAACGGAACGGCGGTGGGCTACTGATGCTGAAAGCGATGTCCACCTACGTCTATGTGAAAGAGAGGCTGCATCCCGGATTGTTGGACGGCCTAGTTCGGGGTGGCGCGCAGGCCATCGAAATCTTCGCTGCGCGGCAGCATTTGGACTATGCCAACCGCAGACAGCATGTGCGTGAAATTGCAGATTGGTTTCGCACTAGTGGCGTTCCTCTACATTCTGTTCATTCTCCAATGTATGCCGATTATGAGATGGGACGGACCGGGGCTTCACCGGTGAACGTAGCTTCGACCGACCGGTCACAGCGGGTTGACGCTATGGACGAGATCAAGCGAGCGCTGGAAATCGCCGAGCAAATCCCGTTCCGTTTTCTGGTCCAGCACTTGGGTCCTAGCGGCGAATCGTTCAATGATCGCAAGTTTGAGGCAGCAATGACTTCTGTCGAGCACCTGCGGGCCTTCGCCAAGCCTCTGGGGGTTCGGATCCTGCTGGAGAATATTCCCAACGAGCTATGCACCCCCGATAAGTTAGTGGAGTTTATCCAGGCCTCGCATTTCGACGATGTAGGCGTCTGTTTTGACTTCGGCCATGCTCACATTACGAGCAACGTGCTCGAGGCCTTCGAGATTCTGAAGAACCATATCCGCTCCACTCACGTTCACGACAACGCCGGGGATCGGGATTCGCACTTCTGGCCGGGCAAAGGATCCATCGATTGGAAACAAGCTATGGAATTGTTGCGCGCAGCACCGCATACCCCGCCACTACTACTGGAAATTGAGGCGGATGAGAAGGTCAATGCAGTGGAAAAGATGGGCGAGACGTTCACGGAACTGGAAAAGGCCTAGAAGAATTGTCGATTTACGATTGTCGATTGACGATTTAAGAACTAACCCTCTCGCTATGCAACTATCGATTGCCATGTCGTCTCCTCTAACTACCATCGCTGAGATTGGAAAGCACGAAGGCCAGACCGTTACGCTTCGCGGATGGCTTTACAACCTGCGCGAGAGCGGCAAGCTGCTGTTCCCGATTTTTCGCGACGGCACGGGCACAATCCAAGGAGTTTTACCGAGGAACGCTGTTCCTGCTGAGATTTTCGAAGCGGTGAAGGGGCTTACCCAGGAATCGAGCGTCATCGTCGAAGGCAAGGTTCGCGCCGATAAGCGCGCTCCGGGCGGCTATGAGCTTGACGTTTTCAATGTGCAGGTGGTGCAGCGTGTTTCTGAGAATGATCCCTATCCCATATCGCTGAAAGAGCATGGCGTGGATTTTTTGATGGAGCACCGGCATCTATGGGTGCGAACGCCACGGCAGGCTGCGATTCTGCGGGTGCGGGCCGAAATCATTAAGGCGGCTCGTGACTTTTTCGATGAACGCGGATTTACCCTCACCGATCCTCCTATTCTCACGCCAGCTGCATGCGAAGGCACGACAACTTTGTTTCCTGTCGATTACTTCGACGAACAAGCCTATCTTACGCAATCCGGCCAGCTCTATATCGAAGCTACAGCGATGGCTCTAGGCAAGGTCTACTCCTTTGGACCGACGTTCCGGGCGGAGAAGTCGAAGACCCGCCGCCATTTGACGGAATTCTGGATGGTTGAGCCGGAAA
>MNDG01000094.1 GCA_001914815.1 Acidobacteriales bacterium 13_2_20CM_55_8
AAATCATCTACTAGTTTTTCCAGGACTTGGGGGCTGAGGTATTTGCGTCCTTGATAAACTTCGCGAACGGCGTTCAGTAGTTTCGGCGCCGGGGCATCCTTCAATACGTAACCGGAAGCGCCTACTTCCAGGCATTGCAGCAGGTACTCCTCGTCTTCATACATGGTGAGAAAAATGAGACGCGTGCCAGGATAATTTTTCTCGATCAGCCGTGCCGCCTCAAAACTGGACATACCAGGCATGCCGATATCCATCAGCACCACGTCGGGCCTGAGTTCGCGCACTCTATCGAGCGCTCCCACCGCGTCGCAGGCTTCGCCGATGACCTTGATGTCGGGTTCACTGTCGAGCAACCGGCGCAAGCCTTCGCGGAACAGGGTGTGATCGTCAACGACTATGCATTTAATGGACATTCGCGTATTGAGTGTGCGGCTTCACAGAACGCAGCGCCGGCTGAGACCGGCTGCTTTGTTTTATTTCTACATGCCCGTGCGCGCGGCGACGCTCTGCCTCAGCATGCACGCTTGCAACGTGCTTACGCGCGCCGGGGCCCTGGGTGACAGGCAGCATGATTCGCAGGCGTGTGCCTCGTCCGCTACGAGAACGGACACGCACTGTCCCGCCCAGAGCCGCAATGCGCTCTCTCATTCCCAGCAGACCGAACGATTGTCTTCGAGGATTCCCTTTTCCCGAAAATCCGATGCCGTCGTCGTCGACCAGCAAACACAAAGAACTGTCCTGACTTTCTACCCGCAGACTGAAGTTTTTTGCCTGGGAATGTTTAGCTATGTTGTGCAACGATTCCTGTACCGAACGGTAAATCGCGATTTCAATCTCGTGGTCCACTTCACCGAGCGCTTCCGGCAAATCTATTTGCGCCTTCATGCCCGTATGCTTGGCCAGTTCGCGGACTTCCTTGCGAATGGCGGCGAGCAAGCCGAGTTCTTCCAACGTGCGGGGGGAGAGTCGAGCGATGATGCGGCGCAGATCTCCGATGGTACGGTCCAACATGGTCATCGCTTCCTCAACCTTTAATTTTAGCTGCGGGCTATGACTGTCCCCCGCTAGCATTCCCAGGTAGAGGCGCAGAACCATCAGTCCCTGTCCAGTCTCGTCGTGCAACTCGCGGCTGATACGTTTGCGCTCTTCCTCCTGAGCCTGCAGCAGGTGGCGTGACAATTCGGATTGTGCTTGTGCCAGGCGGCGGTCATGCGCAGACGTCGGACCCTTGGCAGGTAATCTTCGGGACACTAAGTGCACCTCAGAGCCAGCGATATGAGGAAGTGGCGGTCAGCCCCCGGCTGGGCGTAGATGGTTAAGGTTGCGGGTGTTGGGACTATTTTCATTTTACCAAGCTCACGGCCCGAGTTACCAACTTCTAAACACAATTAAGCCCTACTTGGATGATCTCTGCTTCTCCGGGTTTGTACGTGTTATCAGATACAATCCAAAGCCGATGCTGCGCTATCTCACTTCCGGCGAGTCTCATGGTGAGGCTTTGGTGGCCTTTCTCTCTGGGCTGCCGGCCGGCCTAAGGGTGGAACAAGCGTACCTGGACCGCGAATTATGGCGGAGGCAGCAGGGCTACGGACGAGGCGGTCGCATGAAGATTGAGCGTGATACGGCGCACATTCTTTCTGGCGTACGCCATGGACTGACCATCGGGTCGCCAATAGCCATCCTGTTGGAAAATAAGGACTGGAAGAACTGGCAAGAGGCTCTTCCAGTGGACAGCGGCGACCCTGCAAAGCACAAGCGAGTGGCTTCTCCGAGGCCAGGTCATGCCGATCTTGCCGGGGCTTTGAAGTATAACTTTCGGGAGGCGCGCTACGTGCTGGAAAGGGCCTCGGCGCGAGAGTCGGCGGCGCGAGTCGCCATTGGCGGCCTGGCAAAATTATTCCTACGCGAGCTCGGGATCGAGGTGCTGAGCCATGTGACTGCCGTCGGCAATGCAACCTTGGGGGAGAAGGAAGTCTCCTGGGAGCAAATCCGTGAACTGTGGGGACGCGACGAAGTTCTGCTCAATTGCGCTGATGCTGACGTCGAGCAGCGTATGAAGGAGGAAGTGGATCGGGTCTTGAAGACGGGCGATTCGGTGGGCGGCGTTTTTGAGGTTGTGGCTCATAATGCGCCTCCGGGACTGGGGACGTATGCGCAATGGGATGAGCGCTTGGATGCTCTACTGGCGGGAGCAGTGATGTCTCTCCAGGCGGTGAAAGCCGTCGAAATTGGTACGGGCGTTACGGCTGCGGCGTCGGCAGGTTCGGCCGTGCACGACGAGATTGGATACGGTTCAGAGAGCGGCTTCACCGCATTTACTCGGACCCGCAATAATGCTGGCGGGATCGAAGGCGGCGTGTCCAACGGACAAGACATCCGAGTGCGTGGCTACTTGAAGCCCATTTCGACGCTACGGCGTCCACTGCAATCGGTAGATTTTGCCACGCGCGAAACCGTGAAAGCCGCCTACGAACGCTCCGACGTCTGCGTGGTGCCGGCGGCGGGAGTAGCCGGCGAAGCCATGGTGGCACTGACCCTGGCGCGTTGCGCCCTGGAAAAGTTTGGCGGCGATTCCATGCAGGAGACGCTGCGCAACTTCCAAGGCTACTGCCAACAATTGAAAAATTACTGACTGATCGAATGATTCATCCCATCGTTAAGTATGGAAATCCCGTGCTGGAGAAGCCCGCGGCTCCGGTTACGGTGTTTGACGAAGCGCTGAAGAAACTGGTCGACGACATGTTCGAATCCATGTATGCCGCGCATGGAGTTGGACTGGCTGCTCCCCAGATCGGCATTTCCAAACGTTTGGCGGTAATTGATGTCACGTTCAAAGAAGATCCCAACGCCAAGCTGGTGCTGGCGAATCCCGAGATTGTGCACATCGAAGGGCGGCATTCCCAACCAGAAGGCTGCCTCAGCATCCCCGAATTCCGCGAACCGGTGATGCGGGCGCGTAAGGTCACTATTCGCGCACAGGACGTGAATGGGAAATGGTTCGAGAAGACTGGTGAGGAGCTGCTGGCGCGCGCCTTCCTGCACGAGACCGATCACCTGAATGGCAAGCTGTATATCAGTCACATCAGTGCTCTGAAACGCGATCTGATGAAACGGAAGATTCGCAAACTGATGAAGGCGGGAGAGTGGTAGAGGATCGCACCGCGGAGTTTGGACCGCAGGCGTCGGAACCCTTGCATTCTGAATGTCTCAATCCTTCAATCTCGTTTTCTGTGGCACTCCACGCTTCGCTGTCCCTAGCTTGGAAAAACTGGCAGAAGCCGGTTTTCGGATGCAACTGGTGGTGACGCAACCGGACAAGCCGCGCGGGCGTGGCATGGAACTGACTCCGTCTCCGGTCAAGCAGCGTGCGCTGGAATTGGGTTTGCAAGTCGCGCAGCCCGATAAGATCAAGAATAACGAAGAATTTCGGTCCCAACTTTCGACTCTGAAGCCCGACGCTATCATCGTGGTTGGTTATGGGCGTCTGATTCCGCAGTGGATGATTGATCTGCCGCCCATGGGCAATATCAACCTGCACGCTTCGTTGTTGCCCAAGTACCGAGGGGCTGCGCCCATTCAATGGGCGATCGCTTGCGGTGAAACCGTCACGGGAGTGACTACGATGAAAATCGATTCCGGACTCGATACCGGAGATATCCTGTTACAGAAAGAAATTCCAGTCGAGGCGAAAGATACTGCGGAAACTTTAGCTCCGCGCATGGCGAATATTGGAGCCGAACTGGTGCGCGAGACGCTGCTCGGCCTGCGGGCTGGAACAGTGCATCCAACGCCTCAGGACAACACCAAGGCAAGTCTCGCGCCTATTCTCAAGAAAGAAGATGGCGAAATTGACTTTCATCGTTCGGCCCAGGAAATCTGCAATCGGTTGCGAGGCTTCCAGCCGTGGCCTGGCGCGTACACGAATTTCCGGGGCAAGAACCTTCAGGTTTGGGATGCGAAACCTTTGCAGCGCGTCCTGAGTGAAGCCGAATTTGCGGTGGAAGCGGATCGGCTAATCGTAGGTTGCGGGAAAGGCACAGCCCTGGAACTGCTGGAAGTGCAACCCGAGGGTAAGAAGCGCATGGCGACGGGTGACTTCGTCCACGGCTATCGTCCTCAAAGTGGCGAGAAGGTAGGAGTCAAGAATATTTCCCCGTCGGCTACCCGGAACTGACGATAGATGGCTGTTTCTCCTGCTCGCGCCGCGGCCTTTGACATCCTGCTTCGAGTGGAGCGGCAGGATGCCTATGCCTCGGAGCTCCTGCACTCTTCGCGATTCGCAAACCTCTCGACCCAAGATCACGGCTTGACGACCGAACTGGTGATGGGCGAGCTCCGCTGGCGGTCATTGCTGGATAGGAAGATCGCATCCGTCTCTTCTCAGAAGCTGGACAAATTGGATACCGAAGTCTTGATTGCGTTGCGACTGGCGGCGTATCAACTGATGTTCCTCGAACGCGTACCGGACCGAGCGATCGTCAACGAGAGTGTCGAGTTAGTGAAGCGCGCCCGCAAACGTTCTGCAGCGCCGTTTGTGAATGCGGTGCTGCGAAAGCTCGCGGACAAAACCTCGGCGGCTGAAGCCGGTCCCGCTGCCCAGCCTGCAGTGGCGGCGCTGAAGCGGCCCCCTACCTACAACCTCGGTGCTGGTGAAGAACAAATTGCGGAGGCAAAGACTGAGGCGGAATTATCACATACATCGGCACATCCGCTTTGGCTGGTGGAACGCTGGACTAAGCAATTTGGTTATGAAGTGGCAAAGCAGATCTGCATTTACAACCAGCAAGTGCCTGAAGGCTCGATCCATTTGCACGGGGAGGACAAACTGGCGGGGGTGAAGCTTTCTCCGGGAAAGGTACTGAGGTCAGCACGACGAGTTCAAGCTGGCGCTTTGCTGAATGCGCGCGACCCCCGGTCCGACCGCATCCACATTCAGGACGAAGGTTCGCAACTCGTGGCGCTGCTAGCCGGCAAAGGCTCAAACATTCTGGACTGCTGTGCCGCGCCCGGTGGCAAGACGCGGATTCTGGCATACCGTAATCCGGACGCGACCATCGTGGCAGCTGAGTTGCATCCGCACCGCGCCCGCCTGCTGCGAAGGCTTGTGCCTGCACAAAACGTGTGCGTGATCGTGGCTGACGTACGGGCGCTTCCGATCAAAACAAGCTTCGAGCGGGTTCTGGTAGACGTTCCCTGCTCCGGCACTGGCACGCTGGCCCGTAACCCTGAGATCAAGTGGCGGCTTAGGCCCGCTAACCTTGTCGAGTTTCAGCAGCGCCAACTTTCCATCCTGCAATCTGCGATGCAAAATGTTGCGCCGGGTGGCAGGCTGGTGTATTCAACCTGCTCGCTGGAGCAGGAAGAGAATCAGGCAGTGGTGGAAAAAGCGCTCGCTGCGGACGCGTCATTCCATATCCTCGAATGCTGCGCGGAATTAGAAAAACTTCAATCCGAGGGGGAGCTGACGTGGAAAGATATGAAATCGCTCACTAGCGGCCCGTATTTGCGAACCATTCCCGGGGTGCAGCCGTGCGATGGGTTCTTTGCGGCAATACTTGAAAAGAGGTTTTAGATTTCAGAGGTCAGAATGCAGAAGTACGAACAGAGAACTCGATCGCAGATGTCAGAAGTCATGCGAAAAAACAAGGGACTCAATTTCAGATCTCAGATTTTAGTTCTCAGTTCTCAGATTTGGGTTACTTTACTTGAAAGTTTACCGCCGACCCGGCAATCACTTTCTCTCCCGCTGCCGGGTTATGTGACACGATTGTGCTGTTGGCGGACGCCTGCGGAGTGGTGATCAGGGGAGGCGAGAATGGACTCCCCGGCTGGCCGGCAAAAGTCACAACTCCAACCCGCAGTCCTACTCCCTGCAACACCTGTACCGCGCTCGCTAAAGGCTGCCCGACAAAGTTGGCCATCACCAATGCTTGCGGTTGCGAAGCGGAAGTCAGCAGAAGGCTGATTTTTGGCGCGGATACGCCACTGGCATTGGGCAGCGGACTCTGCGACAGCACCTGGTCAGGAGGTGTGCCCGCTATCTGCAACTGAGCGAGCGCGCCCACGTCCAGCCCGCGGCGTCGGATGTTAATCTCGGCGGCACGCTGGCTCTGGCCGAGCAGGCTTGGAATCTCTACACGCTGCGGGCCCAGGCTTAACGCGACGCGGACCTGCCAGCCACGGCGCACTTGAGTGTTGGCCGGTGGAAGTTGCGACAAGATTTTTCCTTCCGGAGTAGTCGAGCTGTAATACCGGCGTTCCACTTCCATCTGCAAGCCGCTGTCTTCGGCGATTTTTCGTCCTTCGACAGGAGTCTTCCCCACCAGATTGGGCACTACTACTTCGCTGGTATGGATGGCGAAGCGCATGGCAGTCAGCGCCGAGACTAACGCCACCACCAGCAGCATCAGTGCCAACAAAGCAAAGCGGAGAAAAGACCTCATTGCGGCTGATTATAGTCTTCCTTTTTTGGGAGAAGCCGTTAGAAGTTCCGCCGCCGCAACTCGTGAGGATGGCAATCACGCCTATACTGCTTGCATGACCTCGGCGACAGACCTGCTGACCCCGCTCCGGCGCTACTGGGGCTTTGATTCGTTTCGCCCTTTGCAGGAACGCGTCGTGCGGAGTCTGATGGCCGGACACGATAGCTGCGTGGTGATGCCAACTGGCGGAGGAAAATCGCTGTGTTATCAGTTGCCCGCTCTGGTCTCGGAAAAAACGGCGGGGGTGATCTCGCCATTGATTGCTCTTATGCAGGATCAGGCGAGACAGTCCGTTGTCATGCGCGAGGCGGAGAGTGGCGAATATCGGCTGCTATATCTTTCGCCGGAGCGGTTGGCTCGTGCCGATACGATCAGCTGGCTGAAACGTGTTCCTGTCGCTTTTTTTGCCATCGACGAGGCGCACTGCATTTCGGAATGGGGCCATGAGTTTCGTCCGGAATACCGGCAGTTGAGTTGTCTGCGGGCGCATTTTCCCGAGCGTCCTATCGCAGCGTTCACCGCCAGCGCCACACAGCGCGTTCGTCATGACATTCTGGAACAGCTTCAACTTCGCGAGCCTCACAAATACATTGCCAGTTTTCATCGGCCCAACCTGCGATATCTGGTCAAGGAATGTCATGATCGCGAGCAATCCAGTCTGCTGGTCAGAGTGTTGCGCAATTATCCGAACGCGAACGTGATTGTGTACGCACCCACCATTGCCCGAGTGGAAGAGACAGTGGACTTTCTCGAGGAGCAAGGAATCGCGGCAGTTGGCTATCACGGCAAGATGGATACGGATACGCGACGCCGCAATCAGGAGCGCTGGACGTCCGATGAAGTGCGGGTACTGGTCGGCACCATCGCCTTTGGATTGGGCATCAATAAAGCTACGGTGCGGGCGGTGATTCATCTGTCGTTGCCGAAGTCCATCGAGCAGTATTACCAGGAAGCGGGCCGCGCGGGCCGCGACGGCGAAGCTGCGGATTGCATTCTTCTCTGGCAGAAGCGTGATACCGGGCTGTTGGCCCATTTTATCGAACAGGTTACCGATCCAGCAGAAAGGGAACGAGGCTGGCAGCGTTATCATGCAATTCGCCGCTTCGCCGAGTCCGGGCAGTGCCGGCATAGCCAGATTTGTTCGCACTTCGGTGAAAAGACCAAGTGGACTTCGTGCGCCGCGTGCGACGTGTGTGGGTGCGAATCCCAGTGGCTGTTGAAGAGCATGGAAGCTGAGCCACCGGCGCGAACGCAGCTATCGATGCCAGAGGTGACTCACGTACAGGAGACTTCTGCGCGAGCGGCAGAAAGCGGAATCACGGGAGCCGATTCTGAGTTGCGCGACTATATTCGCGAGTGGCGGCGGGAGATGAGCAAAGAGCAGGGCGTTCCTGCTTATATCGTGATGCATGACACTTCGCTCGAGGATCTATGCCGGCGGCGTCCCACGTCGCTCGCTGAGCTGTTGGGTGTCTCCGGATTTGGCGAGCGCAAGACCGAGTTGTATGGTCAGTCAATCCTGGACGCGCTGTCGCGATTCGCCACAGGCGCGCGAGCGGCTCCACTGCCGGAGAAAAGGACGCGACCCGCGGAAGATACTTTGCGTCTGCTGGCAGAAGGACGAAACTTTGAAGAAATTGCCCGGATTCGCGGACGGCAACTGGCCAGCGTCGTGGGCCTGGTGGCCGACCTGGTGGAAAAAGGCAAACTTGATTTCCAGAGCGCCTGGGTCGACAGCGACAAACAAAAAAGTATCGAAAGCGCGTGCGCCCGTCTCGGTATTCAGTGGCTGAAGCCGCTGAAAGAAGCTCTCCCGCCGGAAATCACATTCGAAGAGATACGGCTGATCGTGGCGCGACTAAGGCAGCAGAAATTGCGGGAATCTGCTTAAAAGATCCCGTGATGTCCCGTTCTGTCAGGCCTTGCGCTCAGTTTCTTCGCGCGGAGATTGGCCACAGCGAACTCGCATACCTTCGCGAAATTTCTCGCGTTCCTCGGGTGTCATTTTTTCCCAGCGCTCCCTCATGCGATGCCGCCACTGCCAGCGCCCGCGATAGCCCGAGCCTGGCCGGCCGTGGAAGCCACGCCACCCGCCGAAGAGAATCCAGCTTAGGGCCATGAGGCCCACTGCTTGCCAAAAATTGATTGAGTGCAACCCGAAGAGACCGGGCATCAGCCAGTTCCACAGGTGCAGGACTGCTTGGCCGAATCCGGCGATGGCTATGGTCAGAAAAAGTGCAACCTTCAACACCATAACAGCCCAACGTGGTCTCATTTTCTTTTCCTCATCCTTCCTTAAATTCGTCGTAGATGGCGCGAAGTCGCTCGCGCAAGTGAATCACCGCGTAATGCTTGCGCGAAAGCAACGTATTCACGCTCAGGGTGGTCTCAGCGGCAAGTTCTTTGAAGCTACGGCCCTCGATTTCATGGGCAATGAATACCTCGCGCTGCTCGTCGGGAAGCTCCTCCAAAGCATCGGTAAGTTCCTCGAGTAGGACGGTTCGAGCGTAAGCCGCCTCTGGTCCGGCGTCCGGTGATGGCAGCAGATCTTCCAGCATAAGGGATTCTCCATCCTCCGCGACCGCCATCTCTTCCCGCAAGGTTTCTGGCTTTGTCTTTCTCTTGCGGAATCGGTCGATGATCCGATTGCGAGCCACGCGGAACAGCCAGGCGCCGACCTGCTCGATCGGCTGCATCAGACGGTACTCCTCCACGAGTTCGTAGAAAACATCCTGGAGAATATCGTCCGCGTCGTTGTCGTCGTCGACCCGTCTTCGGATGAAGTTGCGAAGCCGAGCTCGCTCCCGTTCGACTGTTTCGGAGATCTGTTGGTCCTGTTCGGTCATCCGCTCTATGGTGAGCGCCTGCTTCATCTACTCTTGTAGACGGATGAGCGCCCCGAATATTTTAGGGGAAATAGCTGAATTCATCGGGAGGACGACAAATAGGGATGGGTGCAATAAAGATCTCAATGCGTCTCATCGGCGCCCGGGGCCAAGTCTGGGGTGTCGACCTTCTGCACGACGGGGTTGGACGGTAGCTCCGGCGGAGCGGCGAATTCGCCGGGC
Source organism: Acidobacteriales bacterium 13_2_20CM_55_8 (assembly GCA_001914815.1). Lineage (GTDB taxonomy): Bacteria > Acidobacteriota > Terriglobia > Terriglobales > Acidobacteriaceae > 40CM-3-55-5. The sequence goes on from MNDG01000094.1 coordinate 9,551, forward strand.
TCTTTGCCGGCGAGGGCGATTTTCATGAAATCGATCCAGATGGGTAAGGCCGCGTGCGCGCCAGTTTCCGTCGGCCCCAGAGATTTCTTTTCGTCGAAGCCTACCCAGACTCCGCAGGTTATCGAGGGGGAGAAGCCCACAAACCATGCGTCGGTGAAATTGTTAGTGGTACCGGTCTTCCCGCCCAGAGGATATTTCATGGTGGTCGCGGTGATGGCAGTTCCGTGCAGCACCACATCTCGGAGCATGGACGTCATGATGCGCGCGGTGTTGATACTGATTACATCCTTGACCTCGGCGAAGTCTTCCTCCAGCACACGGCCTTCGTAATCCGTCACCTTGGTGACATAGCGGGGATTGACGCGCACCCCGTCATTGGGAAAAACGCTGTAGGCAGAGGTCTGCTCAAGAAGCGTAACTTCCGCAGCACCCAGTGCCACCGGCAAATACGCTGGGATATTCGACGTGATGCCGAAGCGGTGAGCGTAGTCGATCACAGTCTTGATGCCAAGACTGTCGGCCAGCTCGAGCGCCGGAATGTTGCGGGATTGTGCCAGCGCACGGCGAAGAGTAATGGAGCCTTCAAACTTCTCATCGTAATTGTGTGGGACGTAAGGGCCGGACGCGGTCTGAAACGTCACCGGACCGTCCATGATGGTGTCATCCGGCTTTGCTCCTTGATCGATGGCGGCAGTGTACACGTAGGGCTTGAACGATGATCCCACCTGGCGCAGCGCCTGGGTTGCACGGTTGAATTTGGACAGGTTGAAGTCGCGTCCGCCCACCATCGCCTTGATCTCGCCCGTGGAGTTATCCAGAGCGATCAGCCCACCTTGCGCACCGGAGTCTTGTTCCAGGCTGACGCGTATTTTTGGTTTTGGACCGAGGGAGAGAATCTTCACGTATACGATGTCGCCGACTTTCAGAATGCTCTGGAGCTTGCGCGCTGTCCATGCAGCCTCCGATTGTGAAATCGCCGAAGTGTAACGTCCGAACTTGATGACCGCCGAACCGGGTGAGATGGCAGTGACCAGGGCATGAGCATATCCATTGACTTGAGGGTCGTCATCCCAATCGGGATGCTGGTAACTATCCATGGTGGTGCCCTTGCTCAGAACATTTTCCAGATGCCCCTTCCATCCGTGGCGCCGCTCGTAGGCCGCTAATCCATCGAGCACAGCTTGATTAGCCGCTCTCTGCAAGTCCATGTCGAGTGAGGTATAGACACGCAGCCCGCCTTGGTGCACCTGATCGCTGCCGTACTTATTCTCCAGATAGCGGCGGATATCCTCAGTGAAATAAGGCGCCAGTGAGTTGGAATCGTGTTGCAGCTTCAATTCCAATAGTTTGTTCCTGGCATCGGTGGCCGGGCCGGCTGTGATTTTCCCGTCCTCCAGCATGGAGTTGATCACCAGGTTGCGGCGTTTGATGGCATGGTCGGGATGATTGATTGGCGAATAGTACGAGGGCGACTTGGGAAGACCCGCGAGCAGCGCGGCTTCGTCCAGAGTGAGCTGTTTCGCGGGCTTGCTGAAATAAAATTGAGAGGCAGCTTCGAAGCCGTAGACTCCGTGCCCCAGGTAGATCTGGTTGGCGTACAAAGTAAAGATTTGCTGCTTGGTGAAACGGCGTTCGATCTGGATCGCAAGAAGCGACTCTTGAATCTTGCGATGCCACGAACGGTCTGGCGAAAGAAATAGATTGCGCGCCAATTGCATGGTTAAGGTTGAGGCGCCTTGCATTTTTCCACCCGACAGTAAATCGCGGTAAGCTGCGCCGGCAATCCGCCACACGTTGATTCCCCAGTGGCGATAGAAATTCTTGTCTTCGATGGAAATCAGGGCGTCCCGAAGGACGGGCGGATAGTCGTCGTAAGACGCTACCACTCGGCGTTGCAATGCGAATGATCCGATGATCCGTCCCCGACTATCGTAGAGCTGAGTGATGGCGCTTGGGCGGTAGTGTTCCAGTTGCTCAACCTGCGGAAGGTCGGTTGAGTAAACGAGAAGAAGTCCAGCTGTCGCGCCCAGCAGCGCAGACACCAGCACCAGCAGCCCGATCAAGACACGGCCTACCAGCTTCCGTCCCGCAAGTTGGACCTCGGGAAGGTCTTGGTACAAAGATTTCATGAGATCGAGATCAGAATAGCAGGGGTTATCGTGGGCCGGAAGTCATGGGTAAGTGAACTAAGTGAACCGGTTGCTTCAGGCCAAGTTAATTGGGTACAAATACGAAATCGCGCGCCCGCGGGCGCGCGATTCCGGATGCATGCATGGTTAACTGGCGTGGTTCTTTAGCACCTGGATGGCCTTGTTCAGTTGCTCATCCTGCTGCGGAGTTTGCTTCTTGCCTTCATCCGGTGCTGGGCTTGGCTGATCTTCATCAGGAAGAGCTGCGTCATCATCGGCGTCTGCCACCACGACGCTAGGGGTCACGGCAGTATCCTGAATCGCCTTGCCATTCGGCGAATAATACTTGGCGACGGAGAGGATCAGGGCCGAACCGTCCGGCAGTTCAATCACTTTCTGTACCGAGCCGTCACCAAAAGTCTTGTCGCCGACAACGTCGCCGCGAGCGTTTTCCAGGATGGCCGAAGCTACAACTTCAGCCGGTCCCGCGGTTCCTTTGTTCACCAGCACAGCCAACGGCAGATTGGTGATCGCCTTGGAGGACTCAGCATTGAAAGCTTCTTTGGGATATTTCTGGCCTTGCAAATAGGTGATAGTGCCATGGCTCAGGAATAGATTGGCGGTGGCGATGCCTTCCGATTCTTCGCCCTCCGCGCAGTTGCGTACGTCCAAGATCAGCTTCTTGGCTCCTTGTTTCTGCAAGGCCTTGATTTTGTTGGCAATTTCCTGGGTTTT
>MNDG01000088.1 GCA_001914815.1 Acidobacteriales bacterium 13_2_20CM_55_8
ATCGCTTTCTGATCGAAACCATGGGAGGAGGAGTTGCCTTCCTCGATTTTGATAACGATGGATTGCTGGATATTTTCTTCGTGAATGGAGGCGAGACTCCCGGGGGCAAGAGCCCGGGTCCGATAAAGAATGCGCTTTATCGCAACCTGGGCAATGGGAAGTTCGAAAATGTCGCAACCAAGGCTGGTGTGGATCACATCGACTTCTACGGGATGGGAGTCGCTGTCGGTGATTTCGATAACGATGGCTTCCCGGATTTGTATGTGACCGGTTTTCCCACCAGCGCTCTCTTTCACAACAATGGCAACGGTACTTTCACCGATGTTACGGCGCATGCCAGAGTAAAAAACTCCGGCAGATGGGCGGCAGGCGCGGCGTGGTTTGACTACGATCGCGACGGATTACTCGACCTGGTCGTCACTAACTACGCGGAGTTTTCCTTTGACCAGCCGAAAAAATGCGACGTGAATGGCATGCGCTCGTACTGCGCGCAGGTGGCGTACAAAGGAATGCCGCTGACGCTCTATCACAACAATGGTGACAGAACGTTTACTGATGTCAGCGCGCGCTCTGGGCTGGACAAGATGATCGGCCGCGGACTGGGAGTGGTTGCCATCGATTTCAATGACGACGGTTGGCCTGATCTGTTTGTAGCTCGCGACGCCTCTCCGAATCTGCTGCTTATCAACAAGCGTGACGGGACTTTCGAAGACGCCGCGCTCGATGCCGAAGTTGCCTATAACGACAATGGCAATGCGAAGGCTGGGATGGGTGTAGACGTTGCTGACGTCAATGGTGACGGCCTCCCGGATCTGGTAGTCACGAATTTCAACGACCAGTATCACTCGTTGTTTATGGGGTCGGCGTCGTTCCCCTACCAGGACCGAACTGTCGCCTCTCACCTGGCACAGTTTTCCAAAGCCGATGTTGGCTGGGGAACGAAGTTCCTTGATTACGACAATGACGGGAACCCCGACCTAATCATTGCCAACGGCCACATCAACCAGTCGATCGAACTGATGCGAGCAGACGTCAAATACCAGGAACCTCTTCTGCTCCTGCACAACGAAGGCCAGGGTGTGTTTCGAAATTCCGCGCAGGAAGGGGGACCCGCGTTCAATTCGGGTTACATCTCGCGCGGCCTCGCGGTGGGAGATGTTGACAATGACGGCGACCCGGATGTAGTGATTACGCGTTTGAACGGAACGCCGATGTTACTCCGAAACAACGTCGGCCAGGACAGCAATTGGGTCGGTTTCGAGCTCCAGGGAACCAAAAGCAACCGGGATGCGATCGGAGCCAAAATTACGGTAACCGCCGGAGCCCGGCGTTTGGTCAGGTGGATTGTGGGCGGTTCGAGCTATATTTCGTCTTCTGACAAGCGAGTGCTGGTGGGACTGGGGCATGCCCAGGTGAAGGCGGTTGATGTTGACATCCTGTGGCCCAGCGGTACCCGTCAAAAGCTCTCAAACCTGCAGGTAAATCGTTATCTCAAGATCGTGGAGGGAACCCAGTAGGCCGGTGCCTGTGCCATGCAGGCAACCAGACACGTTTTTGCTTGACAATCGTACACCTTACGAGTGATAAATCGTTTTAATATTTCAGCGCGGAGAGCAAGGAATGTCACCGATCGAGAGAAGGTGGGCTTATTCCGGCGCAGTCAACGTTTCTACCCCACTACGCAAACAGACGGAGGGTGAGATGCAACGATCTATTTCGTTTATGTGTAAGAGTTCTACCTCTTTATTTCTCGTCCTCCTCATCGTCGTACTCACCGCTGTTCCGGCAATGTTTGGCCAGGCTTACTCCGGAACAGTCAGTGGCGAGCTGACCGACGCAACAAGCGCCGTGGTTACGGGGGCGAAGGTCATCCTCACCGACCAGGAAAAAGGATTTAGTTTCCAGACGATCTCCGACAATAGCGGGCGATATCTGTTCCGCTCGATCCCTCCCGGGGTGTACGTTGTGGCCGTCGAAGCTCAGAGTTTTGGCAAGACAGAAAGCGTCAAATTCAAGGTCGACGTGAACGAGAATGCGACCGCCAATCTGACGTTGAAAGTGGCGGGCGCCACGCAGACTGTCGAGGTGGGGGCGCAAGCGCAGGCAATCCAGACCGAAGATGCCGAGACCGGGCAGGTGGTCAATCGCCGCTTCATCAATGACCTGCCTTTGCTTGACCGCAATATCGAATCCCTAACCGCTTTGGCGCCGGGCGTCACCGAGATGAACGATTCATGCCCGGAGCCCTGTATTGGCACAAACTTTGTTTCCAACGGCAGCCGTGGGGCTACATCGGACATTCTGCTGGATGGCGCTTCCGCCACGAACTCCGAGCCCAATGGGGGAATCACATCAGTGACTTATCTGCCCTCACCGGAGGCAGTGGAAGAATTCAAAGTTCAGCAGACGAATTTTAGCGCGGAATACGGATTTTCCGGTGCCTCGGTGGTCAATGTGGTCTCGCGCTCTGGCACGAACAAGTTTCACGGCAGCGTGTACGAGTTCTTGCGCGACGATAGCCTCGATGCAAACGACTGGTTCGCAAACCGCAATGGAGATCCCATTCCTCCGCTGCGCCGCCACAATTATGGTGGCACCATTGGCGGCCCTATCTTCAAGAACAAGACTTTCTTCTTCTTCGATTACGACGGCTTGACTCGAACGGGATTGAGCACGGCTACGGGAGCTGTTCCCAGCGACGCGATGCGGACCGGTGATTTTGGCGAACTTTGCGCCGCACAGGGAGGAACGTTCGATGGCGCCGGACGATGCGGTGCGGACGCTGGTCAGATTTGGGACCCTTACTCCGGAACGTTCAATGGCACTATAACGCGCAGCACGTTCATTCCCTTCAATAACATCGCCACCTATGCGAGCCCGGGCGGTCCCAACCCCAATGTCGCCGGCAATCTGATTGACCCTGTGGCGCAGAAGATGATGACCTACTTTCCAGAGCCCAACATCAACGGCGGAAGCATTTACCAAAACTGGTTCGGGTCTGGTTCGAGCCACAGCTCCAATAAACAGTTTGACATTAAGATCGACCATCGCTTTACAGAAAACAATCTGATGAGCGCGAAGTTTGCTTATCAATACAGTCCCTCAGGCACGGGCCTCGATTGCTTCAAGAACTTTACCGATCCATGCCAGGGCGGTCCGGGTTGGACCAATGCTCACGCGTTCGCGATCAATGACACGCATACTTTCAGTCCGACCTTATTGCTGACTACGACATTGGGGTTCACTCGTGGAGTCTGGCACATTGATGCCTACAACCCGCGTGGGGAGAATGATCCGCTCGGAACTCTGGGATTCCCGTCCTATCTGGAGGCCAACGGGTTCAAGGGAGTTCCTGCGATCTTCATCGACCAGTACACCCCGGCCGGCTATGCCAATATCGGCACGGACCCCTATGGTAATTACCGCCTGGGCCAGGACACAGGACAGTTATCGGCCACCCTCGACAAGGTACACGGCGGGCACGATATCAAGTTCGGATTTGACGGCCGGATTCACCAGATTAACTACATACAAACCAACGCTGCCGTTGGATTCTTCAGCTTTAACACCGATGCCACCAATGCCTGCCCCGACGGATTGGACCTTTGCGGCGGAGATTCCATGGCGAGCTTCATGATGGGCCAGATGACGCAGGGCTGTGCCAGCAACGGTTGTGGGTCCTACGAAGAAATCCAATTCCGTCCGGCCACTACGAACTACCAATACGGATTCTTTGCACAAGATAACTGGAAGGTCACGCCCAAACTTACATTGAATCTGGGCTTGCGTTATGACGTCACGTTGCCGCGCACAGATCGCTTTAATCACCAGGATTACTTTGATGCGAATGCCACCAGTCCATTGAATGGTGGAAGCCTGACCTATACCGACCCCGTTACCGGCCAGCCCGTGAACCTTGCCTTGAAGGGGGGGGAAGTCTTCGCCTCTTCGAAACAACGCACTAACTACGTAACCGACTGGAGCAACTTCCAGCCGCGCTTCGGCTTCGCCTATCAGGTCGTTCCAAACACAGTCGTACGCGGAGGCTACGGCATTTACTACGGGCAGTCGCGCTCCGGGGTCACTGGTGTTGTCCCCTACGGCAGTGCAGGTTTCAATCAGTTCACAAATGTGATCACGGTTAATCCAAACGACCTTGCAACTCCTTTTGTGAACCTGAACAATCCGTTTAAGTTTGGGTTGATTCAACCGGCAGGGAATTCGCTCGGGCTGTTGAACGATGTGGGTTTCGGTGCCAACGGTCCGATTCGTACGCCAAGCTGGAACCAAACACCCTATGAGCAGAGCTGGAGCTTCGGGATCGAGCACGAATTGCCGAGTCATATCTTGATCAACGCAGAATATATCGGCAAGAAAGGCACTCACCTGCCGTTCAGCGGCTCGACAGAGCGAAACTTTTTGGGGCCCTGGGTGGAGAGTCTGCCGGTTGGAGATTTCACCGCAGCCACCCCATGCCAGGCCGGCCTGTCAATCGCATGTCTCAGCTCCGCGGTAACCAATCCGTTCGCCGGGCTTATCAGCGACCCGAACAGCACCATAGGCAGCAGCTTTCCGCAGATTCAGTACTATCAGTTGCTGCGTCCGTTTCCTCATTTCACCGGCGTTTCTACAGAGCCGCAGATGATCGCGAATTCCATTTACCACGGACTGCAGTTGACCGCCGAGAAGAAGTACTCCAATGGATTGCAATTACTGGCAACGTTCACCTGGTCGAAGTCGATCGACAACGCTTCCGCTGCCGACACCAATGTGTCGTGGGCTGGTAGCTTCGACAGCTTGCAGGATCCCAACAAGCCGGAACTGGAACGGAGTTTGTCAAGCTTCGACATTCCCTATGTAATACAGTTCAGCTACAGCTACGATCTGCCGGTTGGGCACGGGCGAGCATTCCTGGGTAACATGCCGCGCTGGGCGGACTTGATCATCGGTGGATGGAAGACCAACGGCATCTGGCGCATCTCTGATGGACGTCCGCTGCCCTTCTTCCTTAACGACGGCGGACAACCACTACCCACATATGGCGCACAGCGACCCAATATTGTGGGAACGCCCAAGCGTAACCACGGTTCCGATTGGGTGGACAACTACTTTGCGGATAACACCGTGTTCCAGCGTCCGGCACCTTTCACCCTGGGTGATGCTCGGCGAACGCTGGGCAGCGTTCGTTCACCGTGGTCGTTCACGACCAATCTGTCGGTTGGGAAACAATTCCTAATCCGTGAGGAGATGAACTTCGAGTTCCGGGTCGAGGCGAAGAATGCCTTTAATCATCCGGTGTTCGGTACACCGGACACCAACGTCGGCGATGATACCTTCGGGACGATAAGTTACACGTCAGTGGGACCACGCGAGATCCAACTGGGCTTCAAGTTCAACTTCTGACGAGGTCATGATCGCCAATGCGGATTTGATTCCCGACAGCGATCATAGTGCTCCAAAGGGTGCGCAGGATAGAAATCTCTTGCGCACTCTCTGGCTTAACTCGATTCCGTTGAATTCAGTCGTTGGCGCAGGCATGAACTTGAACCTAAGGCTTTATCTGCTGCAATTAAACTCCCTTATTGCTCTGAACTGATTGAAGCTCTGCGCAATCTGCACACAGGTGTCCGAGGACCTATGCAATTCATTGATGGGAAATGCCACAGTCTTCGGAGTTGCATTCCGCTCGTTTTGAGCATCACGACTATTTTGGCTGCGCTGTCTTTCGCTCAAACCATTCGGGTAGATTCGAATCCCTCGCATGTCGCAAAGACATTTGTTCCTACGGAAGCTTTGGGCGCCGGCATCGATCGAATTAACACTTCAGCGACCGACAAGCTATTCAGCGATGCAGTCATGAAGCAAGTGCTCTCGGCGGGCTGGCAAACCGTAAGCTATCGGCAGAACACGGAGCTGTTCATCGAAGCCTGGCACTGGAACCCGCAGGGCACGTGGAGCGATCCGGCAGGCCGCGGCTATTTCGTTGGCAACCCCAAGCCGGGCGATTTTATTCGGCATTCGTTCGGCTACAACCTTCCGCATCGAGGTTTCACGCGTAACGACGGCACAGATGCGAACGGCTATTCCCGTATCACGGACGGTGATGAGCAGACTTACTGGAAGAGCAATCCCTATCTGGCAAAACCATTCACCGGCGAAGACGATTCCAGTTATCCGCAATGGGTGGTCGTGGACCTTGCCAGCCACCACGATGTGGATGCAATTCGAATCTCCTGGGGTGAGCCTTACGCGCGGCGTTATCTGGTCCAATACTGGACAGGCGAAGATCCCATCAAGCAACCAACCGCCGGCGCGTGGGTCACATTTCAAGGTGGAGAAGTAACTTCAGGAAACGGCGGGAAGGCGACCCTCAGGCTCGCCTCCGCGCCAATGCTGGTGCGTTACCTGCGCGTCTGGATGACGCAATCGTCGAACACCTGCGACGACCACGGCTCTGCCGATAAACGCAACTGCTTGGGATACGCAATTCGGGAAATCTACCTGGGAACCATGTCAGCAGATGGCAAGTTCTATGATCTCATGCGGCACACGCCAGATCCCGATCAGACCACGACCTATTGTTCGTCGGTCGACCCCTGGCACGAACCCCAGAATGTGAACGAAAAACGCGATCAGGTGGGATTTGATCTTTTTTATACCAGCGGCTACACGCGCGGCCTGCCCGCGGTAGTGCCAATCGCGCTCATTTATGGCACGCCGGAGGACTCTGCGAATCAGATTGCCTATTTGAAAACGCGCGAGTACCCAATCTCGTACGTCGAGATGGGCGAGGAGCCGGATGGGCAATACATGCTACCGGAAGACTACGGCACTCTTTACTTGCAATGGGCGACGGCTCTCCACAAAGTTGACCCAGCCCTTAAGTTGGGCGGCCCAGTGTTTCAAGGGGTCAATAGTGATATTCAGGTCTGGCCGGATTCGCAGGGCCGGACCTCATGGACAGGACGCTTTATCGCCTATCTGAAAGCACACAACCGTCTCAAAGATCTGGCTTTCTTTTCGTTCGAGCACTATCCGCTCGAGCCCTGCAAGATCCAGTGGAGCAGTCTGTACGATGAACCCAAATTGGTCAGCCACATTCTCGACGTTTGGAGAGATGACGGGGTGCCTCCGAATGTTCCGTTGCTGATTACCGAGCTCAATATCGCTTGGAACACGGGTGAGTCGTTCGTTGACACCTTCGGTGCCTTGTGGCTCGCGGACTTTGCCGGTGCGTTCTTCACGGCCGGCGGCGACGGACTTTACTACTTCCATTATTTGCCGATGGGCCTGTACAACGGTTGTGGCAACTCCCCAGGTACTTTTGGCATGTTTACCATGGACTCGAACTACCAGACCAAGCAGTACACCTCCCAATACTTCGCCAGTCAGTTGATCACGCAAGAATGGGCACAACCGGGGAATGGCACGCATAAAGTCTTTGCCGCAACCAGCGACATCACCGATCCCGCAGGACATGTTTTGGTGACTGCTTATTCGCTGCTTCGGCCGGATGGCCAATGGGCATTAATGCTGATAAACAAAGATCAGATGAACTCCCATGAAGTACAAATTGTGTTTCAAAACGCCGGGGAGGCGACCCAACATTTCAGCGGGCCAGTCGACCGAATCACGTTCGGCAGTGAGCAATACCAGTGGCACCCTGCCCCTCTTCCCACAGGCGGATCGGCCGATCCGGATGGTCCGCCATCGAGGTCCAAAATTAGTGCCGGTGCCGGCACTGCGTATACTCTTCCGAAAGCGTCGATTACTGTATTACGAGGAAAGACGTCGGATTAGTAAGGGCATCGCTCGGCGCTAGAACAACTGGGATAGGGCTCGAATGGTGTATAGATTGCGGAAAAATCTTGAAAAGGAATTAGGCATTTGCATAACGAGATCAGGCCTGGTTTTGCACTGGTCTGAGGGTTCTCTCGCCTTTGAAAACGCTCCACCCTGGGAAACACAAAGTAGACGAACGCGATCAAAAGGAACAGGATCGAAACGGCGAGAATCTGGGCATCGCCGATATCACCGGTCGCACGGGAACCGGGCTCTTCGTGAGGCGGCCCGACGTGCTCGTTCCATCAGAATGCCGATATGTCCGTAGCGCTTCGCCACGCGAATCGCAACTTCGATCAGCCCACACGCAAAGTCCGCAAATCAGAGAACAATCAAACACCTTCACACCTGCAACTTGCGCAAGTACGGCACGCTCGCCCTCATCTTTTCCAGGTTTTAGCGGCGGTGAAAATTTTCTTCCAGTCCAAGGTGCCTTGACCTACGGCGACAATCTCTCTCGTGTTCGAATTCCAGCCTTGCACGTGCATGGAGATGAACCGGCCCGGTGGTACGACGGCGGCCTGATGCCGGCGCGCCCCGAGGAGCTGGCAGAAAATGTTTCCTTCCAAGGCGGAAACGAGAATGACGAGGGGCTTCTGTTCATCGGCGATCATGGCAAGATTTTCTGCGGATTCAACGGCGAGAATCCACGGCTGATTCCGGAAGAGAAGATGCGTAGCTTCGTGCCACCGCCGAAAGCCCTGCGCGCCCACGCCAATAAAAGCCATGTTGATCTTGTCGCTGGGAGAAAACACCGCAAACCAGAATGTACGTTTCATTGGCAGGCATTATGACGAGACCAGGCAAGTCTGGTCGGCTCAAAGCAGTGGGGAATGGCCCTGGTTGGGACTGTTCTGAGGGGCTCCAGAATGGAGAGGTAGGAAGCTGAGTTAGACTTCTACACGGGTCAAAAGGCGTGCCGCGGAAGTTCAGCCTCGACTTATTCGACAATTTATTCGTACAAGAGGAAACCCAAATGTCCCTTGCCCGGGTTTGTATGGCTCTGTTCGCATTCCTAATCGCTACTGTCCCCGCACTCGCCAGCCAGCCCGCGGCGATCAATGTGTGGTTTGTTGACTCGCTGACCAAGGTATTCCCCAGTGACACTCCCGGGAAGCGCCGTTCTGCGGCGCCTGACTTCTGGGCAGCCCGAAACCAACATCTGAGCATCCAGTTCGCTATCCGCTCGGCGAAAACCCTAAAGGATGTCTCTGCTGAAGTCACACCCCTAAAAAGCACGAGGGGCGAGCCCCTCGACGGAGTGACTGTGCGCTCTGTCGGCTACGTCGTGGTCGGCTCGCACAGTGACGACACTCCCACTGACGAACTCATCGGCGAAGCTCCTGGGTGGTATCCCGATCCTCTCTGGAATTTCCCCATGGAGTTGGAAAGGAATCGCACGCACTCACTCTGGGCCACCGTCACCGTGCCTGCCAATGCCGTCCCCGGTTTGTACCGAGGAACGCTTTCGGTGCGAGCTACCAAGCGCACTTTGGCACGTGCCGATTTCCGCATTCACGTGCTCTCCGCGACCGTCCCCGCTCAGCACACACTCAAAGTCACCAACTGGTTCAACCTCGGGGACGCAGCGTCCAGGCAGTTTTACGACGCACCTCAGTTTTCCGACGGGTGGTGGACCCTGGTTGAGAACATCGCCAGGGTGATGGCAGATCATCGTCAGAACATGGTGATTACCCCGCTCATGGAGCTGATCACGCCGCGCGCTGAGGGCGGCCATCTGGCCTATGACTTTTCCAATTTCGATCGCTGGGTCGACGCTTTTCGGAAAGCTGGAGTCATCGGCTATATCGAGGGCAGTCACCTTCTCGGCCGTGCAGGAAGTTACGACGCCGCGCTTATGGTCCCCGTCTTCCTGCTCGAAAAAGGCAAGGTGACAAGACAGGACCTTCCGCCGGACGATTCCCGTGTCGAGCCCTACCTCACTGGTTTCCTTTCTTCGCTCAACACGCATCTGGCTGAAAAGAACTGGAAATCAATTTACTTCCAGCACATTCTTGATGAACCCCATGGCAGCGAGCCACCTTACTACGCTCGCATCGCCGAGCTCGTGCATCGCAATCTGCCCGGGGTGCTCACCATGGATGCCGTGGATGCTTCCGACATACCGGAAGAGCTGAAGAAGAACTGCGACGTGTGGGTGCCCCAGCTCGGGCGCTTTGACAATCAGATGGAACTCATCCGTGATCGCATCCAGAGTGGCCACGACGTATGGTTCTACACTTGCCTGTTCCCCAACAAACGCTACTTGAATCGCCTGATCGATTACCCGTTGCTCAAAGTTCGCCTGCTCCATTGGCTCAATTTCCGCTACAGCTTCACCGGTTTCCTGCACTGGGGCTGGAATTACTGGACTCCCGAACCCGTGAAAGACACGCAACCTGTGATCGATGCCAACACGCAGTTGCTGCCCCCGGGCGATGCCTTCATCGTGTATCCCGACCGGGCGGGGAAGTCTGTATTCAGTTCGATCCGTCTGGAAGCCATGCGTGAAGGAATCGAAGACTACGAGTTGCTGCTCGTGCTCAAGCAGAAGAATCCAGCCGCAGCCGAACAACTGTCCCGGGAAGCCATCACATCGTTCACGGAATATGTGCGCGATCCAGCGGCGTTTCGCAAAATCGAGCGGAAACTACTGCAGGCCCTCTCGAACTGAGCGCTATACCGGTTTCATAGTTATTGTAGACCACACGCAACATTCGGAAGGGCATGACTTCATCGGTGGTAAGGTAAGTAAATCCGCTGCGCTACGAGAATCGTTTCTCGCGTCCGCTCCGACTTCCGCCGCATTGCCTGGACCCCGTACGGTGACGGGTTGTGCCCGAAACACGGCCAACTCGGAAGTAACTGTTGCAAACAGGCGTTTACACTGACAACTCGGTTACTGGTGAAATGGCGATAATGAGATGGTCCGCCGTCGAGTTAGCCGAGGCCAATCGGAGTGGTTCATTGCTCTATTCTTCGACTAATTGGGGTGTGGATATTATTGATGTACATCATGGACAACTCGCTGAAAGGATTCTCTTGAATGAACGTGGCGGCGTCCATCTAAGTGGGTCAATTGCGGTCGATGAAACTGGTCAGAGAATTTTCTTCATCACCAATTCAGGGCTTACGGTGGTCGATCTTGACAGCGTACCCTTGTCCATCGGCAGCGTTGCTCCGACTCAGGCTGGCATTGGAAATACCGTTACGATTCGAGGAAGTGGTTTCCAAGTAGGTACCACGGTGAGTTTTGGTAGCACAACTGCCACTGTCACATTCGTGGATCCAAACACATTGCAGGTTGCTGTCCCGTCAATTTCTAGCGGCTCGGTTCCGATTAAGCTCTCAAGTCCCAA
>MNDG01000061.1 GCA_001914815.1 Acidobacteriales bacterium 13_2_20CM_55_8
AGTATGGTTATCAGGTGACTTATCTGCCGGTGCAAAAAGACGGGCTGGTTGACCTCGACGATTTGAAACGTGCAATCGACGACAAAACTATCTTAGTGACGATCATGGCTGCCAACAATGAGATTGGCGTGCTGCAGCCGGTCGCCGAAATCGGGAAATTATGTCGCGAGCGCGGGGTGATTTTCCACACCGACGCTACGCAGGCTGTCGGCAAAGTTCCAGTCGACGTGAACAGGCAAAATATCGACGTCATGTCGATCTCGGCTCACAAGATGTACGGTCCGAAAGGCGTTGGCGCGCTCTACGTGCGCCGCAAGAATCCTCGCGTCCAGGTTTCCGCCATTATCGATGGCGGCGGTCACGAACGTGGCATGCGCTCTGGAACATTGAATGTCCCAGGAATTGTGGGATTGGGCAAGGCATGCTTGATTTGTATGGAGGACATGCCAAAGGAAAGCTGCCATCTTGCGGGAATGCGCAATCGGCTGCGAGACAACATCATGGAGCGGCTGGATGAGGTTTATATCAACGGCTCGATGGAGCACCGGCTGCCCGGGAATCTGAACATTAGTTTCGCCTATGTCGAAGGGGAGTCGCTGCTGATGGGTATCAATGACGTGGCGGTCTCGAGCGGTTCTGCGTGCACGTCGGCAACCCTGGAGCCGTCTTATGTGCTAAAGGCTCTGGGGACTGGCGATGACTTGGCGCACAGCTCTATTCGATTCGGCATCGGCCGGTTCAATACCGAGGCTGAAATCGATTATGTCGCCGATCGCGTCATAGAAACGGTTCAGCGACTGCGTGAGCTTTCACCGCTGTATGAGATGGCAAAAGAGGGCGTGGATTTGAAGCAAGTAAAGTGGGCGGCAGAGTAAAGAGATCACTGCGAGTCTAAGTTTAATTGGAGAGAAAAAATGTCATATAGCGACAAGGTTCTAGATCATTATTCCCACCCGCGCAACGTGGGCTCGATGGACAAGGGCAGCACGGACGTGGGCACTGGCCTGGTCGGCGCTCCGGAGTGCGGCGACGTGATGAAGCTGCAGATCAAGGTCAATCCAGAGACCAGCGTCATTGAAGACGCGAAGTTCAAGACTTTCGGCTGCGGTTCCGCGATCGCGTCGTCTTCGTTAGCGACCGAATGGGTAAAGGGCAAAACCGTCGATGAGGCGTTGCAGATCAAGAACACCGACATCGTGAAGGAACTGTCTTTGCCTCCGGTCAAGATTCACTGTTCGGTGCTGGCGGAAGACGCGATCCGGTCGGCCATTCACGATTGGAAGAAAAAGCGCGAGACTCCCAAGCCGGAAATTGTGGAAGCACGGAGCTGAAGGCGTCCCCTAATGGCCACGATGACGGAACAGGCGACTAAACCAGTTTCATCCCAGGCTCCGGCGAAAGGCGTTTTAGTTACGGACAAAGCCTTAACCCGGATTCGTTCGGCGATGGCCAAGGAAGGCATTTCGCCCGAGCAGGGCGGGTTGCGGCTGGGAGTACAGGGCGGCGGGTGCTCAGGCCTCAGCTACAACATTCGCTTTGACACACAGCCGCGCGAACGTGACCGCATCTTTCAGTTTTCGGATGTCAGGGTGTTTGTCGATCCCAAATCGTTTATTTACCTGCACGGCATGACTCTGGATTATCAGGAGACCCTCATGCAACAGGGCTTCGTGTTTGTAAACCCGAACGCGTCGAAGTCCTGCGGGTGCGGCACCTCATTCTCAGGCTAGGTGTTCGCTCACCGGGTCACCACGGCATCCCTTATCTTCCGCAGTGTTGACGAAGCAGTGTGCGGGGAATGTGTTTATGGCGACTGAATCCAAAACCGCACGTGCGCTGGCCGAAACTGGCGAGAGGGCCTGCTGGTCGTGTGGTGCGCCACGGGCGGCTCAGTTCTGTAGCACCTGTGGAAAGGTACAGCCGCCGCAATCAGTTGACTACTTCACCTTCTTCGGGTTGCCACGGAAGTTGAACGTAGACGTCCCTGCTTTGCAGCGTGAATTTTATGAGCTGAGTCGAAAACTTCATCCTGATTTATACGGGCGGACCAGTAAGCAAGAGCAGGAATGGAGTTTGGAGCAGAGTTCTTTGTTGAATGACGCTTACCGCACTCTGAAAGACCCGATCAAGCGGACGGAATATTTGCTGCGCTTGGAGGGGGTTGAGCTCGAAGAGCAATCAAAGAGCGCTACTGAAACCGCCCGAGTCACCGGTGAGATTAAGAAACAAGTTGTGCCTCCCGATCTGCTGGAAGAAGTGTTCGAGCTCAACATGCAGCTGGAAGAACTGCGTATGAATAGGAAAATGGGAGAGGACGATCCCGCGCTGACCGGCGAACTCGAAGTCCACAAAACAGAATTTGAGAAGAAGTACGAGGTGCTTACCCAGGAATTGAAACAATACTGGGACCAATGGGACCGAGTTATTGACGTCGACCAGGAAGAAAAACGGCGGCAGGTGCGGGACAAGATGGTGGATGTGCTAAATCGGCGGAACTACATCAGGAATTTGGTTCGGGACGTGAACGAAGCACTTGGCAGCTGAAAGGCGATTTTAGATTGCGGATTTCGGACTAGGAAACTAGCTTTTAATGTCTAACCAACGCATTGTCGGGATCGATCTGGGCACCACCAATTCTTTGGTGGCCTTCATGCAAGGGGACGTCCCTGTCGTGATTCCTGGCGATGATGGGTTGAATCTCGTTCCTTCAGTCGTCGCTCTCGATGAGAACGACCAGATTATCATAGGCAATGCCGCGCGAAAATATCTCATCGAGACACCCGAGCGAGCAGTCTATTCGATCAAACGCTTGATGGGCCGCGGTATTGAAGACATCCGGGAAGAGCTGAAGCTGTTTCCCTTTCGCTTGGCAGAAGATCTCCAACCGGCGGAAGTGCTTCGTATTAAACTCGGCGACAAGACCTTTACTCCTCCAGAAATCTCGGCCTTCATCCTGCGCCAGCTCAAGCGCAATGCTGAAAGATTTTTTGCAGCGCCGGTCACCCAGGCGGTCATTACCGTCCCTGCATACTTCAACGACGCGCAACGACAGGCGACGAAAGATGCTGGCCGCATCGCAGGACTGGAAGTATTGCGCTTGGTGAATGAACCGACAGCAGCTTCCCTGGCCTTTGGCCTTGATCAGAAGCAGAACGGCATCGTTGCAGTGTACGACTTGGGCGGCGGTACCTTCGATATCTCGATCCTTAAGCTGCACGATGGGATTTTCGAAGTGATGGCCACGAACGGCGATACCCATCTGGGCGGCGATGACATTGACAACTTGCTTATCACGATTGCACTCGACGACATTCAGGGCGATCTTGGTTTGGACGTTCGGCGAAATGGCGAAATTGTGCAAACAATCCGCAAATCGGTAATCGAGGCCAAGATCGCGCTATCGTCGGAGCTCGTGGTCAAACTGGATATTGAGTTGCCGGGCGGGAAGCGGTATCAGCGTGAGATTACTCGCCAGCAGTTCGAGGCCTTGATTCGACCGATTCTCGATCGGACTATCGCGCCCTGCAAACAGGTCATGAAGGATGCCGGGGTGACACCGGAGCAGATTGAAGAAGTAGTGCTGGTAGGCGGTTCGACTCGCATTCCTACTGTACCCGCGCTGGTGAAGGAGATGTTCCGTCGTGAACCGCACACGGATCTCAATCCTGATGAAGTAGTGGCTTTGGGTGCCGCGGTTCAGGCGCACATTTTGTCCGGAGGTTCTGAAGTTACGCACAACATGCTTCTTCTGGACGTTACGCCCTTATCCTTGGGCATCGAGGTCGCAGGTGGAGTGACCGATAAGATTATCCTGCGCAACTCGACCGTTCCGGCTTCCTCCACGCAACACTACACCACCCAAGTCGATGGCCAGGTGAATGTCGCTGTCCATGTCCTGCAAGGCGAGCGGGAATTGGCGAAGGATTGCCGCTCGCTGGCTCGTTTTGATCTCAAGGGGATTCCGCCCATGCCGGCGGGATTGCCTCGCATCGAAGTGAAGTTCCTCATCGATGCCAATGGCATTCTGCACGTCTCCGCGCGCGAGCAGCGTAGTGGGAAAGAAGCTGAGATCGAAGTGCAACCTAGCTATGGCCTTACAGATGAGCAGGTCGAGAGCATGATTCTCGAAAGTTTCGATTCCGCCGAAGAGGACTTCAGGCAACGCCAGGTGATCGAGGCCCGCAACGAGGCGGAAACAATCCTGTCAGCCTTGGAAAAAAGTAAGAAGAGTCCCGCTTGGGGCCAGCTTACGAATGGTGAAAGAAAACAGATCCGTAAGCTGGAAAAGGCTCTGCAAGACGTGAAGCAGCAAGATGACTACCAGAAGATCCGAAAGGCAATTGATGTCCTCAATCAGGGCACCATGCGGCTGGCGGAATTGATGATGGATACGGCAGTGAGCACCGCTCTTAAGGGAAAGACCATGGAACAGGCGGATATGGGTGAGTCGCCGGAGACAGGTCATCCCGTAGCGAAGGCAGACTTCGAGTAGCTGAGCTTACATAGGAGCAGTCATGGCAGACGAGAAATCGCAAGGCAGCGGCGCCGCAACTGTGGAAGCGCCTGGAGAAAATATGGTCCAGGTGACTTTCCTTCCCGAAGGGAAGACCGTCCAATTCGAGAACGGCAAACTGCCTTACAAAGATCATGGAAAAGAGCAGTCGCTTCTCGATGTCGCGCTGAATTACGGTGTCACGTTGGATCATGCTTGCGGCGGCAATTGTGCTTGCACCACTTGCCACATCTGGGTGAAAGAAGGAGCGGAAAATCTCTCGGAGATGGACGACGATGAAGCGGATCGCCTTGACATGGCCGCCGATTTGCAATTGAATTCTCGCCTTGGCTGTCAGGTAACCATCAAGAAGCCGGGAAAAGTTGTAGTTGAAATTCCGGCATGGAATAGGAACTACGTTTCCGAAGAACACTAAAAGCACATCGAGGTGCGATAGAGACTATGTCGAAAGAACTCACTTGGGATGATGCCGGAGATATTGGAATTCTGCTGTCAGAGAAGCACTCCGAACTAGATCCTCTAAACGTGCGCTTCACCGATTTGCATCGCTACGTGATCGAATTGCCCGAATTCAAGGATGATCCCAAGAAATCCGATGAGGGCAAACTGGAAGCTATCCAGATGGCCTGGCACGAGGAATTCCTGGATCGCACTCAAGGTTAAGGTCACGGCCGGCAACAGCTCCCCAAGCCAACCTGCTCAAGCTAACCTTCTTGATTTATCCTTACCTCTCCTCAGGAGGCACAGGTGATTTCCATTCGCCGTCTCGCACGCTGCAATCTATTACTGGTATTCACTTTTGCCGCATCCGGTTTCTGCCAGCAATTTGATGCCAAGCTGTTTCAGGAAATGCATTGGCGATTAATCGGACCTTTTCGTGGAGGCCGCGGCGTTGCGATCAGCGGCGTGCCAGGACAGCCCAACGTTTTCTACATGGCTCCCAACAACGGCGGAGTGTGGAAGACCACGGACTATGGACGCACCTGGAACCCCATCTTCGACGATCAGCCCACTGGTTCGGTGGGAGCATTGGCCATTGCGCCGTCCAATCCTGACATTATTTACGTGGGCAGTGGGGAAGGCCTGCGGCGTCCGGATCTCTCCACCGGAGATGGTATATACAAATCCACCGATGGGAGTCGCTCCTGGCAGCATCTCGGTTTGCGCGATGGACAGCAAATCGCGGCCATCCTAGTCGATCCGCATGATCCCAACCGCGTGCTGGTGGCGGTCCTTGGTCATCCTTATGGTCCGAATCCTGAGCGGGGAGTCTTCCGCTCCACCGATGGCGGGCTCACTTGGCAAAAAGTTTTGTACAAGGATGAGAATACGGGCGCTATTGATTTGGCCTTCGACCCTTCCAAGCCGCAAATTGTTTACGCAGATATGTGGGCCTCGCGGCGTCCGCCGTGGACGACCAGCGGAGCTTATAACGGACCGGGAGGCGGACTCTATAAATCTACTGACGGCGGCACAACCTGGCGCCAATTAACGAAAGGATTGCCAACGTGGTCCGAGGGACTGGGACGTATCGGATTAAGGATTGCGCCGAATGATTCCAGCCGGATCTACGCGCTGGTGGATTCTCCCAAGCTTGGTGGTCTCTATCGTTCAGATGATGCCGGTGAGAGTTGGCAGCGCATAAATACAGACGACCGTCTCTGGGGGCGTGGCGACGATTTCGCCTGTGTGCGCGTCGATCCGAAAAATAAGGACACGGTCTATGTCGCCAACATTTCCACATATCGTTCGACCGATGGTGGTCGCAGCTTCACCGCAATTAAGGGAGCGCCGGGAGGCGACGACTATCACACCATCTGGATCAATCCCGACAATCCGCAAATTATTGCGCTGGCGGTCGATCAGGGAGTCACCATCAGTGTGAATGGTGGACAAACCTGGAGTTCGTGGTACAACCAACCCACCGCGCAGTTCTATCACGTCATCACCGACAATCAGTTTCCCTACTGGGTGTACGGCGGACAACAGGAAAGCGGAAGTGTCGGTACCGCCAGCCGCAGTGACTTTGGTGAAATCACTTTCCGGGATTGGTATCCGGTTGGCGTCGAGGAATATGGCTATGTCGCACCCGATCCACTCAACCCAAATCTTATCTACGGCGGTAAGGCGACGAAGTTCAATCGCATCACTGGCCAGACCCAGGACATTTCCAGCACCGCTGATGTTCTCGCCTGTCGACCCGCACATCTTATATCTCGCGTCCAACGTGCTGTTCAAGACCACCGACGGCGGCAACAGTTGGCAAACCGCTAGCCCCGATCTAACGCGCCAAGATCCGGGCGTGCCGCCGAGTTTGGGCGTATTCGTCGAGTCTGATTCGGCAAAGGGGAAGCACCGTGGCGTGATCTATTCGCTCGCGCCCTCGCCCAAGGACTTGAAGCTGATCTGGGCGGGAACCGACGATGGTCTGATTCATGTCACACTGGATGGCGGTGGAAACTGGCAGAACGTCACCCCTCCAGAGCTAACTCCATGGAGCAAAATCGCACAGATGGATGCATCGCACTTCGATATTGCAACCGCCTATGCGGCGGTGAACCGTTTTCGGCTCGATGACCTGCATCCCTACATCTACCGCACTCACGACAGCGGAAAAACCTGGCAGAAGATCGTGAACGGAATTCCTGATAACGAACCGGTGAACACCGTGCGCGAGGATCCGGAACGCAAGGGACTACTCTTTGCCGGCACCGAGCGTACGGTATACGTCTCGTTCGACGATGGGGATCAATGGCAGTCTCTGCGCCTCAACTTACCAGCGACTTCCATTCGTGACTTGGTGGTTCACCAGGACGACATCGTAGTTGGCACGCATGGGCGTTCTTTCTGGATTCTGGATAACATCACTCCGCTACGGCAGATTGACGCAAAGTTAGCCGCATCTGACGCATATCTTTTCGCTCCGCCGCTCACTTATCGGGTCCGCCGCAATAACAACACCGACACGCCCTTGCCGCCCGAGGAACCCGCCGGCCAGAACCCGCCGGACGGCGCCATGATCGACTACGTTCTGAAATCAGATGCAACCGGTCCGGTTGCAATCGAGATTTCAGACGAAGCTGGGAAACCGGTGCGTCATTTTTCCAGCACAGACAAACCAGAACCGGTTAACGAGAAGGAGTTGAATATCCCGACGTACTGGATCCGTCCAGTTCGAATTCTTTCAACACAGGCCGGCATGCATCGCTTTGTCTGGGACTTGCACTATCCTCCGCCGGATTCACTGGAGCACGAATATCCAATTTCTGCGATTTATCACGATACACCACGCACTCCCCTCGGACCTGCGATTCTGCCCGGCAAGTACACCGTCAAGTTAACAGTGAATGGAACCAGCTACACGCAACCACTGATAATCAAGATGGACTCGCGGGTAAAGACTACCGTGGAGGATCTACGTCAGCAGTTTGAACTTGAAATGAAAATCAACGAAGCCATGCATCGCGATTATCAAACACTGCAACAGGTACGAAGCTTGCGCAAGCAGCTGAAAAACCTGACCGAGAGAAGTCGGCAGGGTCAGGTCAAGGAATCCGTCGCGGCGCTGGAGAGTAAGGCGGCTGAGGTTGAAGGCGGTGAAGGGGGATACGGCAGGACTTTCTTGAGTACGTCGGAAGGAAGAAGCCTGACAAGACTAACTGCTGGGCTGAATATTTTGATGGCCGCTGTCGACAGTGCTGACGCTGCGCCGACAACTCAGGCTGTGAGCACGTTCAATGACCTAAACAATGCTCTCGATCAGCAGTTAGCGCGCTGGGAGGAAATCAAGACGAAGGACGTACCGGAACTGAATCTGAAGCTCAAGCGGTCAGGAGAACCACAACTGAACCCGGAAGCCGCAACTGCGACAGAAGGTTTGCAAAGCAACCATGACGGAGCCGGAGACGACGAGCCGTGATCACGCCGACTTTTTCGCATGCTTGCGAAGAACTTCGTATGTGGCATCTTCAATTTTGGAAAGCACTCCATCTTTTCGTGATTGTGAACGGCGCTCATCTTTCTTTGGATGGTATTGTTCCAGACGTCGAATAGGAATGGCCGGGTTTTGTGAGTTGCCCATACTCTCGCCTCAACGAATAGGCTAAGAACAAAGAAGCACTGCCAAAGCTGGAAACCGCCGCATTATGGTATTAACTGCGTGTTCCGGGAAGTGCATCGCTTGGTTCCCTCTACAACACTTAATTTCTGTCCTGCAGGTATCTTCTGACAGCGTCTTGCCAGTTCGGCATTTCAATTCCATATTTCTCCAAACTCTTGCTGGAAAGCACGGAATATTTTGGCCGTTGCGCGGGCCGGACAAAATGGTCACTCGGAGTGGGACGCACCGTAGCGCTTAATCTGGCGTCGGCAATAATCTCACGTGCAAACTCAAACCACGAACAATTGTCACGATTGGTTGCGTGCACAATTCCTCTAGCGTCTGCCCGGCAGAGCCGAATGATCACTCGGGCGAGGTCGGCCGTGTAGGTGGGAGATCCCCGCTGGTCGTCAACCACATCAATTGCGGGCCGGCTTGCAGCCAGCTTCAGAATTGTGTCCGGAAAACACTTTCCATCAATGCCAAACAGCCACGACGTTCGCAGTATGCAGCATTCCGGCAGCACCTGGATGATCTGCACCTCTGCCTCGGCCTTTGAGAGTCCGTAAACGTTGAGCGGTGCACGAGGATCGGTGGTCTCGTACGGACTATTCTTAGCGCCGTCAAAGACATAATCCGTACTGAGGAAGAGAAGCCGGGAAGCGAACTGCTTGGCTGCTTGTGCCACGTTCAGCGCCCCGCGGAAATTCACATCGAAGGCATGCTCTCGGTTCTGCTCACATCCGTCTACATCAGTGTATGCGGCGGCGAGCACGATCCAATCCGGCCGCGTGCGTTCGAGGACATTCGAAACCTGCTTCGGATCACGTATGTCTGTGTCTTTGGATCCCAGTCCGCTGAGATCGTCATCGGTCCATTTGCGCGTGAGCGCTTTGCCGAGCAGACCAGTTGCCCCGAAGACGGTCACCCGCATGCCGCGATCCTAGATTTATTCGTAGACTTCCGCCTGACGAAACGGAATGCCGAGAGTATCCTTGGCAGAAATAATCGCTTCACCATCGAGTTGCCAGTCAATCTTCAGATCGGGATCATTCCACGCCAGGGTGCGGTCAAACTCGGGAAAGTAAAAGTCAGTAGCCTTATAGAGCACGTGCGCGTCATTCGAAACAACGCGGAATCCATGCGCCAATCCCGCAGGCATCCACAACATGCGATTGTTTTGGCCCGAGAGGCGAACCGCTTCCCAGCGGCCGAAGGTGGGAGAATTGCGGCGCAGATCTACCGCGACATCCAGAATCTCTCCGGCTACCACGCGCACCAGTTTTCCTTGCGGGCGTTGTATCTGGTAATGCAGCCCACGCACCACATTGTGCGCGGAGAAAGAGTGATTGTCCTGGACGAAATGCTCGTGGACGCCCACTTCGGCCATGGTGCGTTGGTTGTAGCTTTCCAGGAAATAGCCGCGCTCATCGCCAAAGATTCGCGGCTCAAGAATCAATACTCCGTTCAATGATGCGCGGGTCACTTTCATGACGATGCCGCTTGCCTGTCCCGCGGCCACGTCAGAATACTCTCTCACGCAGCAGTTGCAGCAAATAGGCTCCGTAACCGTTGTTCTTCATCGAGTTTCCGATTTCTGCCAATTGATCGGCACTTATGTAACCGTAACGATACGCGATCTCCTCCGGGCACGCGACCATCAATCCCTGACGGCGTTCGATCGTCTGAATGAACAGCGAAGCTTCCATCATCGCTTCGTGTGTTCCCGTATCCAGCCAGGCCATGCCACGGCCCATCACAACGACATCCAAATCTCCACGTTCCAGGTAAATTTTGTTTACGTCCGTAATCTCTAACTCTCCGCGGGCGGATGGTTTCAGAGATTTCGCGATTGCCACAACATCATTATCGTAGAAATAAAGGCCAGTGACCGCATATCGCGATTTAGGGTGCTCGGGCTTTTCTTCCAGGCTAAGCGCTTTGGCGGCGGCATCGAACTCTACCACGCCATAACGTTCCGGATCATGTACGGGATAGGCGAAGATTTGCGCCCCGCGTGTCTTCTCGGTAGCGCTGCGAACATCCTTCGCAAAATCGTGGCCATAAAAAATATTGTCGCCTAGCACCAACGCGCAGCAACTCGATCCAATAAAAGTTTGTCCGACCAGAAAAGCCTGCGCGATACCTTGCGGCTTGCTCTGCACGGCATAATCCAGATTGAGTCCGAAACGAGATCCGTCACCAAGCAATTGTTCGAATCGAGGAGTATCTTCCGGGGTAGAAATCACTAGAATATCGCGGATGCCGGCCAACATTAGCGTGGAAAGGGGATAATAAATGAGTGGCTTGTCATAAACCGGCAGCAAGCTTTTGCCCACCGCGTGCGTCGCAGGATAGAGTCGCGTTCCCGACCCTCCCGCCAGGATGATGCCCTTATACGGCTGGGTCTGATGTTCTTTCTTTTTTGCCATTTAGTGGTTCATTCACTCTGAACAAGGACTCTTCGCACACAAACCGGTTAAGAATAGTGCGTGGCGATCCATTGGCGATAGTTTCCCGCAGTGACTTCGTTTACCCATGCCTCATTCTGCAAGTACCAGGTAATCGTCTTGCGAATGCCGCTTTCGAAGGTTTCTCGCGGTTTCCAACCCAATTCGTGCTCGATCTTACGCGTGTCCATGGCATAGCGGCGATCGTGACCCGGACGATCCTTCACAAATGAGATCAACGTTCGATGTGGCAACACCGGATCATCGCCGCACAATTCGTCCAGAATCGAGCAGATGGTGTCCACAACTTCGACATTCTGTTTTTCGTTCCAGCCGCCGACGTTATAGGTTTCGCCGATTCTGCCACGAGCCAGCACCATGCGTACTGCTTCGCAATGATCTTCCACGAAGAGCCAGTCGCGGACATTCTGACCGTCTCCATATAAGGGCAGCGCCTTACCGTTGCGCGCGTTCAAGATAATCAGAGGAATCAGTTTCTCCGGGAACTGATAAGGACCATAATTATTGGAACAGTTGGTAGTCAGCGTGGGCAGGTCATAAGTGTGAAAATAGGCCCGCACCAAGTGATCGCCTGCCGCTTTCGAAGCCGAATACGGACTATTCGGGGCGTAGCGCGTCCCCTCGCAGAAAGGTGGATCGTCGCGACCCAGCGATCCGTAGACCTCGTCGGTAGAAACATGCAGAAAGCGAAATGATTCGCGATCCTGCTTCGCCAATGCCATCCAATACGCGCGCGCTTCCTCGAGCAAGCAGAATGTTCCATTCACATTGGTGCGGATAAAATCGTCGGGACCGCGGATGGAACGGTCGACATGGCTCTCCGCAGCAAAATGGATAACAGCCCTGGGCCGGTGACGTTCCAGAATGCCACGCACCAGATCACGATCACAAATGTCACCTTGCACGAAGCAATATCGCGAATCCGATGAAACACGATCCAGATTATGCGGGTTGCCGGCATAAGTCAGCTTGTCAAGATTGACCAACGCCGTTCTTTCTGAAGCTATCCATTGCAAAATGAAGTTGGAGCCAATGAATCCGGCGCCCCCGGTGATCAAAATTGTGTTTTCCATGGTTGCCGGAATTGCTTGATTCCTGGTCAGTATCCAGTATTAGAGTGACCCTGTCACGACTGACCACTAGCAACTAGCCACTGATCTGCCCTCACTGATTGTAATAAAAAAAGAGTCGGAATCTGCTTCCCACCCTGAACTCCTTGAAAGTTGACGCGGCTCCTACATGCCGGCTTCGCCTCCGAACTCTGCGGGCCTATGCGGCATTTCGTGAGCCTGCAGGCCCACAAGACATGAGAAGTGGGGTACACAAAGGTAGGCAATTGGCAACAAATAAAAGGAGTTGTCCCGATTCGGAACCTGTCACATGGAGGGGTGACGGCTGTCGCTCACTTTCTCTAACCGGGTTCCTACAATCAACCTAGCGGTGTCCCGAGGAGTTTATGGAATCTATGCCGTACGCTTCGGCCATTCGTGTCCTGGTGGCCGACTCCAACCAAATGGAATGCCAGCTTCTGGTCAGTGCCCTGCGGCAGCGCCCCGAGTTGTAATCTGCTGCGCCGCGGATATCGACGCCATTTTGCAAGCCATCATGGCCTTCCCGGCACAAATCGCGATCATCAATATTGACCGCCCAAGGAATGAATCACACGATATGACGTTGGTTCGGCGCTTTCATTTGGCTCACCCAGAAATATCCAAGATCGTGCTAATCAATTCTGGTGATCGCGAGGTCGTGGTGAACGCTTTTCGCTCAGGCGCCAGGGGACACTGTTCTGCTTCGACGACTATCCTTTCCGGCTCTTATGCAAGTGCATTCTGAGTGTTCATCAAGGCCAGGTGTGGGCGAACAGCGAGCAACTTCAATATCTCATCGAAGCCATAGCCCAGGTACCGTCACTTCGCGTGGTGAATGCGAGCGGGCTGAAACTCCTCATCCCGCGCGAAGAACAGGTCGTCGCTCTGGTCGCCGACGGACTCAGCAATCGCGAAATTGCCCAGGAACTCGGCCTCAGCGAACATACAGGGTCGAAAATCCTTCAATCATGTCGGTAGCAGATTCATCGATTCGACCCGATAGCCAAGGCTACGCAGTTCACGGATCATTCTATTCGTGCGGTGTCTTCTTGACCTTTGGCTAACTGCGGGGCCCCGTTCCTCGTAACGCACTCCTCGGTGCAGAATGATCCAGATCAGCCGACAAAGGCGATGGGCAATGGCTCCGATGGTTTGTTTGTGTCCCAAGCGCGGCACCAGACGGCGATAAACGATCTCGAAGATGCTTCCTTTAACCTTGACCGCGGCATTGGCGGATTGATTGAGAATCCGCCGCATGTGGCGATTGCCCTTCGGAGAGCGGTGGCTCTTGGACACGCCCCCGCTTTCTTCATCTCCAGGGCATGCACCAATCCACGAGGAGAGCTGCTTGGTTGAAGGAACGTCGCTGCCATCGTACCCACTTCGGCCATGATTTGCTGTGCTGAGTCGACGCCCAAGCCGGGCGTCTCCGCCAGTCGCTTCATTGAGTCCTGGTGCTGGCTGAGCAAACTCGCCATCTCCTGGTCCAGTTGGCCGACCTGCTGCTCGAGCAATTGCAACTCCTCTAGCGTCATCTTCAACAGCCGGCGGTAGACTGCATTGAGCTCCGTGCAGGCACCGAGCGCGTCGCACAACTGGGTCGGTGTGGCACGCAATTTCTTATCGGCCATAGCGGCTAGAACTGCCGGGTTGGTTTCTCCATCCCCCAGGGCCTTCAGCATGCGCCGCGCACTGACGCCCAGCAGATCCGAGACCAGACTGGACAATTTGATATGGGCTTCTTCCAGCAGAGCCTCCAGTCGGTTCTGTAACTGTACCCGGTTGCGCGTCAGTTGGTACTTTCTCCGCATCACCGTTCGCCAGAGACGCTGTTCGGCATCGGGCACAAAACTTAGGGTTAGCTCGTTTGCTACCAGCCGCTTCACCAGACGTTCGGCATCGGGGAAATCCTTCTTGCGCCCGCGTGGCCCGCGATTCGATTGTGCTTGCGCCAGATGTAGCGTTCCCGATTTCGGGCCTGCGCCTTCCCGCTTCTGGCAGATTGGCCTCCAGTACCGTTCCAGTGCCCCCCAGACCGGTTGCCAATATTGCGCCGTGGATTCCATGACTACTTCCACGACCTCCTGCTCGATGAGCCATTCCGCCAGTAGCCGCAGCTGCTCGGGGTTGCTCCCAAACAGGCGCCGCTCAAACTGATACTCACCTTCGATTTCGACATCGGCCACATTGCCTGCAGGCCGCGCGACGCAGGCGAAAATTCAGGAAGAAAGCAAGCGCGCACATGCCGCAAAGCTCCAGCTAAAACGATCGCACATGATCCTTGAGGACGCTAGCGTGTCGCAGTCGCCATGGAGGATTGACAAACAGCACGCGGTGTCTCGCATCTTCCGTATCATCGTCGTTGAACCTGTAGCGATCTTACCAATCACTTGGAGGCCGCGAAGATCAGGCAATACCACACAACGCAGGCAACTGCTATTGCAATCACGCACGCTACGTCGCTGGTACTTACGTCGTTGATCAGGATCGAGATCGCGAATTGCCCGCCATATTTCCTCGTCCGTCTTTTCAATGGCCGTCATATTGGGCTGTGGATTCTCCACGCAATGCTCCTCACTCTTCTGATCCTCAACGCCAAAGCTACTTGCCCTCTGCAGTACGGCATCGGCCAACGGCGAATTAACGTCGGTTACTTTCGTTGGACAAGCATCGCTATGCGCACTCGGTCCGCTAGTCGACTCTTGAGATCACTTTCCGTCGACGGCTCGTGCTATGTGCGCGTGCCGCTGAGGCGTACGGGATCGTGGTTCGAGCGCTCGCTGCATGTACCGCGCAAGCTTTTGTCGCGCGCGTGCCAGCTGAGCCTTTACTGTTCCGTGCGGCAATCCCAAAACTTGGGCTGTCTCAACGATCGAGAGACCGTCCACGACGCGTAGCTGAAATGTTCTTCGCAAGCTGGGCGAGAGCAGGGCGGTACACTTTCTCAGGTGCGCAGCGAGTTCAGAGGTGCGACACTCATCTTCAGGGCTGGGCCCCGCGTCCGCCAGTCTTTCGCATAGGAAGTATCTTTGCTCCTCGCCAATCTGCTCATCCAACGGC
This sequence comes from Acidobacteriales bacterium 13_2_20CM_55_8, assembly GCA_001914815.1. Classification (GTDB taxonomy): domain Bacteria; phylum Acidobacteriota; class Terriglobia; order Terriglobales; family Acidobacteriaceae; genus 40CM-3-55-5. The sequence goes on from MNDG01000061.1 coordinate 15,235, forward strand.
GTATGGAATTGGCGTGG
>MNDG01000096.1 GCA_001914815.1 Acidobacteriales bacterium 13_2_20CM_55_8
ACATCGAGATCAACCATTTTGGCCAGCACCCAACCGGCGTGTCCCTGCTCGTCGCGAATGAGCCACCAGTCCTCCATAGCAGGCAGCACCGGCTTCGAGCTGTTCAGACTTGCAGCTTTGGCGGGAGCCCCTGGTAGGATTTTTTCGCTGCTGGCACGCTTGAGGATGGAAATTCGCGCGCCTTGACTGAGCTGATAAAGATGATCGGCGTCGCGCGCCGGATCGAGATGGATGTTGGTATCGGTGCGTGTAATGCCGACGGCCTGCACCGGCGAGTTCTGCTCTTGCTGCGTCAATTTCTGACAACTGTCATACACCTTCTGAGTGACCAGGTAGCGTTGCTCCATCCAACCTTCGGCCCCGCTCGAGGTACGCACCCGAGCAAAGCGCCGGTCGCGATCCAAAACTTGGACACGTTCGGCATTTCGTACCACACCCGCTTTGTTATAAACCGCCGCCACTTGGTCCCGCAGGATGGCCTGCGGCGCGGACACGTACCCGATCTCCTGCACCCGACGGCCTCGGCCGCAACCGGGCAGCAGCGCAACTGCAGCCGTGAGCAACAGCAAGAAGCAAAGACGCAAATCAATTTTCACTGGATCAAGATTAATATAGCGCGCCAGCGGTTTGGAAGTTAAGCGAAGCAAGATTTGGTGTGACAAGGTTTAACTTACTCAAGATCAGGAACAGGTGGATTCGCTTCCTTCCAGCACTCCCAGTGAAAGCTCTTACAGTCCTTATCCGTCACTGCAACAGCTTGCTCGACGAAGGTTATGGGCTCGCCACAAATCGCACACAGAACTACTGGAAGTTCTCCGGGGTAAAGCCCCACGTTAAACAATCTCCGATCCGGTCAAACCTTGTCGCTACCCAAGATCTAACACTGCTCGCAGTCACCAAAGCAGATGCCTACAGCACGGGCCGTGCGCACCATCTCACCATCGGGATTCACGGTTTTCACCTGGCCCACAGCATCAGCAATCTGGACAGACTCGATCCGCTCGTTGCGCAGGCACACCATCTGACCAAAACCACCGTTGGCAATGAGTTCCACGGCCGCAACCCCAAAACGCGTGGCCAGGATGCGATCAAAGGGCGAGGGCGATCCGCCACGTTGAATGTGCCCTAGCACGCTGACCCGCACTTCCTTTCCGGCGCGGGCAGCGATTGCATTACCGACGACGTTGCCGACCGCTCCGGCGCGGCGGTTTTCTTTCAACTCCGGCGGAAGCTTAATCCCCTCAGCCACCACCACAATCGTGAAATGTTTGCCAAAAGCTTCCCGTTCGGCCACATATTGGCAGATTCTTTCGATGGTGAACGGAATCTCAGGAATCAGGATGACGTGCGCTCCGCCCGCAATACCGGCTTCCAACCCAATCCAGCCCGCGTCGCGTCCCATGACCTCAACTACCATGATGCGATGGTGAGACTCCGCCGTGGTGTGAATCTTGTCCACCGCTTCAGTTGCGGTATGCAGCGCGGTATCGAATCCAAAGGAAACTTCGGTGGCACAAAGATCGTTGTCAATGGTCTTGGGCACACCTACGATCTTCAGGCCCTTACGGAATAGCTCGAGCGCAATCTTCTGCGAGCCATCGCCGCCAATACTGATGACAGCATCAATTCCCAGCTTACGCGCGTTAACGATGACCTCATCGGAGATGTCGCGGATGACCTCGCGCCCATTCTCAATCCTCCGGTAATTGAAAGGATTGCCGCGATTGGTGGTGCCCAGAATGGTCCCGCCGCGCGGCAGGATGCCGCTGACATCCTTCAACGTGAGTTCGTAAGATTTCTCCGGCCAGATCAGGCCATCAAAACCGTCGGGAATACCGATCACCTTCCACTGGTATTTTAGAAAGGCAGACTTGACCGCGGCGCGAATGACCGCGTTCAGCCCAGGAGCATCACCCCCCCCAGTGCAAATGCCGATGCAGCGGATGTCTGTCATGGATAAGCACGACCATACCGTGAGGTAGAAAACGGGCACAGACTACGGACGGACATAGCCGATCGTGTGCGTCCTGACCTGCACCCGCTACGGTACGGTCAGTGTCGCCGTGTCCGTGAAAGTCTGAGAATTTGTCGTGTAACTGGCATTCACCGTATACGTCCCTGTTGCCGCATTGCTGTTGACAGTTACGGTCGCCGGATTGGTTCGATTGCTGATCGAAATATTCGCTGCGGCAGCGCCCGTGCTGTCCGTGACTGTCCAATCGACGCTGGAAGTAACGTCCACGGGAGGCCCCCCGGAGACGGTGGCGGAACAGGTAAACGTAGTAGTAGTCGAGCCTAACGCCGCGTTCGCGCTGTTGGGACTGATGGTTATAGCAGTGACGTTATTCAGCACCACAACAACCGTAGTGGTGCCAGTAATGGCCGCGGATGATGCCGAGATGGTTACTGTCCCTGAGGAGACACCAGTCACAATCCCAGTCTGAGTGATCGAGGCAATCGTATCGTCTGAGGAAGACCAGAAAACGCCCGAGGTCAACGTCTTCGTGCTGCCGTCGTTGAAGTTTCCGACGGCCGTCATCGGCAGGGTGTTTCCCTGCTGGAGATTCACATTTTGCGGCCCCACGGTGATCGAGTTTAGCTGGGGATCTTGGAAAAAGCCGCGGCAGCCCACCGCCCCGGCGAGGGAGAAAAGCGTTGTAAATGCAACCAGGAGTTGAAGTTTCCGCGTACTCAGCATCGTTTAATGGTCCCGGCAGATGCGCCTTGTCGGCAGCGTCCACAAGCGGCGCAAGAGAATTGTAGCAGAGACTATTCCGGACCGGTGCCGATGTGAACCATCGTGTGACACACGGCTGCCACGGTCTCAGACCGTCTTTGTCAAAAGAACGCAGTTAGATACCAGGCTTGCAAATAAATTTGCGTTGCAAGCGCCGTAGGCCCGCCGAAAAACATTTCTTCTCAATCTGTTAGCCTTTCCCTATCACATCAATGAGAAAACATCTCACCGTCCTCTCCCTACTTTCACTCCTGGTAATCAGCACATTTGCACAGCAGGCTACCGAACCGTCAAAAAGTACGCCAATCGCCAGGCCTCGCGCCGTGCGGTTTCCGGCCAAGGTTTGCACCGCCTGCATCCGCGCCCACATGGAATTTCTGGCATCGGACGCCCTCCGCGGTCGGGGCAGCGCTACGCCGGACGAACTAGTCACAGTCACTTACGTTGCGTCTGAACTGCGCCAGTACGGCATCGAACCCGCAGGTGACGACGATGGCTACATTCAACGCGCACAATTGCTTACGCGAGTGGTGAAAGGACCTCCACAACTTACATTCACCATTCCCGGCAATGGCACGCCGCAACCGGAAGTGACTTGGACCCACGGGAGTGAAATCCTGGTACTGCACATGTCGCAAGCCGAGGTTTCCGGTCCACTACAGAAAATTGATCTTGCATCAGGAGAGCAGAAGGTCAAACCCGGGTCCGTCGTCTTTTTCAAAACTAAAGAGGGCAAGAACCCACGCGCATCGATGATCGCTGCGGTGCAGGCCGGAGCCGCGGCGGTTCTCGCCTCGGAGTATCCAAGCATTCGCGAACGATGGGAGAAGATTTCCCGGCAATTGCCACAACTTCCCAGCCAGTTGAAAGGAAACGCGGAAGAGGGCTTGGGCGCGGGTTACAACTTAGTGGTTGTGAGTCAGACGGCGGCTCCGACACTAGAGAACGTTCCAGAAGGAACGACAGTCCGCCTGGCTGCTCCGACCACGACGTCCGAGAATTCCTACACATGGAATGCGATTGGGATCTTGCGGGGTATGGATCCCGCGCTGCAGCATGCGGCGGTGTTGTTCTCCGCTCATCTTGATCATCTGGGAATCGGCGAGCCGGTAAAAGGCGACAATATTTACAACGGTGCGGACGATGATGCCTCCGGCACCACGGCCGTGCTGGAATTGGCGCGAGTGCTGGGTGCGGGACCGCGTCCACGGCGGACGGTCATCTTCGCACTTTTCGGCAGCGAGGAGACCGGCGGACTGGGTTCAAGTTATTTCCGCGAACACCCGCCGATCCCGCTGAAGGACATCGCCGCCAACCTCGAATTCGAAATGATTGGGCGACCCGATCCAGCGTTGAAGCCAGATACCGTGTGGTTGTCGGGATGGGAGCGCTCGAATCTCGGCCCCGTCCTGGCCGCGCATGGCGCACACCTGGCTGGCGATCCCCATCCCGATCAGAATTTCTTTGCGCGTTCTGACAACTACGTGCTGGCGAAAAAAGGCGTGGTGGCGCAGACCGTTTCCAGTTTCGGCCTCCATTCTGATTATCACCAGCCCAGCGACGACCTGGCACATATTGATTTCAAACACATGAATTGGGCGATCGGGTCTCTGCTGCGACCGGCGCAGTGGCTGGTGAATTCAGATTTCAAGCCGAAGTGGAAGCCGGGCGGAAAACCTTAAAGGCAAGTGGCTAGTGGCTAGTGGTTAGTAACGGCTGGGTCCAGTGACTTCAGAAGGCCATTCAAAACTCTACCGAGCTCCGCGATTCTTTCCAGCAGAAATTCACCTTCCTCGAGATTTAGATACGACAAATTGCGCGCAATCAATACCTGGCTCTCGAGTTCAAACACAGAACCTCGGGCATGACCGAGGAATTGTTTGAATTCTCTCCGAGACATGTGGCCCTGCCCTTCCGCGATGTTGCTAGGTATGGAGACCGCTGCTCGCCGAATCTGACTGGTCAAACCGTAGATTTCCTGTTTGGGAAACTTTTGCGTCAACCGATAAACGTCGGTGACGAGTTCAATCCCCTTCTTCCAGCCAATGAGCTCTTGATAAGACCGCAGCGCCACTCTCGATCCCTTTATGTGAGACTTCAATTTCTCGCAGAATAGGAAACAAGTCTGTGACGCCCATCACATGGAGTCTGAAAATTTGGTTGGAGAGTGGAACTCAGCAAGGATGCGAACGGCCGAATACTAGCCACTAGCCACTAATCACTAGCCACTAGTTTGCTTTCTTCGCTTTCGCAATCCGCTCATCAACCAGCTTGCGTCCCGCAAAACCTTCGCTGCTCGTGTGCCAGTGAGTGATGCCCTGCTCGCCCAGCTTCCAGCACAGCAGGACGATGCGGCCTTCCACTTTGCACGGAAAATCCAGCAGTCCAATATCAATATCTTTGACTTGCACGCCGATGGCATTTATTTCGGCCAGCGTGTCCTTGACGCGATGTATAGCTTTTTCCCGTTCAGCTTTGCGACGCGCCATTTGCACGACATTCGCCAACAAACCGCCGCTCATCATTACGCGATGAGCCAGGTCCTGTAGTTCGTTATCCACGGCTTCGATGAGCTTCTTGCCATCCATAGCCGCGCGCAGAAGTGATTCCAGCACCGGCAGTAAATTCTGAGCTTCTTGGAGAGTAAATGTGCGATCTGCCATAAGAGGTATGTCATCCATTCTAATTCATTGCGCGATGAAGTGGGTAAGACGTAGGGAATAGAAGGGGAGGTTACCAACGAGAGCTGCCGCATTCAGCACTCAGCAGTCAGCAGTCAGCAGTCAGCATTCAGCAGTCAGCACTCAGCATTCGGCCGGGCAGCGTTTGCCTTGACCTCAGCAACAACCCGTCAGGGCTGAGTGCTGATTGCTGAGTGCTGAATGCTTTTCACATCACTGAATTTCGAGCATACGATCAAGCGCCACCCGAGCCCAGTGCTTGACATCGTCTTTCACTTTGATCTGATTGACGATGTTGCCTTCCGCCAGATTTTCCAGGGCCCAGCACAGATGCTGCGGCGAGATGCGGAACATGGTCGTGCAGAGACAACCAGAATCGTCGAGCGTGATGACCTTCTTCCCTTGCGCAGCGAATTCCTTGCCCATGCGGTTCACCAGGTGGATTTCCGTGCCCACCGCAAACATGGTTTCGGCAGGCGAGTTGCGGATCAGCTTCAGCAAGCCTTCTGTGGACCCAATCCCATCCGCTTTCTGACACACTTCCCAGCGGCATTCAGGATGAACAATGACGCGAATTCCCGGATATTTCGCGCGAACGTTATCAACATGTTCAGGCAGAAAGCGCTGGTGCACTGAGCAGTGGCCCTTCCACAGGATCACTTTTGCCGCGCGCAAGCGCTCTGGCGTGACGCCGCCATTGATCATGAAGGGATCCCACACAACCATATCGCTGAGCGGGATCCCCATGGCGTAACCGGTATTGCGGCCGAGATGCTGGTCGGGGAGAAACAAAATCTTGGGAGTCTTGGCGAATCCCCATTTGAATGCGCCCGAGGCATTGGAAGACGTGCAGACCACGCCCCGACGTTCTCCACAGAATGCTTTGATCGCAGCCGTGGAATTCATATAAGTAATCGGCGTAATGCCTTCGCCCGCATCATCGGTAAGACCGGCGGCAATCAGTTGCTCCCAGCAATTTTCTACCTGCGTGATTTCCGCCATATCGGCCATGGAGCAGCCGGCATTGAGATCGGGAAGAACGGTGACCTGCCCGGGGCGGCTGAGGATGTCGGCACTCTCCGCCATGAAATGCACGCCGCAGAAAACGATGTATTTCCCATCCGCCATGGCGGCCTCTTGTGAAGATAGTGGTGACCCAGAATCACGCAGTCGCGGCCCAGCGCTTCGCGAGCCGCACCAATGCGTTCGTCCATGGTGTGATCGGGCAGAACGAGATAATTTTCCAAGCTGCAAACTGGGACTGCCGTAGCCAATGTCATGTCTCCGCTTTCAGTTTCGGATAGGCGTTTGCCGCGGCCAATGCCGCGTGAGGCAAATCGCTTTAGACCGAAACGGGGATGTTGAAAGCCTATCTAGCGGCTCCAGCCGATTCACTGCGTCTTGCGATGCCCAACCGGCGGGGATGTTGAAGCCACTTACATTCTAACAGTTGGATGCACAGCCATGCTAGAAAGTGTCACCTTTTTTCATGCTGGGGAAATGAACCCCCACGGCTAAAGCCGCTGTTGCCTGGCCGCTGTTCGGCACGACTGAAGTCGTGCCCTTCCCGAGCCATGCCATTCCCGAGTCGTGTCCCTCCCGGATGCAATTACTCAGGAGACTTGGTCTCGCAAATTTTTGTGCGCAATTCGGAATTACCCACGCAGGAAGAGTGGGTTTGGGAAGGGCACGACTTCAGTCGTGCTGCACGAGACTAAGTCGGGTCGGCTTTAGCCGCTGGGGTACGCTCCGAGCACTACCCGCCGATATGCACCATCGTCCTCGACGCTGGCACAAAATCCGGCTCGCCGATGTGGTGACGTTCTTCCTTCCTCGCCACCACCCCGCGAATGAATTCCACTAGATCTTCATCGGACGCACCACGACGCATTAATTCGTGCAAATCGTGATCCCAAACGGAAAAAAGACAAGTACGAATCTTCCCGTCGGACGTAATGCGGATGCGGCTGCAGTGTCCGCAAAAAGGATGTGAAACCGGCGCAATGATACCGATCTCGCCGATGCCGTCGTCCCGACATGCGATGCAGGATTTCATCCAAAGTGACAACCGTCTCGGGCGCCCAAACACGATCTTCTTCGAGCGGCATGAATTCAATGAAGCGCACGACCACACCCTCGTCCCGAGCAAACATGCCGAAGGGAATAATCTGATCCTCATTGAAGCCGCGCATAAGCACGCAATTGACTTTCACCGGCCACAGTCCAACTCGCCGCGACGCACGAATTCCCGCCAGCACATTATCGAACCCGTTGGATACTCGAGTGATGCGGGCGAAGCGGTCAGGATCGACAGCGTCCATGCTGACGGTGACGCGACGCAGGCCAGCATGCTTCAGTGGCTGCGCCAGCTCGGCAAGGAGATGACCGTTGGTGGTGATAGCGATGTCGAGCGCTTCGCCGTCGCAACCGGAATCGTCGCCGTTCGGCACGCCGCCCTTGGGATTGGGGAAGGGCACGGCTTCAGCCGTGCCGTCACCGCTCGCAAACGAGGGCTTTAGCCCCCGAGGGCGCAGCTTGGCCAACTCGCGCACGAACTCGATCACACCTTTGCGCAGCAATGGCTCGCCGCCGGTAATGCGAACTTTCCGGATCCCCAACCCAATCAATACCCGCGCCATCCGCAGATAATCAGCAAACGGCAGATCGCCATACAACGGACCTTCATTCCCTGTGCGGCAATAAATGCACTTGTAGTTGCAGCGATCTGTGATTGAGATCCGAAGATCAGTGATGGGACGCCCGAATTTGTCGGAGAGTAGCATTTTCAGCAATCAGCAATCAGCAATCAGCACTCAGCAACACCATTTCTGGGCTGAATGCTGAGCGCTGATTGCTGAATGCTATGTTCAGGAAAGGGACAACAGGCGGAGAAATACTCCAGCGAGCGTTTCCTTTCCAAAGGCTTCTCACGAAGCACGGGAGGCGCAAGCGTTTCCACCGGCACCCTCGGGAAACGTGTAGCGCGGGCGCCGTCGCCCGCGCACTGTCTCCACCGCCACTGCATCCAGGGTATGCCCGAAGGCTGCAGTGGTCGAAAACTTAAAACCATTATAGACGCGAACGGGCGGGCGAGAACAACTAAGGTTTGTTGGGATAGACCTTTTCGATGGCAGCGGTGGCCAGTGGCGCCATGATGTTGTAGCCAGCTTTATTGGGATGCAATCCATCCTCGGCCAGATCTCGTTTGAGCAGACCCTTTTCATCCACCATCGCGCTGAAATAATCCAGATAGATGTCGCAATGATCGCTGCTGTAACTCTTCAACCAGCGATTCAGTTCTACGATTTTCTGCGGCGAGCGCTGCGCAAATAGATCCTGAGAATCCGGGGTGTAATTGTGCACTGGAAGTATCGACGCAAAGACAACGTGGATGCTATTGGCTTTCGCCAACTCCGCCATAGAAGCATAATTAGCTTCAATATCCTCGAGCGACATTGGACCGGTGTTGCCGGCAATGTCATTCGTTCCCGCCAGAATCACGACAACTTTGGGTGCGAGATCAATCACGTCTTGCCGGAAACGCAGCAGCATTTGTGGCGTCGTCTGTCCGCCGATGCCGCGATTGATGTACGGCTCGCCGGGAAAATACCCTGCCAGATTCCACATATCGGTGATTGAATCCCCGAAGAACACGACCCGCTTCTCATCCGGAGGGGCAGGCTTCAGACTGGCGTTGGCTGCGCGATAGCGAGCAAGCTCGCCGAAATCATCTCGCAACGCTGTAGCCTTCGATTGCCGATACCCCTCGAGACGCTGAGCAGCACGTGACCCGGGCGGCGCTTGGCCGAAAGTGAAAGCACACAGCAATAGCGCCACGATCAATTGCAAGCCTGCCTTCCTGTTGATCTTTAGAAACACTGTTACTCCTCTCGACGACTCACATCCCATCGTAATTCGGACCACCACCGCCCTCCGGCGGAACCCAAGTAATGATTTGATACGGGTCATGAATGTCGCAGGTCTTGCAGTGCACGCAATTGGACGGATTCAGGCTGATACTTTTGCCGTGCGGAGCACTCGCGTCATCCAGCATCTCGTAAACGTTCGCCGGACAAAAGTGCTGGCACGGACTGCCAAATTCTTTGATGCAGCGGCTGTTGCACACATCGGTATCGCGAATCACCAGGTGTGCGGGCTGGTATTCCTCATGCCTGGTGCCGGAATGATAGAGGTCGGTAAGTTTGTCAAAGGTTAGTTTGCCGTCGCCTTTGAAGGGACCGATCAGATGGGCTTCCGTGCCACCATCGGCTGGTAACTCCGCCAACCTCTTCATGTGCATATAGCCGGGAGTGGATCGAGCGCGATTGCGCAGGCCGCGTCCTCCCGTGATCTGCTGTAGTCCGGCATTCAGCATGCCAATCCAAAATCCGTTTTCGAATCCCTGATGAAAGTTGCGGACTTTCCAGAGTTCATCTCTGATCCAACTGTTCTCGACCTTCTGCTGAAATTGGCCGAGAGTCGCAGCCGAAGAATCGCCTTTGGTCAACGCATCGAAAGCAGTCTCGGCCGCGAGCATGCCACTCTTGATGGCAAGATGAATGCCCTTAAGCCGCTGTGAATTAAGGAAGCCGGCGGAGTCGCCGAGAATCATCCATCCGTTACCCGCGACTGGCGGAATCGACCACCATCCACCGTAGGGCAGCGACTTCGCGCCATAACGGATCATCTTCCCCCCCGCGAGCACGCCGGCGACCAGGGGATGCCGTTTGAAAACTTGAAGCACCCGGTGGGGATCAAGACGCGGATCTGGATAATCGAGTCCCGTGACAAATCCCAGAGAGACGATATTGTCTTTGCCGCCGTAGATCCACGCCCCACCATATTCTTTTGAAGTCAGCGGCCATCCCATGGTGTAGATCACTTCGCCAGGGGCGATGCGTCCGGAAGGGACCTCCCACAATTCTTTGATTCCCTGCCCATAAGTTTGCGGATTGCGATCGCGGTCGAGATTGAAGCGAGCGATGAGCTGCTTGGTTAACGAGCCTCGCGGACCTTCCGCCAGAATCACAACCTTGGCGTGCAAATCGTATCCCGGCTCGAAATTTGACTTCGGCTGATTCTGCCGGTCCACGCCCTTGTCGTCGGTGCGAACACCGCTTACGCGCTCGCCGTCGTAGAGCAACTCGGAGCCGGCGAATCCGGTGAACACGGTGATCCCGGCTTCCTCCACCTTGCTGCCCAGCCATTTCACAAAACGATTCAGCGAGATCACATAATTGCCGTGATCGCGCAACGGCGGCGGTGTGATGGGAAACTTGAATTTGCCTTTTTTGGTGAGGAAATAGACGGATTCCTTGCTGACCGCGGCATCGAGTGGAGCGTCTTTTTCAAAACCCGGCAGCAACTCGCGCATAGACCGGGGATCGAGCAAGGCGCCGGAAAGGCAGTGCTGGCCAATTTCGCGCGCCTTCTCCAGAACGTGAATATTTTCTTTGCTGAGTTGCGAATCGGGATGCTGAGCATTGTGCTCGTCGATAAGTTGCGACAGACGCAACGCGCAAGCCATGCCGGCCGGCCCGCCGCCGATGATGACAACGTCGGCGTCCATGCGGGGATGCTCGACATTGGCCAGAGGTTTGCGGAAAACTAGCATTCGGCGCTCAGCATACAGCAGTCGGCTTGTAGGATTCGGTTCCCGATAATGGCCGTTGTCATGTCGCCGTTTTTATTTTCTTGATCTCTTCAATTAACGGCGGAACGATATCGAACAAGTTCCCCACCACTGCGTAGTCGGCGATTTCAAAAATGGGCGCTTCCGAATCTTTATTGATTGCGATAATGGCCCGCGCGCCTTTCATTCCTACAATGTGCTGGATGGCGCCGCTGATCCCCAATGCGAGATAAAGTTTCGGCGCCACGGTCTGTCCCGACGATCCGATCTGCCGATCCATAGGAAGCCATCCGGAGTCGCAAATGGGACGTGAAGCGGCAATCTCTCCGCCCAAAGCTTCGGCAAGTTGCTTCGCCATTTCAATGTTCTTCTGCTCTTTGATGCCGCGTCCCACGGCCACAATGATCTCTGCCTGCGTCAGATCGACTGCTTGCTTAGCCTCTTTGAAAACTGCTTGCGGCTTTGTACGGACGACGGTGTCCGGAATATCCACACTGACAGTCTCGACTGCTGCGGCAGCTGATCCGGCTTCGACCTTATCTCCGCGAAAAGAGCCGTTCTGGAAAGTGACGAACCAGGGGGCATCACAGGCGAAACTTACATCGGCGGCTAGCTTGCCTTGAAACATCTGGCGGGTAAAGAGCAGCTTGTCGCCATTTCTGTTGTAGCCGACGCAGTCGGTGATAGCCGTACGTCCCATCGCGGTAGCAAGCTTGGGAACGAAGTCGCGCACCTGGTAGGTGTGGGGCATGAGCACCAGTTTCACCGGATGCGAAGACAGAAATTGTTTAAGCGCGGTGACGAACGCATCGGGCGTGTAGGGCTCAAGTTTCGATGA
>MNDG01000081.1:0-1308 GCA_001914815.1 Acidobacteriales bacterium 13_2_20CM_55_8
ACACCGCGACTCAGAAGGTCGTATAGCTTGCATCTCATTGGGATTGCAGCAGTTCTGGCCGTTACGCCCAGAACGTCCGATCCAGAGTTCGATACTGGATAGCTTCGGCGATATGCTTTGGGACAATCGCGGCAGCAGTTTCGAGGTCCGCAATTGTCCTGGCAACTTTAAAGATACGATCATGAGCCCGAGCCGTCAGACCCTGCTGAGCCATGGCCCGTTCAAGCAGGCGTTCGCAATCGGAAGAGAGTTCACAGAAAGAACGAATGTGACGCGGCCCCATCTGCGCATTGCAATAGAACTTCTCGCGCTTGCAAGAAGAGAATCTGGTCAACTGAACTTCACGGGCACAGATTACACGGTCGCGAATCTTGGCAGAGCTTTCCGGTTCGGAGCCCGACCGCAGCTCCTTATCGTTCACGGCTGGAACGTCGATATGAATATCAATGCGGTCGAGCAACGGACCAGACATCTTCGACATGTAGCGCTGAATAATCAAGGGAGAGCAATGGCACTCGCGGGAGCGATCGTTAAAGGATCCGCAAGGACAAGGATTCATCCCACCCGCCAGCATGAACCGCGCCGGAAAAGTAAGCGACATAGCAGCGCGAGCAATGCAAACGGTGCCGTCCTCCAGAGGCTGGCGCATGACTTCCAACACATTGCGTGGGAACTCGGGCATCTCGTCCAGAAAAAGCACACCGTTGTGAGCGAGCGAAACTTCTCCGGGACGCGGTACAGCACCACCACCGATCAGTCCAGCATCGGAGATACTGTGGTGCGGAGAGCGAAAAGGACGGACTCCGACCAGGCCGGCTCCGGCATCGAGCACGCCGGCAACGCTGTGTATTTTCGTGGTCTCCAACGCCTCTTCAAAAGTAAATGGCGGAAGAATGGTAGGCATGCGTTTGGCCAGCATGGTTTTTCCTGAGCCCGGAGGACCAATCATCAAAATATTGTGCCCGCCAGCACACGCGACTTCGAGGGCGCGCTTGGCAGTGTGCTGGCCGCGCACATCCTTGAAGTCCGCGACGAATCGCTGCGATTCGGTTAGCAGCGCGTCGCTATCCACCTTCAAAGGCTGAATGCCGTTACCCGTGTTCACAAAACGGATCACGTCGAGCAATGACTTCACCGGATAGACCTGGACACCGCCCACCATTGCCGCTTCGCGGGCGTTAAGTTCAGGAACCACAAGACGAGGAATTTTCTTGCCGCGGGCTTCAATGGCGATGGGAAGCGCACCGCGCACTCCGCGCACCCCGCCATCCAAGGAAAGCTCACCGACGAAGACGCAGTCTTGAAGTT
>MNDG01000081.1:1396-9772 GCA_001914815.1 Acidobacteriales bacterium 13_2_20CM_55_8
TTGCGAATATCAGCGGGCGCAAGATTGATGGTGATCTGAGTGAGAGGAATGTCATATCCGCGGTTCTTTAGTGCAGCACGCACACGGTCGCGGCTTTCGCGGACTGCGGCATCCGGAAGACCAACGGTGTGAAAGTGATCTTCGGAGGTTTTGACGCCCGAGATGTCGACTTCGACTTCAATGATGCTGGCGTCGATGCCATAGACAGCGGCACTCAAAGTCTTATAGAGCATAGGGTCGTGTGCTTGAGATAGACAGATTCATCCGGACCCGCGGTGACGGGAACATATTCAGCCGAAAATGCCGGACGAACATCCACCATACGACCTGAAGCGGAGGATGCAGCGTGACTGCCGTCACATCGGCACGTGACAAGCGGGAGAAGAAACACAATTCGAGCGCCCGAACCAAGTTACCCAATACGGTTTTGGTTGTCCCTACTCTGCTTGTGCACTACGATTCCACTAACGCCCACCGAACCCTGAGAATTCACATCGCTAGCGATCAATAGGGGCGTCGGCTCATGTCGGAAAAAGAAAAACAACTCGGACGCACTCCCGCAAACCCCAACCTTTTGGAACGGGAAGAAGCACGTCTGTGGCGGATTGCGTTGCTCTTTGTAGTGTTGCTGGCGACGGCGCTGGCCGCGGTCACTTGGGAGCGGCTGCAGGCACTTCCCTACCACCTTGGAGTGCTGCCTATCGCTGTGTTGTTCGTGACCATCGCCTTCGCGGCATTCACTTATGGGCGGCGAAAACAAGTCACAGAATTAAAAGACCTGGTGCGCGGGTTGCAGGACCATGTGAGAACTCCTCCGACGGATGAGCAACTCGACCAACTCAGCCAAGTCATTGCCCGGTCGCAGCGTAGCTTCAAGGAACTGATCGACTCCTTCGATGACGTGGCCTTTGCCTTTTCTTTGGACGGCACTGTCCGCACGGTTAATCGAAGTGTCACCCAACTTCTGGGAGTTCCCTACTCGGCAGTTGTGGGGTGCAAGCTGGATGAATTCATCGAGCAGCCCCCGCGTAGCGATCTGGAGCAAGGTCTGGCTCGCTTTCTTGAACGACGACGCTGGTCGGGAATGGTTCAGGTGCGGCTTAAGAAAAGTTCGCGGTCACTGTCCTTTGATTGCGTGCTGAACGCTATCGTAAAAGGCGACGAGGTCGTGGGCGTAAGTACTCTGGCTCGGGACGTCACCGAGGAACGAGAAAAGGAAAGGCGTTTCACCGAGCTGTTCGAAACTCTGCAGGAAGGAGTCTACTTCAGCACGCCGGAAGGAAAGCTGCTCGATGCCAATGCTGCACTGGTACACATGCTGGGATATGCGAGCAAGCAGGAACTCCTGGAACTTGATTCAACCGCATTGAGCTTCGATCGTACGAAGAGTCCGGTGCTGGGACGAACTGCCGACGATCGTGGTGGCGAGCGGGCCCGGGAAATCGCACTTCGCCGTCGGGATGGCACTTCGGCTATCTGCCTGGATACTTCGCGAGCGGTGTGGGACGCGGCGGGGAAAATCATCCGCTACCAGGGCACGCTGGTCGATGTTACAGACCGGCGCGAGATGGAAAAAACACTACGCCGCCAGGAAGAATTTCAACGCTACCTGCTGGAGAGCTTCCCAGACTTAATATTGGTGATCGATCTCAACGAACGGTACAGCTTCGTCAGCTCTCGCATTCACGACCTGCTGGGTTACAAACCCGAGGACTTGCTGGGAAAGAAAGTTGAAGAGGAGCAAGGCCATTCCCCGGAGTTTCTTGCGCTGTTTCGCGATGTGGGCAGGGGTCGAAAACAGTTTGGGTTCTGTGAGTACGGCGCACGCCACCGGGATGGAGGCTGGCGCACCATGCGAGCCTCGGCCAGCCCGCTGTTCGATGCGGAAAGTAAGCTGAGTGGCGTCATCGTGTCGGTGCGCGACATCACGGTTGAGAAAAAGCTTGAACAACAAGTCATACAGAGCGAACGCCTGGCGGCGATGGGACAGATGATCGGCGGCTTCGCGCACGAGCTCAACAATCCGCTGATGCTGCAACAGCAAGCCAGGCGGGCAGCGGAAATCGTCCAGAACCTAATGTATTTCTCTCGTCCACCAGCGCCTGGCAAGAGCGAGATCAATGTCAGCGAATTGATCCAGAGGACGCTGCACCTGCATGCCTACTCTCTGCGCAAGAACAACATTACTGTGGATTTTCTGCCGGAGAAGTCATTGCCGCCAGTGCATGGCGATCCGCACCAGTTGATGCAGGTTTTCCTTAATCTGATTCTGAATGCGGAGCAGGCTATCCGTGAGGTGCGGGAACGGGGAACATTGCGGATCCGCCTGGGGAAAAGTGACAAGACGGTGTTTGCCACCTTCCAGGACGATGGGCCTGGAATTTCCTCGGACATCCTGCCAAATATCTTCGATCCCTTTTACACGACCAAGAGGCCAGGCCGGGGTACGGGGCTTGGTCTGAGCATTTGCAAGGCGATTTTGCGGGAGCATGCAGGAAACGTGGAAGCCGCTTCAGGACCCGGTGGAGGCGCGATATTCACTGTGATGCTGCCGTCGGGGCCGGCTACAGCCGCCACCACTGCGGACGCCTAGCGAAAAGAGAGCGGACAGCCTAGCGTTCCACCGCCATAGCAACAGCGTTACCGCCTCCCAGACAAAGAGCAGCAATACCACGGTGAACGTTGCGCCGCATCATTTCATAAATGAGGGTTACCAGGACGCGGGCTCCGCTAGCTCCGATTGGATGTCCGATTGCCACCGCGCCGCCATTGACATTGACTTTATCGGGATCGAGACCAAGCTCCCGCATTACACCCAGGGCTTGCACGGAGAAGGCTTCGTTGAGTTCGTAGAGATCGACGTCTTCATTTTTCCAGCCGGTTTTTTGCCAAATCTTTCGCACAGCGCTGACCGGAGCCATCATCACCCAGGCGGGATCGATACCGCTGCTAGCCTGACCGACGATGCGCGCCATCGGTTCTGCGCCGAGTTCTTTTGCATGTTTGGCACTCGTCACAACCACTGCGGCCGCGCCATCGTTTACTCCAGGCGCATTGCCGGCGGTAACTGTGCCATCTTTCTTGAATGCGGGCTTCAGCGAACGCAGAATTTCGATTGTGGTGTCGTCTCTGGGTGATTCATCCTTATCGAAGATTACCGATGACTCGCCCTTTTTTTTGGCCGGCAATTCAACCGGAACAATTTGCGATTTGAAACGGCATTCCGTGATGGCAGCCACGGCTTTGCGATGAGAGTTCAGCGCGAATTGGTCCTGCTCCTCGCGGGTAATGCGGTACTTTTCCGCAACGTTCTCGCCTGTAATTCCCATGTGGTAGTTGTTGTAAATGTCCCACAAACCATCCTGAACCATGGAATCAACGATCTGCGCGTTTCCTAGGCGGTAGCCCTTGCGAGCCTGAGGCAAAAGATAGGGAGCATTGCTCATTGATTCCATGCCCCCAGCAACCACAACGGAGCTGTTACCTGTCTGGATTGCTTGCGCAGCGAGCGCGACCGCCTTCAGTCCGGAGCCGCAAACCTTGTTGACGGTCATGGCACTCACTTCGGCAGACAGACCGCCGAACAGAGCCGCCTGTCTGGCCGGATTCTGACCCAAGCCGGCGGATATTACATTGCCCATGATGCATTCATCGACTTGCTTGGGATCGAGCTTGGCGCGTTTCGTGGCTTCGCGCACAACGATTGCGCCAAGTTGAGTTGCACTGAGATCCGACAAGCTTCCCTGGAATTTTCCAACCGGGGTGCGGCAAGCTGAGATGATCACGACATCGTGCAAGGCAGCCATTCATGTGCTCCTGCGAAGATTTCCGACTCCATTAATTATAGATGCGCAAGGCGGAGAAAAGTTGAATTGGCTGAATTGAGGCTCCCACGCAAGCACAGCGCGGCGCTGCCAGCATGATAGTGTGCAACGCAATCGAGAGGTGAGTGCCGTGCGAATTTTTCGCGTGCAATGGATGAATGATCGTCGCCGCGCGGAAGAAAATTTCGTCTCTGACCTCTCTGGTGACTTTGGTGTGCCGGTCGCGCGCGCTCGCGGGCGCGATTTTTTTCTTGACATCACTTTTTATTGACTCTATACATTCAATTAGTGTGCAACTGAAGACCGTTGCATAGTCCATGAAAAATGGAAGGGAGAATAGAACCATGGCACCAAAGAAGAAAGCAAAAAAAGGCAAGAAGAAACACTAAGAGCAGTTAAGTAGAAAACCACGGGGACGCGAGAGCGTCCCCTAAGTTTTTGGTGCGGATACTTGCGATTGGCGGAAGAGGTTTTCTAGTTACTTCGATTGCTAGCTTTCTTTGCGGTGGGGATGGAATATAAGCGCTTCTCGGTGGCGGGGCAAAGATTGCGATAGGGACAGAATGCGCAGTAGAAGCCAGGTTTGGCTTTGAAGCTTCCTGCCGCAATGTTTTGGGCGACCTCGTCTACTTTCAGCCGCGCTCCTTCCAACTGCACGCCGGTACGCCGCGAAATCACCGAGACGTTCTCTAGTAGATTGTGAAAGACGAGTTGATCCACGCGGTATCCCCATTTTTCGTGAGCGGCCAGCGCATAGACTGACAGCTGAAGGCTTTCGTCAGCATCTTCCTGCGATTGCGGCTTGCCCGTCTTGTAATCGGTAATGACAACGGAACCATCGGCGGCGCGGTCGATGCGATCGATGCGTCCGACCACGGCTGTATTCCCGATCCGTACCTCAAAGGCTTCTTCTGCGTGCAACACCTCAGGAACCGGAGCGGCCTGGGAGGCGCTTACGAACTGGCGCAACTGGTCGATGCCCTGGGTTTCATAAAGATCGTGCTGATAGCGATCCTGGATTCGCGCCCGTCCAAGGTCGTTACGGAACAATTCGATGAGTGCTTCTTCTGAATAGGGACGCCCGAATCGTACCGAATCGTAGTAGGCACGCAGCACGCGATGCATGCTGGCGCCGTACTGCATGGCGGCAGGGACCTCGCGGGGAATACGCCACTCACGCTCGAGCTTGAACTGGAGAGGACAGATGTCGTAGCTTGCCACAGCCGACGCGCTGAGTCTGGCGCTGAGATTCAGGGCGGGCGGGAGCAAAAGCCATTGGCTGGTTCGTGAGGCAGCAATGGGGACGACGGCCGCGCCAAATAAGTCTGTCTGGAATGCATGCGCGTGCCGAGACCGCAGCCAGCGATTGAGCTGGGAATCCTTCAACAGATCCCGCAAAAAACCGGGCGGAGTGGAATCCTTTTTCCCTGTTCCTCGCCGCGCGTAAATGGTAAGAGAATCCCGGGCTCGAGTCATGGCAACGTAGAACAGGCGGCGTTCCTCCTGAAGGTGCAGCTCCTTTCCGTCATCCTGTGCGACTGAATCGGGATCGCGCAATTCACGAGGAAACTCGACCAAGGTTTCATGGAACGCTCCCGGGAAGGAGGGTGAACTGGCGCGCAGAATGAATACGTGTGGGAATTCGAGGCCTTTGGCCGAGTGGGCGGTCATGAGGCGGACGGCGTTGTCGTCATGCGATGGCATGGTGATGGCGCCGCCGGCCTCGCGGAAATAGTCCACGTATTCCAGCAACTCGGCAATTTCTCTTGTGCTGGTGATCGGCTTCTTTTCCCAATTGCTCACAAATTCAAGGACGGCAGCCAGCGGACGCGATGAGCGGTCGAACCCAAAACGCTGGATGATGATCTCCAAAGCGCCACGGCTTTTGGCTTTCGTGCGTGCCACTTCATCGCGTATCTGCTGCAACTCATCAAGCACCGCGGCGCCTCCCGCGATCTGGGGGAGAACAGCAGCTAGGCCAGGAGACTCGGAATCCCGGGAAAGCTTTCGCATGCCAGCCCGCAGTTTTTCCGGGTCGATGTCGAATTGAGGCAGCGCCGCAACCCGGAAAAGACTGGCTCCATCGTCTGGCGACACCACACCGCCCAGGCAGGCAAACAGGTCGCGGGCCTCAGGCATGTCCATGACGTCCATGTTTTCGATGGAGAAAGGAATCTGTCGTTCGGCAAGCTCAACTGCGACTTGATCGCGATGGGGATGCGCGCGATAGAGGATGGCGAAATCCTTCCATTCGCATCGCAGACGGCGGCGATTCTCTTGAATGACTTTTCCCAAGTCGAAGCATTCGTTTTCTTTCGCAGTAAGAATGACGGTTTCGACCGGATCAGGGTGCGATGATTTTCCCTCTCTGACCGCATCTTCATCGCGCTTTGAAACTAGAGGGGACCGCTGGTAAGGAAAGCTCGTCTCCTTTTCTTCATGAAAAGTAGTAGGATTTTTCGAAATAACCGCGAACGCCGTCCTCAAAATAGGAGTAGTGGAACGACGGTTCTTATCCAGTACGACTAGTTTTGCTCCCGGGAAGTGATGCCGAAATAATCCGAAGGCGGCGCTGGATGCGCCGCGGAAACGGTAGATGGCTTGATCGGGATCGCCGACCGCAAAGATATTGCGTTCTGAACCGGCGAGCTTCTGGAGGATTTTTACCTGAGCAAAGTTGGCGTCCTGGAACTCGTCTACCAGGATAAAGCGGGCATGTTCCCGCTCGCGAGCAAGCAGCTCGTCATCCTGCTCGAGCAGCGCGTGCGCGTGTGTAATCATGTGGCCGAAGCTGCCCAGGTTGTCTTCGGCGAGCATCCGTTCAACAGTAGTGAAGACGTTGGCAATTTCACGGCAACGCCCCAGCACTTCCTCATCGGAAAGCGAGACCGCATCTTTCGACTTCGTCACTCGAGGGGCGGGTAGCTCGTTCCGTTCCAGGCGACCGACATATTCAGCGTACTTCTCAGGACCGACCAGTTCGTCCTGACAACGACGCATGAAATCCAGCAAGTCATCGAGAAATTGACTCACCTTCGCAGCCCGGACGAAATAATTCAGATGCAGTTCGCGGATACGTTTTCGGAGGTAAATCCAGAGATCTTTTTCATCGAGTACTCCGAATTGCTTGCCGCAACGAGCCAACAAGCTATTGCAATATGCGTGGAAGGTAGTGACCCGGAGACCCGAAGTTTCAGTTCCGCGAAGTTCCGCTTGGACACGTTCGCGCATCTCTCGGGCAGAGTTTTCGCTATAGGTGACTGCAAGGATTTCTTGTGGGGACACTCCGCATTCGCGGATCAGTCGCGCGATCCGGCGGGTTAACACGGTTGTTTTCCCAGTTCCTGCGCCGGCTATCACCAGCATGGGCCCGAGGACGTGTTCGATGGCTCTGCGCTGGCATTTGTCCGGTTCGAAGACGAACGTAGACCGCATTGATTTCGGAGTTGCCACTGGCCTGGAGCATACCAGAGGATGTCTGAGGATTTCCGCCGAATGAGATTGTTACGCCAGTTCTGAAAGAGTCACGGCTAATGCCGCGATAGCGGCGGTTTCGACCCGAAGGATGGTGTTGCCGAGAGAAGCTGAAATCCAACCTGCATTGCGGAACAGTTCGAGCTCTGACTGGATCCACCCGCCCTCAGGGCCAAAGGCGAGCACAAGGTCACGTGCTGAATGATGGTGGAGCACTTCACGGAGCATCACTTGCTGCTCGGATTCGGCCAGCACGATGCGTGTGTTGCCTGGCAGTGCCAAAGTTCCGGGCACCTTCATGGGCTGGTCGATCTGAGGCGGCGAATAGCGGCGCGATTGTTCCGAAGCTTGGCGTGCAATACGCTGCCAGCGTTCGACGCGTTTGGAAGCAGCAGCGGCCAGATGAGTTTCAGTGCGACTCGCGATGACCGGAACGATTCGGGTTGCGCCCAGTTCGGTGCACTTTTCGATCGCCCATTCCATGCGGTCAAATTTGAAGATGGAAAGAGCGAGCGTCACGTTGGGACTGGCAGTCGCAGTGATTTCGTCGCCCAGTTCGAATTCAACCCGGTTGGGATCGATGCGGGTGACACGTCCGCGACGGACATTTTCGCCAGTAGCTATTTCGAATTCCTGTCCTACTCGGGCGCGAAGTACTCGGGACAAGTGTTCAGCGTGTTCACCGGTGAGGGCGGCGCGGTTGCCGGAAACTTCGTCGGCGATCCAGCGACGGCGGGACATAAAGACAGTGGCTAGTGGTCAGTGGCTAGTGGTCAGTGGCTAGTGGCTAGTTACCCAGCTTATCCGAAGATCTCTTTTACTTTCCCAAGTAGGGTGCGACGTTGAGGTTTATTTTCGACCTTGGTGGTGCTTTCCAATTCTTGAAGCAACTCGCGTTGGCGTTTGTTTAGCTTGCCTGGGGTTTGCACGCGGACTTCGACGAAGAGGTCGCCTTTGCCGTGGCTGTTCAGTATCGGCACTCCCTTCCCTCGAATGCGTAGAGTGGTTCCGGACTGTATGCCGTCAGGAATTTTGAGAAGATGTTCGCCCTCGAGAGTCGGCACTTGGATTTCTGTGC
>MNDG01000093.1 GCA_001914815.1 Acidobacteriales bacterium 13_2_20CM_55_8
ATAGATTGCCCCAGATCGGTGTGGGCGAGCCTTGTACTCTCAACTCGACCGCGACAAAGCATTTCATCCGGGGATATTGTCTACGATCCTGTCCCCAGGATGGAGTGAAAATGTCTGGTTCAAAGGGTGGTGAGGCTTCGGGCGAGGTTGCTACTGGTGCGGCCAGGGATCCAGTCGAAGCTGGCGCCCGGCCCTGAGCCGCGGTTCCCGCGCCACTCTTAATTTCCCGCATGGCCTCAAACAGAGCTTGATCGCGCTTCTCGGGCGGAGCATCGCGATAGGTCTGGAGCAGCTTTCGGAGATGCTTCACTACGTCGGGATCGGTAAGGAGCTGAGTCCAGTCCGCCCCCCGCGCAGATGTTTTCGCGTCGCTCATACGGTTGGACGAAAGAAGGCAGTCATCGCCCTGTACCAGTGTGAACGCGGTGACGCTTTGTAACAAGATGACGGTGGTTACTTTCGTCAGTAACGCGGCCGAGAGTTACTTTGCCAGGGTCAACCTGAGGGCCTATCGTCCCTCGCCGAGTCTAACGTGCCGACGCCGACTGGACCTCCTCTTTTCCATACGGCTAAGACCGCGACTAGCGTGAGGACACTTATTAAGATCGGGAACCAAACCTGAGAAACCCAGGGCACGGGTATCAGGAACAGCACATCCAGATCCTTCAATGATGAAGGCCAGCGCACGGTGACCCACAATCCCGCATAGTAGGTGATATCCCAAACTGCGAATGTCCACAAGAAGATTGCACAGCGTTCTCTTATCCCAATCCCGGCGAGCAATGCCACTGTCGTCAACATCACCATCGTGGCCGCCTCACGAAGTACTTCAATGTTGAGCAGGCTTTCTGGAAATTCGCTGAGGGATTCTTCTTGCTTGTAACTGTCGGCAGAGGACTGGCGAACGTCTGACAGGGTTCCGCGGTAGCCCAGGAGCAAACCGGTTGCCGCCCGTAAATAAATCACTACCGCGGATTCCACGAAACCAAAGGCGCTCGCAAAAACCGCTAGGAGAATGAGCTGCCGACCACTCACCACCAGGCGTTTTCCTCCCCAAACTGCCCAGGCGATAAACGGAATTAGGGCTAGCAGGTTGACCCACCAGGGCTGTGCCAGAGCTTGGAAGTGTTGCATTTGTCTATGAACGCTAGAATGTAGGGCGTCTCAACTCTACGTGAGAGTAGCTGCCCGTCTACATAGTTTAGTGTATGGACCAGAGTAGAAGCTTGAGTCAGGCTTCCAGCGCATGTTCTACTCTGGTTCTGGGGGACATATGCTGACCCTTTTCAGGATTTTGGTCGCGGACGATCATGAAGTTGTACGACACGGGTTGCGCGCCCTTCTGGAAGCTCAAACATCCTGGACGGTATGCGGCGAGGCCTCGGACGGAAGGGAAGCTGTCGCCACGGCGATCGAGTTGAAGCCGGATCTTGTGGTTCTCGATATTGGTATGCCCGAGCTCAATGGACTGGAGGCCACCCGTCAAATCCTGGCTTCGCTGCCGTCAGCCAGAGTGCTTATTTTGTCACTCTACGAATCCGAACAGATGATCCAGGAAGTCCTGGCATCGGGCGCGCGCGGTTATTTGCTGAAGTCCGATGCATCCCGATATCTGGTCAAGGCCGCCGAAGCATTGAGGATAGGTAAGACCTTCGTCACCCCCAGGTTTGGCCACCTGATACTGGATGGAACCCTGCGCCCGCATAGTGCCACCAGAGCATCGGCACCTTCCGTGGTCAGTTTAACGGCTCGCGAGCGTGAGGTCGTATACCTGCTCGGAGCAGGGAAGAGTACAAGAGAAGTTGCGGTCGCGTTGGATATGGCGGTGAAGACGGCCGAGACACATCGCGCCCATATTATGCATAAGCTGAACCTTCACTCCATTACAGATCTGGTTCTTTATGCTGTCCGCAATGGAATTGTTGCGGCGCCAGGATCTGTTAGTGAGCCGACTGGAAGCGGTCATGGACACTGCGAGCCGACATTGGCGACCAGGGTTCAGGAGACTGGGATTCCCCCGGCAGAATGCTGAGGTGCCCCCCAGCACCTCAATTCGCCGTAAGTTTGCCGTCGCGCAGCAGTAAGCGAAACTTAACACTGTAGATCAAAGCCTTCTTGACTGGCCGTTTTGCAGGCAATTAAACTTGTATGTCGAGGCGCATACCTCTGGCTCGGCAAGGTTAAGACGAATGTCGAAGAGTGTTGTGCTTTCCTCACAGATCTTGAGCCGTCCCTGGGCGCGGTATGCTTTTGCGCTGTTGGCAACGGCGATGGCGGTGCTGGCCCGCTTCGCCCTGAATCCAGTTCTTGGCGACTACCTGCCCTATATCACTTTCTTCCCGGTGGTTGCCTTCTCGGCCTGGTACTGCGGCGTCATTCCATCGATTCTCGTTACTATTTCTTCACTGATGGCGGCTCAGTATTGGTTCATCCCGCCTACTCACTCGTTTCGCATTCTCAATACGGAACAACTCGCGGGGATAGTTGCGTTCTCGTTGGTTTCGCTCGTCATTGTGGCAATGGGAGAAGCAATGCGCCGCAATGCCGAAGTTTTGCGCGAAGCGCAAGGAGAGCTGGAAGAACGGGTCCAGGAGCGGACGGCACAGCTCGATACAGCCAATCAATCTCTTCGCGAACTAACCGCACGCCTGCTGCAATTACAGGATGACGAGCGACGGCGCATTGCTCGCGAGCTGCATGACAGCGTGGGTCAGTTGTTAGCAGGTCTGACCATGAATCTATCCGCCGTGGGCGCCGATATTGAACGGCTCATCAAGACAGCCAACATGGTTACTGACAGTGCAGCTCTGGTTCACGAGATTAATAAGGAAGTGCGCACCATCTCTCATTTGCTTCATCCTCCTCTGCTGGATGAAGCTGGACTTGCGTCCGCTTTACGTTGGTACATCGAAGGATTTGCTGAACGCAGCAAGATCAAAGTTGATCTGGAGTTCCCCGAAGACTTCGGCCGCTTGTCACGCGAGCTGGAGACCGCGATTTTTCGAACCGTGCAGGAATGCCTGACGAATATCCACCGTCACGCGGAAAGCCCCATCGCGAAGATTAGGATCACCCGGACATCGAGCGATGTTCGAGTACAAGTGGCCGATGGTGGTAAAGGCATATCCCCCGAGAAGCAGGAAGAAATGGCGACGATTGGCACACCCGGGGTAGGGATCAGGGGCATGCGAGAACGACTGCGTCAGCTCGGGGGCACTCTGGATATCAACTCTACTGGTAAGGGCACCGTTGTGGTGGCGCGGTTGCCGATTCTCAGCAATTCCGCTACGGCCGCAGCCTGAAGCGAAAAACAACGAGGTCAACGTTTCCCATCCCTTAACGCTGGCTCATTGGTAGGTAAAGTTTAGCTTGTCCAGGTGCACGGAGTAGGGCTGTTGTTGGCTGTTTCCGTCCATCTGGTAATTGATGGTCAGGCCGTACCAGGTAGTCGGCGATGGATTGTCGTAACGATTCAGGGTGTCCGTCTTGCCGTTCAATGTGATGGACTTGAACAGCAGACGATTGTCCGAAGTCCTTTGCGCCTGAATCACCAGATGGTTCCACGCGTTGCTCACCGGATTGCACGGAATTCCACTCTTCACCCAGTGCATGTTGATGTTGTCCCAAGTGTCCCACTCGTGGCCGCTGGCAATGCGGCACTCGTGGCCCCAAATGAACGACATTCCATTGAAGAACTGATTAATGTCGAATTCCAGGGCCTGGGAAGTTTCCAGGTTAGTGCCGTAGAAGTACACATCGTAGGTGAAATTGCTAAGTGTCGGCACCATCTTTTCATCGGGCAAGTGCTTGGTGAACTTCACATTCCACAGAATATCGGCGAACGGCATGCTGCCCCCGATATCAAACTTCATGGAGCCACCATTGCTCAGGGCAGGCGACTTGATTCCCTGGGTGGTTCCCCAGGTGGCTAGCGGACCCGAGGGCGTGCAAGTATCACAGATGTTGTACCCCGACGTCGGGAGCAGAGCATATCCATTCCACCAAGTGCTCTGTTGCAAATCAGCGAATGTTGTTCCATTGGAAGTCTCGCCTCCGGCAGTGTTTGACCCGCCCGAATTCGAGTTGCTCTTCGGTTGAGCGCCGAGGCCGCCTCCACAGTTCACCAAGAACAATACCAAAGAAATGATTACCAGCACCGTCAGGCCCTTGTACTTTCTGAAACGATGAATTGTGTAATGAGAATACGAAGCGGCGCGCATTTCCGGGGCGTAGGTGGGGACAACGGTCATCGTCGATTGCGACTATGTCACGGGGCACAAATAAGCGGGAGATTACGAAAGAACTCGTACCAGTAGTTCTGGCTCATCGGGAAACAACTACTGACAAAGACATTGAAGTTAGTCAGAATCAGGCTGGATTGAATGGACTGCGAGGTCAGGGTTAGCCGGAAAAAGAAAGACCCCCTCATTGCCATGAAGGGGTCACTGGTTACTTAAGCGATCTTTCTATCCTCATCGTTCTCATCTTCCTGTTCTTCACCAGGCGCGTGGCGCTTCTCTGGATCGTCCTGATATTCTTCTCCACTTCCGGGCGCGCGCCGTTTTTGTTCGTTGCCCTGTGACTCCTGCTCGTCGAACGGGTTTTGTTGCTTCTCGTTCGAAGGATTCTGCGTTCCCTGCTCCCCGTCAGATTGCTGGCTTTCATTCCTATCGTCTGCCATGTAAGGCTCCTACGGTCGAATTTCGTAACTTGGTTGAGATGAGGATTTCGCAACTTCCGGATGTATTCATTCGGATATCGCGCCGGCAGCCGGAGCTGCTCAACTGCCCTGGCACAGGCTAGCGCGCCCTTCGAGACCGGCTGGATGGGACAGGACTAGCAGAACCCTGGACATTCATCCGCGCCTTGCGGTCGGCGCTGAAGGTTCCGCGACGGCCCTGTCGCCCAGCATCGCACCCTAGTTCGTCCCATGTGAGCTGTCTTGCTCAGACACAAAAGTCTGCACCTGTCATTCTTTATTCTCCTGAGTGTGTCGAGAGAGCGACGACCGCTAATTCGTAGCTCCCATTCTTAGGTCGCTGCGGGTGATCCGCACTGTTCACATCCGGGCGACCACATCCAGTCCATTGGCATTGTGTATGCGTGTCTATGCCGCGGACCCTCCGACGGACACGATTCGACCCTAAAAGCTAGCGAACTATTTAGAACCAGGGCAACACCTCCAGGCGGATGAGGGGCGTTAGCCCGCGAAGAAGAAAGGTCAAAGGTCATGCCGTTAATTCAACTCCTGGAAGTTCTCGTCGTGGTGGGTATCCTCCTGTGGCTGGTGAATCGGTTCATTCCAATGCAGGGATCCATCAAGTCAATTTTGAATGGCGTAGTGGTGATTGCCGTGGTTCTGTGGCTACTGAATGTTTTTGGACTCTTTCATTCCCTTTCGCGGATCCACGTAGGAACGTGAAGGATGGCGTAAAAGAAATCAGTCAAGAAGAACACCAGATCAACGCAACCCGGCAGATATCTGCCACAAGGAGATACTTTGAAGACTAAGCTTTTGTTAGCAAGCGGAATCATTCTCAGTTTGAGCGCGTTTGCTCAAACCTATCAAACCAACATGGCCGTGGAGCCCATGAGTGTGACACCCGTCTTCCGGGTGAATGTAATCAGCCGAACGGCGCGGGCAGTCAATTATCAACACCGCGGTGGAGCTACGAAAGTGGACTTCGCAGGAACCGACCTGATGCCTCGGGCCAACGGTGAAGCGAAGGTCGAAAGCAAGAAGGGATACATCGAAATCGAAGTGGAATTCGCCAACCTCCAGAAACCCACGGTTTTCGGCAATGAGTATCCGACCTACATCCTGTGGGCGATCTCGCCCGAGGGCCGGGCAGTGAATCTCGGCGAAGTACTGGTAGGCGATAACAGCCGCAGCAAGCTGGACGTTACAACGGATCTTCAGGCATTCGCACTGGTTGTGACCGCGGAGCCTTATTATGCCGTGCGACAGCCCAGCAACGTCGTCGTGCTCGAGAATGTCATTCGCGAGGACACGAAGGGAACTACTGAAGCGGTCAATGCAAAATATGACCTTCTGGAGCGCGGCGGCTACATTCCCACCGGCTACAAATTTGACCCTGTGGTTCTGAATTCCAAGTTGCCGTTGGAATTCTTCGAAGCACGGAATGCGCTGCGCATCGCACAATCCGAGGGAGCCGAAAGGTACGCCAGCGATAGCTACCAGCATGCTGTTCAGTTGATGAACAATGCGGATGGATATGCTACGAGAAAGAACGTCCCCAAAAAGCAGCTAATCGCGGTCGCCCGAGAGGCAGTACAAACTGCCGAAGACGCACGCGCGATCGCAGTAAAAAGGATCGAAGCGGAGCGCCTAGAGAACGAGCGCCGGGCTTCGGCCGATGCACAGGCGAAATCGCAGTGGCAGGCTAATGACGCCAATCGACAGAAGGAGCAAGCCCAGCAAGATACGGCGAATGCCCAGACCGCCAAGGCGCAGGCAGAATCTGATGCAGCCAGGGCCCGGACCGACGCTGCGGATGCACAATCTGAGACAGCCAGGGCTAGATCCGATATGGCGGACAGCCAGGCTGCATCGGCTCGCGCCCTCTCGGCGGCCCAGACTGACGCAGACCAATCCCGTTTAGCCGCGCAACAGGCGGAAAACGACAAAGCGGCCATGCGCACGCGATTGTCCGAGCAGTTGAATAAAATCCTTCAGACTCGTGACAGCGCGCGCGGTCTGATCGTCAGCATGTCCGATGTTTTGTTTGACACCGGAAGATACTCATTGAAGCCGGGTGCACGCGAGAAGCTGGCAAAAGTCGCCGGTATTTTGCTCGCCTACCCTGGACTCAACATTGAAGTCGGCGGCTACACGGACAATGTAGGCGGCGATGACATGAATCAACGACTGTCTGAGAACCGTGCCGGCTCAGTGCGCGATTATCTGGTGCAACAAGGCGTAGCGACAGGTTCGGTTTCAGCCAGAGGCTTCGGCAACACTTTGCCGGTTGCCTCCAACGATAATTCCAGCGGTCGGCAACAGAACCGGAGAGTCGAGCTTCTCGTGTCCGGCGAAGCCATCGGCAATCCAGTCAATGCGACCACAGGAAGCTTGCGCTAGAGGATTAAATAGAAGCCATGAGCGCACGCCAACTTCGGCGTGCGCCTTGCTCTCTTCGTTGCGCGTGACTGAAGCAGCCTGTGATCGTCACACCTGAGTCTAGATGACCAGTTACTGCGCGGCACGGACCAGCACCGGCCGGTCGAGGAATGTTTC
Source organism: Acidobacteriales bacterium 13_2_20CM_55_8 (assembly GCA_001914815.1). Lineage (GTDB taxonomy): Bacteria > Acidobacteriota > Terriglobia > Terriglobales > Acidobacteriaceae > 40CM-3-55-5. Next base: position 7,259 of record MNDG01000093.1, read on the forward strand.
CAATGGATATCTCGCGCGGGCAATTTTTTCGGCTAAACGCCCTGCGCTCTGATAGCCCCAAGCCGCTATCTCCAGGTAAGTGCCGCGGTTGTGTACCGTAAGTTTGTGCACTTTTTCCTCACGCCCACAATCCATTGCATCGGCCAAACGCAAAATGCCGGCACAGGCGATCACGAAATCACGCTGTTCAGGAGAAAGGCACCGCAAGGCTGGCACACCCAAGGGGAACCTGCCGCGGTGATGCCGCACCAGAAGCGCGGTTGTGGCCAGATCATCGGCGCTCCAGCCGAGGGGAGCTTTTAGTTTTCGAATCAGGCCAGACGATGCCTTGTGATACTTCTTGCTGGTCTTGCTGCGTCCAATTTCATGCATCAAAGCGGCCGTACGAAGGGTCTCACGTCCGTTCCTGAAGAGAGGGCTGAGAAAACCGCTGGCACACAGTCCGTCGTATAACTCAATCGCCAGAGCCGCTACGTGTCGCGCATGCCCGGGTTGAGGATCGAGAGCTTTAGCCCAGGTTTCCATCCTCGCCAACGCCCCTAGGTTCGGCTGCGCCGGCAACTCGGTCCTCCACACATTCCACAACGACGTCTCGCCCAGCATACGTTCGCGGTATTCATCTACCCGCTTTTTTCGCTCCCGCTCAATTAAGGGCCGCCAATAGTCCATCGTCCGTTGGTCGCGAAAAGACTCCAACTTGAGCGCAGTCGCCCAGAGCAGATCCAGGTCATGAATTTCACCAAGATAGTCTTGCAGCTTTTTCAAGTCGTGCCCCCAGCGCTCATGGAAACCAGGAAGGAAATTTTCTACCGTGTACCGGAAGCGTTTGAGGCCAATGCGCAGGCGATGGTAACTGATCTTCGTGCGGTTCCTAAGGACAAGACGGTGGAGCTGACGCGCTTCCTCCCAACATTCCAACGCTAGATGCCGAAAAACCAGACCGCCCGGCTGCAGCCGGTTTGCTCTTGTGGATAAGTGGTCGATCCAAGCGCGCCACTGTTTTCGGTCAAACTTATAGAGGGCAAACGACGCTGTATCTCTAAGGCGTACCTCTTCCCGCGACGCATACGCGATGAGGGCGTTCGCGGCCGGATCCTCCTCGGGGACAAGTCGCTGCACCCACTGGGTTAGAACTTGAGTATCCCGCAGCTCGCCCAGAGCGCTGAATAGTGGCTTCCCGGCCCGGCGCATTCGCTTCCACGAAGGGTCCGGATCTATGAACCTCATGCCATCG
>MNDG01000145.1 GCA_001914815.1 Acidobacteriales bacterium 13_2_20CM_55_8
GAACTTGATAGCTACAGTCTGACCGTCAGCAGGTATCCGGGCCCGCACCTGCGTCCATTTCCACTCAGGAGTGCTCATACCGAAAGGCCGGGGGTGTCACTTCCCGATTGAGAACACCCTGGTGCTCACCCGAGCGGCGATTCGCATTCCTGGGGCAACTTGGCGCGACCTCAACCGAAAGCCTCAAGCAACTGAAGGCATCTGGCGTGCCTAGTTCCGTGATTCTCGCAATGGTGAAGGCAAGTTAAGCCGTGTCAGGGCCGCACAATTCTTGCATAGAGCTACGGAAGGAAAGAGGCTGACACTACGGGAACCAAAGAACGCTTCGGCGTGAATTCTGCGAAGTATCGACTTCAGCTACGGCTGTTTCGGTAAAGGTTATGCCACCAACAAATGAGGCGAACGAGCCAGCCAGCACCTGGCCCGGCGGGTATCTCCATTTCTAAAGTCCCTAGCAACTTCGATCTGGGAATTAGATTGATGCGCTCAATCGCATCCTGCTCGGAACGTGCGGGGATCACAAGGCTCCACCATGCCCCTTCGTGATAATATTCGAATAAATATTTGGTGAAACCTGGGTCCATGCTTCTCTATTCCGTCCTTTTAAGGAGCTACCGTGGGCTTCTATATGTACAAAGACAAGCAAGGGCTGTGGCGTTGGCGCTTAAAGGCAGCCAACAACAAAATTATTGCCGATTCCGGCGAGTCGTATCACCACGAAGATGATTGCTTAGCCGGAATTAACCTAGTCAAGGCTGCGGCGAACGCTCCCGTCTACAAACCGTAGCCACCGAGTAAGCGGCAACCCTCCACCGTGCTCTATCTCTCGGGACAACTCTGCCCAATTTTCCCTTGTCAGTATGTTTTTATAAACTTACCAAGGTCACATTCTGCATCACTACCCCCTTCAAATGAAAAAGTGGCCCGCGCTGCGGTCGAGAAATTGGAACAATTCCGCAACACCCCACGCTTTGTGGATGTTTTTGTGGATGTACCGGAAGAGCCGAAACCTAAACTGTTGAATTGATGGAGCGGGAGACCGGGATCGAACCGGCGACATCCAGCTTGGGAAGCTGGCGTTCTACCGCTGAACTACTCCCGCTCAGAATTCTCAGTGAATCTTACCAGCATGATTGAGGTCTGTCACCGGACCATGCTTGTGACTTGTCGGGTGACCAGTCCATGATTATGCTGCGCAGCATGGCGACGAGCAAATCAACCGTATCGGTTTGGTGGTTGTGGTTTGCAATTTCGGCGTCGGTCGGAGTGGCGGTGGAAATCACCATCAGTCAAATTGGGCCGCGGCGCGAATCGTGGGACTCGCCCTATTACTGGACGTTCGCTGTGCCTGCGATGATCGCGGGTGCGCTGATCTGCGGCTTCCTGGCGCGTCGCAGTCGCGTACGCATAGGTTATGCTCCGTTTCTCGGCCAATTGATCACGATGGTAGTCAGAACCGGCGGCGGATCAATGTTGCTGCTGGGAATCATTTTCTCCGGATTTATCGGACTCAGCGGAGTGGTGGCTGCCTTTGCTGGTGGATCCCTGGGAAAAAGAATGCTGGGGGAGACGGGATAAGAGAGCCAGAAGGTGAGCTGGCGTGGACTCCGCGCCGCCCACAAAAGGCGTTTCAGCAAATCCAAACTCTTACCCAATCAGAATCAGTCGTCTCCGTGCGCACTTCCGATTCTGCGGATGCTGTGCCCGTCGGAGTATTGAACCGACCGAGCGCCGATGGAGGCAGCCACCAACGCAACGCCAGGAATTTCGCCGGTGGGCTGTTTCCGAATCTTGAGTGGTGACGAAGAACCATCGTTGCCAGATTTGGTGAGCTGAGTCTCCGGCGGAAGCGCCGCCTGCAGAAACGAACGGGCCCAGCGCTGCACATTATGATCTTTCACGATGTTGCGTAGAAGTCGCATACGACTGCGTTTCTCCTCCGTGCTCATCAAACACGCGTCGTGGATGGCCTGTGCCACTCCAGCAAAATCATTTGGATTTACAAGAACTGCGCCGTGGCGCAATTCGGGGCCCGCGCCTGCAAATTCGCTGACGATCAATACTCCACGCTCGTCCGCCTGGGCAGCGCAGAATTCCTTGGCCACCAGATTCATTCCATCTTTGAGCGGGGTGATCAGGGCGATATCCGCGGCGCGATAGTAAGCCAGCAGCTCGGCGCGTCCGAGATTGCGGTGCATGTAATGGATCGGCACCCAACCTGATTCGGTGAATTCGCCATTGATCTGGCTGACTAAGAGCTCGACCTCTAGACGAAGTTCTTTGTAGTTAGGAATTTCCTCGCGGCTGGGAACTACCACTTGGACCAATGTGATCTGGCGGCGCAGCTCTGGAAAACGACGGAGCAAGAGGCGAAACGATTTCAGTCTTTCCGGAATCCCCTTGGTGTAGTCCATGCGATCCACGCCCAGGACGAGCACGTTGTCAAGCAATTGTTTGCGGATATTCGCGGCCCTGGCGGCTACGTCGGGATGCGCGGCAGGTATGGCGAATTCTTCGAAGTCGATGCTGATGGGGAAAGTTCCCACCACCGCGTGGCGCCCCTGCATCCCGGCAAGCAGATGCGGGTGATTGTGCTCGATGGTAGCTTCGGGGAGCAGACGCTGGAGGCAGCTCACAAAATTGTTGCGGTCACGGTCGGTTTGGAAACCAATCAGGTCGAATTGAAGCAACGACTTCAGAATGCACTGCCGCCAGGGTAACTTTTCAAAAATATCGGGCGCCGGAAACGGGATGTGCAGAAAGAATCCCATGCGGGCGCGCGATCCTGCTTCTCGCAGATATCGCGCCACGCTCATCAGGTGATAATCATGTACCCAGATGAAATCGTCGTCCGTGGCAGTCGTGGCGGCGGCCTGGGCAAATTTGCGATTGACCCGCTGATAGGCTTCCCAATAATCGGGATCGAACTTGCAGAGTGATGGCATGTCGTGAAACAGAGGCCAGATGATCTCATTGGCAAATCCCGAATAGAACTTTGCGATCTCTTCGTCGGACAGCGCGACGGCTTGAAGAGTATGAAAGCGGCGCCGTGAAGCTTTCGCCAGCAGATGATCAACCTCTGGACCTTGCGCCGAGCCTGCCCAACCGATCCATACACCGGGTTGATGACGCCAGGCGGCATTCAGAGCGGTAGCCAGTCCGCCTGAACTGCGCTCTACCCGGGCGCCACTGGCAGAATTTCGAATGAGCACGGGCAGCCGGTTGGAGACATTAATCAGGCGTCCTTTAATGAGCGTCATAACTCTTCTCCTGAGCATAGATCCATTCTTGAAAAAACTGGATCAGCTCCTGTGGTGGTTGCAGCCACACATCAGCCGCAGTCGGCCGTGATTGCGAACGGACCAGCGCGGTAAGCCCTTTTCCCTTGAGCGCGAGAAATGCGTCTTCATCAGTTTGGTCGTCGCCCAGATAGGCCACTGCGGAGTCGGGGTGAATTTCGTTGAGAACGGTATTTACGGCGTCCCCTTTATCTTTGCCGGGAACGCGGAGTTCGAGGCCGCCGTCGAAGTCCAGTAAGCTTAGTGAGTACTCGTCACGAAGCGGAATCCAACGCTGCAGGACACGCGATTTGATGTCTTCGATTTCCTGCGCGGTCAAGCCCCTCCAATGCACGGCAACACCGCCGGGCTTGAGTTCTATTTGCCGCTCCAAGCCATCGGACCGCAGAGACGTGACTGCGATGAGAAGTCCCATTTGCTGTTCGCGCGGCAGGACGCCGAGCTCATAACTGCCGTCGGGTTTGAGGCGCTCCAAGCCATGGCTTCCCCAGATTTCCGGATGGGGATGGATGCCGCTTAGTAACAGAAGTTCCCGAGCGGGGCGTCCACTGATGAGGACCACACGCGTTCCCTCCGCCATGATGCGCGCCAGCAGATCGGGGACTTCAGGATAGGGAAAAGCGAGATTGCGGTCGGCACAAAAAGGAGCCAGAGTACCGTCATAGTCGAGGAGAAGAACACGAGCGGAGGCAGACCTGAGGCGGTCCAGAAAAGAAGCGTAACTAGCTTGACGCTCGAGTGCCTTCATGCCGGCTCCTGAATTCAGCAGCAACCAACAACAAGAAAGCTATACCCGGCGCGAAGTGGCGAAGAATTTAGCCCCTAAACTGAACTGCTTAGATCAGCATTCGCAGTTCAGGGCCGGCCAGTAACTGCCCTAACTAGGTGACCGTCCGTCGGAAAATTCCGGCGGAGGTGGAAGAGCGGCCGCATACCCCTATGCTGCCGCGCAATTTCGAAGAACTAACAACATTTTATCACGGAAGATGCGCGGAGAAATGCTCAGAAGTGCATGATTGAGCAGCAACTCAGAGCAGCAACTCAGAGCAGCAACTCAGAGCAGCAACTCAGGTCCAGCGAAACCAGCGCAACGCGAGCACAAACGAGATGCCACCCCAAAGCACAAGCACCAGCAGACGGCCGGACTGGGAAGCGAGCGATGCACCTTGCAGAATCGTGGCGCGCAGGGCGTCGTTGAGCGCGGTCAGAGGCAATGCTCTGATTAAAGGATGTACGATGGCGGGGAAACGTTCGTAAGAGAAAAAGACGCCGGAAAAAATCCACATCGGCATCATTACCAGGTTGATCAGCCCGCTGACACTCTCAATTTTTTGCGCACGACTGGCAGTGAGCAAGCCCAGGCCTCCGAAAGCGACTGCGCCGATCGCGCCTAGCAAGAGAATAGTCAGGATGGATCCGAGCACACGCATGTGGAAAACCAGCACGCCAAAACCGAGCAGCAGTGCCACTTCAATGATCATGAGCACTAGACGGCTGCTGGTGAGTGCCATCAAAAAATCACTGCGCCGCATCGGAGTAGCCACGAAACGCTTGAGCAGCTTACGCTGGCGCATGTCCACCAAAGCGAATCCGATTCCCCACATTCCAGAATTCATCAAGTTCATCCCCAGCAGTCCGGGGATGAGGAAATCGATATAGCGCGAGCCGGGCTCGGTGGAAGTCACGGCGGAGGTGGGCAGTGGATCCTTGCGGCCTGCGGCAGCTTGTAGGGCGGCGTCTACCTCCGCTCGGGAAAGAACACTTTCGGGACGCGCTGGGTCGTAGTGATAACGGAAGCCGATGTTGGCGTCAGGCTCCACCACCAGATCGTATTTACCGAGACGGAAACCCTGGAGAGCTAGCGATTGGTCCAGCACTTCAGCGTGGATGGAAGATTTTCTCGGCTCGAGGAGCGACATCGCCTTGTCCGCGCCGGGACCGGCGACAATCGCGATTGAAGTGACGTCGGCAGGCTTATTGCGGAAGGCGATGCCCAGTCCCAGCGCCAGAAGTAAGGGAAAGATGAAGACCCAGAAAATCACTTCGGGTTCGCGTTTGAGCTCCTTCATCCGCGCCATCAGCAGATGTGCGAAGCCTGACCAGCGGCCATTCCGGCGCTTCGGTGGCGTGGGAATGACGTGATGTTCCGTCGGCGGAGTTTGTTGCGAGACAGTCATGAACATGCCTCGGCTAAGATTTCACTGCCGACCTGCGCTCGGCCTGAACGGGCGAGGGCGCCCGTCCCCACATGATCAGTGTAAGCGGGCATCAGTCTTCCCTCAGGTGGCGGCCGGTTAGGCGGACGAAGACGTCTTCCAGGCTGGCCTGCCGCGTGTTGAGGTGCAAAAGTTTGGAACCCTGGTTGTGGACTGCATCGAGCAGAGCGGGAATGGTCCGATGGGGCTCGCGCACGTTCAAGCAAACCAGGCCGTCATCGTGACGAACCGAGTCAACCCCCGGGAGCGCGCGCCATCCGTCGAGGGCAGCGGCGTCAGAGTTGCCGGTCACAGAAAACTCCACCACGTGATGTCCGCCAAGCCGGTCGATCAGATCGGACGGTGTTCCTTCGGCAATCAGTTGGCCGTGATCGATGATGGCCAGTCGGTCACAAAGGCGCTCGGCCTCGTCCATGTAATGGGTGGTAAGCAACACGGTGCCGCCAGCTTTCTGAAAAGTGCGAATGATGTCCCAGAGTTGACGACGGCTCTGCGGGTCCAAGCCGGTAGTAGGCTCGTCGAGAAAAAGAATTTTCGGGTTTCCCACGAGCGCAGTAGCGACGGCCAACCGTTGACGCTGTCCGCCGGAGAGCTTTCCTACCCATGCGTCGGCTTTTTCGTTGAGCTGGAGGTCAGCTAACACGTCGTCGGATGAGCGAGGCTCACGATAGAAGCTGGAAAACAGTTCAATGGTTTCACGGACCGTGAGTTTTTCAGAAAGACGTGTTTCTTGCAAAGAGATGCCCAGCCACTCGCGCAGCTCTCGAGCATTCGTCTGCCAATCGTGACCAAGAATCGTAACTTTACCGGACGTCGGCTCCAGCAATCCTTCGAGGATTTCAATGGTCGTGGTCTTCCCGGCACCATTGGGGCCAAGCAAGCCGAAGCATTCTCCAGTTTCAATTTCGAGGTTCAGGCCGCTGACCGCTTCTACTTTTCCGTCGTAGGTCTTGCGCAGGTCATGACATTGAATGGCAACTGGCACCGGGAAATTTTACCGTAACACGTGACTCGACGGCGTCGGGAGCTTCTCGGTCAGTCGGACTCCGGCTTCCCGCGATAGGAGGTGGGTAAGACCGAGTGGCGTGGCGACGGCATGGGCGAGTTTCCCTTTACGTCATGCCAGAGGATTGCATTGAGCACCGCGGAGTTCACCGCATCCGGACGGGAAAAGTCCATCTTCGCGGATTCCTCCGCTCCTTGTCCGCGTGTTGGATTGATCTGATAGATCAGTTCATTATCGCGATTGCGCCAATCGGCGCTGAATGGCGGCTGGTTGCCAGCACCGGCAAATAATGGAGCCATCACAGGCGCATACGCGTCGTTCTGGTTCATCGGAGGCAAACCAAGCAGCGTCTCCAAAGTGTGAACCATATTCACTGTGGTGTAGAAGCTATGGTCGACAAACGGATGCTCGACCGAGCCGGGTGAATACTTGCTGATCACGAATGCAATGGAACGGTGGGCATCGACATGATCGGCGCCGTCCTGGGCATCATCCTCAATTACCAGAATCGCGGTGTCATCCCAATAAGGACTGTGTGAAACGGCTTCGACTACGCGACCGAGCGCAAGATCATTATCCGCCACCGAGGCAGCTGGACGCGGGTGTCCGGGCGCGGTGCCATGAGTGTGGTCATCGGGCAGATAGAGTAAGACGAAGTTGGGTAATTCGGTTCCCTTCCCTTGTTTACGCGCGCGCACGAAATCCTCGAACTCGTTAAGAAACTCGTCCGCGCGAAGCTGATCAGGATAATCGGTATTGAAGTCTGGATAGTTGGGATCGAAATGGTCACGCAACACAGCCTTGGTCGGCTTCATGCGCTTCATCATCGGAACCGGCCAGGGCCATGGGCTAGGCGAACCATGTGGCTGGCCAACATTTGGTGGCAGCGTTTCTCCTTTGTTCACCACAGGCCGCGGACATTCCGACTCGAGCGGCGATGGAGTCCCTTCTTTGGGAGATGCGGGACCTTTCCTTGGACGCTTGCACCATACCGCATTCACAAACTCGCCGTAATCGCGGTAACTGAGACCATGGCTGGCTGCGTTATCCCAGATATAGCCGGTGGAAGGAGCGTCGACATCGGGTTGGCCACGTTCAAGGGGGAATTCGTCGGCCACGGTGCCCTGAAAATCATAGGTTCGCTCGCTGCTGCGATATGCGATTTGCCAGGTTTTCTCGTTGTAGTCGCTAGTAATGGCGGCGGTGGTCCAGTCATGGCCGTCGCCAGAGACCTCTCCGCTGTCATAAAAGTTGTCGAGCACGCCAAACTGCAGCGCCAGCTTATGCTCGTTCGGGGTAACGTCCTGACCATAGAGAGTCAGCGAGGAATCGCCGTTGCCCACTTTGAGGTCGCCGAGCACCTGGTCATAAGTGCGATTCTCTTTAATGACGTAGATCACATGGCGAATCGGATTCGAGCCACTTCGGAATTGAATGCGTCCCGGATCAGAGTGGAATAGATTGCTCTCCCCAACTTGACGCGTTAGATCGGGGAGATGTTCCTCCGCCTGGCGAAAGTTTAGACGAGAAATAGAACCGTAGAGCAGAGTCGCGATATAAGGATGGCTTCGTTGTCCTTTGCGCTCGACTTCGTCAGCTCCGTTGTTGGGACCTGTGCCGCGTCCTTTGGCAGTTGCAATCAGCAGGTCGTCACCGATGGTCGCCAGAGCGCTGGGATACCATTCGGTAGGAATGAAACCTAAAGCTTCATCGGGCAACGGAAATGCGATGCTCCTCTGTGCCAGCCTCGCGGTGTCGAATACTGCAACCGCATTAATCGAGGCGTCAGCCACGAACAAACGCTTGCCATCAGACGATTGAGCAAGCGCATTGGGATAAGTTCCGGCGAACTCCTGCTTAGGTAGTCGGGTGGAAGAAAGATGGATCACCTCGCCCGATGCGGTATCAATCGTGGCCAGCGCGTCGGCGTTGGCCAAGGCAACGTAAAGCAGCTTTTCATCCTTGCTGAGGAGCACGGCGGTGGGATGAGATCCGGGGGCGATCTCGGATTTGGGCTGTAAGAGAGAGACCCACCGTTTAACGCTCCTATTTGCCAAGTCGAGTTCGACGACACTCGAAAGATTCCACAAGCTGCACCATGCTCGGAGACCATCCCTGGTCACGACTGCGGTGTAAGGGAACGATGTCGGAACCATTTCATGTTTGCTGAGATCGAACTGCTGCAAGATGCGGCCATCGCCTGAGTCCAGCAGCACCACGTTATCCGAAAGATTGTTGGCCACCAGCAGCTTGTCTGGGCCCATGCCCTTCCCCGCGATGACAGAAAGCCCGGCGGGATAAGGGATCGCGGTTCCGGTGGCGGTTTTGCGAAGTCCGTACGCAACTTGTTTGTCCGGGGCAATCTTTTGTGGCGGGATCTTTAGGAAACGTTCAGGAGCAACCCTGCCTTGACGAAAGCTGTAAACCGCGATG
>MNDG01000056.1:0-1739 GCA_001914815.1 Acidobacteriales bacterium 13_2_20CM_55_8
GGTCATTTTGCTGGAGAGGCCGGAGACTACGGCCGAAGATTCCAGATTGATGGCAGTCTGTACGATGGCTGACCATACATCGCGGGCTGGCACCACCAGCAGGGAGATGTGCTTGCCGAAACTCTCCGCGATGGATACAGCGCGGGTGAATAGTTTTTGTTCGTAGTCGCTGAAGATTTGTTCGGTGGCGAGATCGTAAGCCGCTGCACCGAACTGGCTGACGCGAGCGGACATCACGACAATGTCCTGATCCTTGGTGTCCGTCCGCTCCAGCGCCCATTTTAAGTGGCTGAGCGTGTTGTAATCGCGGATTGTCACCAACAAATTTCCAGGACGTATTCCCAAACGGCCTCTGTCGACCGTGTCGCTCTGCAGCAACTGAAAGTGTTCCTGCATCTGCTGTTCGGCAAGGGCGTGCTTACGGCGGTTGACCTTTTCGGAGACTGTAAAGATCAGGAAAAACACGGCCGCAAATGAAACTCCGGCAACGGTCGCAATCGATTTGGTAACCAGATTTACGATCGCTGTCGAGAGCAGAACCAAAAAAACCGAAGCCAGGCCGAATGGAATCTCGTGTCCCGCAATATGGAAATTTGGCGGAACTTTCCAGCCGCGTTCTCCCTTGTATTTATGCCGCAGCACCAGCATGGCCAGGCTGTTGAAAGTGAAGCTCCAGATGACGCCAAAGGCGTAAGCTTCACCCAGGACATAGACATTGCCGCGACTGGCAAGAATCGTGAACAACTGAAGAAAGACGACCAGATTGACGATGCGGTAAGAGGTTCCAAAGCGTGGATGCGGTTTCCTGAACCAGTCGGTGAGGACTCCATCTTCCGACACCCGGTTCAGGACGCCATTGGAGCCGATGATGGCGGTATTCACGGCTCCTGAAAGAATCAAAAATCCAACCACGACGACAAAGGCGCGGAACACTAGCCGCAAAATCTGCGGGCCCCAGAGGTTCATCGCGAGGCCGGCGATCAAGTTGTCCTTGTAAACCGGTATCCGCACCGAGTCGGGAATGATCATCACAAACAACAACGCGGTCAGACCAGTGAATACGAAGCTGTAAATAGCAATGATGATGGCGGCGCGTTTCAGGTTCTTCAGTTTGGCATGGGCTAGTTCGCGATTCACCTGGCCGAGCGATTCCTCGCCGCTCATTGCCAGCACCGAGTGTCCGAAGGCGATCAATATGCCAAACAGACCAACCATTCCGGCCAAGTTCTGGCCCTGGAAGGTGTGCCTCAAAAACCCAAGCGCTTCCGGGCTAAACTTCAAATTGGCCGGCACCGGCAAGGGCACAGATTGATAACCGGCCTTCATCAAGGTTACCGCCGACCAACCCAGCAAAAGCACGACCATCACGGTCGTGATTTGCATCACGCGAAGCGCTTTCTCGCTGGATTCCTGGATGCCCTTCGTGTTCTGCCACCAGAAATAAAGCGTCACCGCCACCGCAAATACCACTGCGGTCCAACTTTCGTTGACGTGTGGGGTGCCGTTTTTGAACATTGCATGAACGGCGCGCGGCACCCATCCATGAGTGTCGGCGATCAACATGGTGTCGTTGATCAGGCCGGCGATGTACTGTCCCGCGGAAACGCCGGATATTGGTCCGGTCAGGATGTAATCGAACATCAGGGCGGAGACGCTAATCTTGGCCAGCGTGCCGCCGAGCGCTTCCTTCACCACGCGGTAAACGCCGCCGCGGACAAACATGGAGCAACTCTCCACGT
>MNDG01000056.1:1787-8313 GCA_001914815.1 Acidobacteriales bacterium 13_2_20CM_55_8
ATAAAAAGCTGAGGAGCCGAGATCGTTCAGCACGATCGCTGCTGCCCGCCAATAGGAGATGAAGGTCAGCATTACCGAGGTCGCGACCACAATGCGGACGCGATTCGTTGCCGAACCGGCGGGTTGGAAAGGAGAGCCCATTCCCAGGAAGAAGTTTTAGTGTCGCTGGATTCGTTCGCCCATTAGCGTCCGGCGGTCCCACCGCCGTCAGAACGGTCGATTCGACTTCGGCGCACGAGGACCGGATTCATCACAATCATAGCGAATAATGCAATCCGCCACTAATGTTAGCCGATACCCTGCATACGGCAAAGTCGATCGGGCCAGGGGAGCGTAAAGAGGGAAGCCAGTTTGTTATGCTTGCCATGTGCGGCAGATTCACAAGAATGCATGGCTTCTGGTCTTGCTGTCGGCTGGTTTACAGATCGTAATTGTCCCCCTTCCAAATCAATACATGCTCTGCTGGGTGGCAATCGCGCCACTGTTCGTTGCACTGCAGCGGGCTCGGGTACCGAATACCTTGCAGGTAAGCGAAGGCGTCAAGCTTTATCCAGCCAGCCCAGGTCAAGCGTTTCTGCTGGCATACGTGTGTGGAATCTTGTGGTATGCGGGGACGTGTTATTGGATCTACAACACCATGCGCCAGTACGGCGGTGTGAGTGCACCCCTTGGCGTCGTCATCTTGATTCTCTTCAGCTTGTATCTGGCCCTTTACCACGGCGCATTCGGATTGTTGATCAGCCTGCTGACTGGAGGGACTTCGTTCAGCCGTCGCGCTCTTCTGCTGGGGCCTGTGGTCTGGGTTGGTGTGGAACTGGCGCGGACGCGCATTACTGGATTTCCATGGGACTTATTGGGAATCACGCAAGTAGATAACATTCCACTTGCCCGTATTGCCACCGTCACCGGCGTATATGGTCTTTCCTTCGAGATCATGGTGGTGAACATGGCGGTGGCTGCTGCTTTTCTCGTACGCCGTGAAAAACGTAAGCCGCTTTTGCTGGCAGCGCTTGGGGCGGCTCTGGTTTTGCAATCTGGAAGGTGGGTTCCGGCTCCGCCGTTTCCGGCCGATCACATTGCCCGGTTGGTACAGGAAAATATACCGGTTCTGGAGAACTCCGAGTGGACAAATGAATATTTGGAGGGCACGCTGCGCGATCTGACCTGGGTCAGCCTGCATCCAACCAGTCCAAATGAGGCGGGTGCAAATCACGAGAACGATAAGCATCCGGACTTGATCGTCTGGCCAGAATCTCCGGCTCCGTTCTATGCCAGTGATCCAGCTTTTCGTGAGGCGGTCAGCAACGTTGCCCGACAGGCGCAGACATGGGTATTGGTTGGCAACCAGGGTGTCCGTAATGCCAGTCAGACGCCAAAGCATGTGACCGAAGTCTACAACTCCGCAGCGCTGGTCAGTCCCGCCGGCGAATGGGTTGGGCGTTACGACAAAGTGCATCTTGTCCCTTTCGGCGAATATGTCCCTTTCAAACGTATATTCAGCTTCGCTGGAGGACTCACCCAACAAGTCGGTGACTTTTCCCGAGGCACCTCGCGAGCTCCTCTCCAAGCTGGGAAAGACAAGATGGGAGTTTTCATTTGCTACGAGTCTATTTTTCCCGACGAGGTCCGGCAGTTTGCCGCCAACGGGGCGCAAGTATTCGTGAATATTTCGAATGATGGCTGGTATGGCGATAGTGGCGCTTATGCGCAACACTTGAAACAGGCTCGCATGCGCGCGATAGAAAACTCGCGATGGCTGCTGCGCGATACCAACACTGGAGTGACTGCTTCCATCGACCCCTATGGACGCGTGATAGCCACGGTGCCGCGCAAGCTTCGTGTTGTTTTGCAAGCTCCATACGCCTCGTCTGACGCCACAACGTTCTATACCCGTCACGGCGACTGGTTCGCCTATCTGTGTGCGATAATTTCCCTGGGGGCGCTGCTCATGCGTCTGCCATTCTGCACGAGGACCAAGCGATAGTCATGGTCGAAGAACTGGAACAGGAATACGCGGCCCTCAAGGACAAGGTCCACGACCTCCGGGAGTACCTTTGACACATCCAAGCTGCGTCAACAGCTGACCGAAATCGAAAAGAAGGCTGCTGACCCTAATCTCTGGTCAAATCCTCAACAATCCCAGGTAGTGATGCGGGAGAAAAAACGTCTGGAGAATGTCTTGGCCACAGAGGCAGATCTCATCCGGCGTGGAGACGACATTTCCGCCTATTTTGAATTGGCTCGGGAAGGGGAAAACGTCAACGGTGAACTACGGCGTGAAATCGACGGTTTACGGGAACTCGTAGATCGGCTGGAAACCGAAAGCCTACTTTCCGGCGAAAACGATGCGCGCAACGCAATCGTGACCATTCACCCCGGGGCAGGAGGAACTGAATCACAGGATTGGGCTGAAATGCTGCTCCGAATGTATTTGCGCTGGGCGGAGCGTCAGGGATTCCAGACTGTGCTTTACGATTATCAACCCGGCGAAGAAGCTGGAATTAAATCTGCTACCTTCGCGGTGAATGGTGAATACGCGTTCGGATTACTGACCAGTGAGATTGGCGTGCACCGGTTAGTGCGCATTTCGCCATTCGATCAAGCCAAGCGCCGGCACACGTCCTTCGCCAGCGTCTACGTGTCGCCGGAAATTGACGACAGCATTGAGATTGTCATCAAGCCTGAGGAGTTACGGGTGGACACTTACCGCTCCAGTGGTAAGGGAGGACAACACGTTAATACGACTGATTCCGCGGTGCGCATCACGCACTTGCCAACCGGAATTGTGGCCAGTTGCCAGAACGAACGCTCGCAGCACAAAAACCGGGAGCGCGCCATGAGCATGTTGCGCTCAAAGCTGTACGAGCACGAACTGGAAAAAAAGCGCGCGGCGACCAAGAAGATCGAAGATTCCAAGCTGGATATTGACTTCGGCTCGCAGATTCGCTCGTACGTGCTGCAACCTTACCGGATGATCAAAGATCACCGCACCAAGCTCGAAGTGGGAGACGTGGATCGTGTGATCGATGGCGACTTGCAGCCGTTCATCCGCGCCTATCTGCGCATGCGCCGGGGAGAGAAGCAGTAATGCCGGGCCGGGACTCTCTGGAACATCATGGACCTGTGCGCTCAGAGAACCTCTCTGGAAAGGATTTCGAGGAAAACAGTAAAGATAGCCTCTGGTAATATCGGAAGCTTGGCAGGAGAATCTTCTCGTTAGAGGTTTCGCAGTATGCCTCGCATGATCGATCTGATTCGTGCGTCGGCCGTGCCTTCCAACTTGATGCAGGCTGCGGCTCGCGGGGCTCTCGCTGTGCCGCCGGGAGAGATGATCGAAATACTGGTTCATCTGGCCATTCATAATAAGGTTTTTGGGGAGCAAGCAAAGCTTACATTGGCGGGTTGGGATGAAGTCTCGTCGCGTGGGGCTGCCTCGGATCCGAATACATCGAAGGAAGTGCTGGAGTATTTCGTTTCGGCAGAGAACCTGCGACCCGCGTTGCTACCCGCCCTGCTGGAGAACCCATCGCTGGCCGAAGGGACACTGGTCCAGGGAGCCGGTTCAGCGTCCCGCGAAGTTGTAGAGAGCATGCTGAAGAGTAGGCGGGTCAACCAATCGGAAAAGATATTGAGCTCACTGAGTTCGAATCCGAATTTAACTGGAATTGAAACCACAAACATAAAAAACAAGCTTGCGGCAGGTATTGTGATATTAGCGAATTCGCCGCCGGAGGAAGCGCGCGTGGAAGATGATGATGTGATGCCGGAAATGCCGGCTGACGAACCGGCGGGGGCCGAAGATGTCTTGGATGAAGCTCTCATGGCGTATTTTGCCGAGCACGAAAAGGAAATCTCCGCCAATGAGGACAAACCTTTCCAGCCCATCGGCAGTTTTTACGAAGATTTCGCGCCCGGCTCTGAAGAACCGTTAGCGGCGGACCCAGAAGTTCCGATTGCGGCGCCACCCGCCACGGAACCCGCCCCGGCGGCCCCTGCAACTAAAACGGCGGCGGCCACGGGTGTCAAAAAGGCTGCGGTCGCCAAAAAATCTCAGGGTCTTGATGAGGGACGAGGCAGCGCCTTACAGAAGATTTCAAAGTTGGACGTGAAAGGGCGCATTCAGTTGGCAATGAAGGGAAACAAAGAGGAGCGTTCTATCCTCGTCCGCGATGGGACGAAGGTAGTAGCTCTGGCGGTGCTGGATTCTCCCAAGGTCACCGACAGCGAAGTTGAAAAGTTCGCCAGCCAGAGAAACGTGCTCGAATCTGTGCTCCGAGGTATTCCCCTGAAGCGCCGCTTCATGAAGCATTACGCCATTGTGCGAAACCTGGCATTCAATCCACGCACGCCGATCGACGTCTCGATTACGCTGGTAAAGAATTTGCTGGTGCAGGATCTCAAGAACCTCTCGGGCAATAAAGAGGTTTCTGAAACTGTCCGAAAAGCGGCGCTCAGGCTTTTTAAGCAGAAGTTGGATAGCACGAAGCGAGACTGAAGGTATAGATCTTCATTGCCGCAATCGGACCCCATTACGGAGTTGCTGAAAAGCTCCAAGACAATTGCGGTTGTGGGCCTCTCCAATAGCCCGTTACGGCCCAGCCACGGCGTGGCGGCATACATGCAAACCCATCGTTATCGCATTATCCCGGTAAATCCCCAGATCGACGAGGCATTGGGCGAGAAATCCTATCCATCGCTGCTCGATGTTCCGGAAAAGATTGATATCGTGAACATTTTTCGCCGTCCGGAATACGTCGAACAAATCGTGGATCAGGCGATCCAACTCAAAGTTCCAGTAATCTGGATGCAGGAATCTGTCATCCATGAAAAGGCTGCAGAAAAGGCGCGCAAGGCTGAGATTTTCGTGATCATGGACCGATGCATCTTGAAGGAACATCGGGCGCGCTTCGCCTAGCGCTGGCCAATCGAAACGAAACCACCTGTAAATAAATTATGAATTGCGCGGCATAGCCCGGATCATTATCACGGTCGCGTCGTCATGGAGGCCTGCTCCATTGGCAAACGAACGCACGTCGGCGAGGATGCTCTCTTCGGATGCCTCGCGACGCAAGACATGTTCCTGGAGACGGGCTGTACCGTATTCCTCGTCCGCGGGATTGACGGCCTCGGTAATGCCGTCACTGTAAAATACGAGGCGCGAGTGTTCGGGAAGATTCACTTTCACTTCTGAGAAGCTGCCAAATGCGAGTCCAAGCGGCATGCCTCGTTCGTTGTCGAGGGAACGCGCTCCGCGATCGTCCACCAGAATCGGGCGCAAGTGTCCAGCGTTGGCAAAAGTCAAAGTGCGGCTTGCCGGGTCGAGCACTCCGTAAACCATAGTGACGAATTTTCCGGAAGGGAAATCCTCCACCAGCAATCGATTCAGATGGGTCAGCACCTCACCGGGACTGCAGCGAGCTTCAGCTAGGGAACGCAGCATTCCACGGGTTGAGGACATGAGCAGCGCGGCGGCAGTGCCTTTACCGGAAACGTCTGCCAGTACTAGTCCCCAGCGGCCGTCGTCGAGAGCGATGAAGTCGTACCAGTCTCCACCAACCGCGCCTGCGGAAATGCTCAGCCCTGACACCGCGAAACCAGGAATATATGGTGAACTCTTTGGCAGTAGCGCCTGTTGGATGATGCGCGCTTCTTGAGCGTCGCGGGTCATGGTTTCGCGTGCCGACCGTTCGTGCTTAAACAGTTGGGCGTTATGCACCGCGACAGCCATGTGGCTGCAGAGCGCCTGGAGAAGACGGAGCTGCTCGGCAGGAAAGGCGTCGAGCTCGTGATGCGAGGCGGTAAACACTCCGACTAGACGTCCCTGGAAGTTCAGAGGGATGGCCACTTCGGAGAGGGTGGCGTGTTCGCACGCAATGTAATACTGATCTTTGCGGACATCCGGGGCATACCGCATTTGACCGGTGGCGGCAACGTAACCCACCATGCCTTCTTTGCCCACCTTAAGCCGCTGGCCTTTGTCATGAAGTGTGCAGCCGTGAACTCCGGCCAATACGACTTCGGCGTTTGCCTCGTCGTGCAGATAGACGTTAGCTTCGACGCATCCGAACGAACTGGCGACATCATTCACAATCTGGTCGATGAGTTGATCCAAGTCGAGGATTGACGTGATTTTCTGCGCCGCTTTTTGCAGCTTAAGCAGGTCCTCAACCTGCTCAATGTGGAGCGGGCGAGCCACGGCGTGATCCAGTGGGGCGATGTGCGGACTAGTCGCCATACAGTTAGCCTTCCGAAGAACTCTGCTTGTATCAGATGCCGGGCTGTATGTCTAAGATTCTGTTTTAGAATCCGCCTTTTTGGGCCTGGAAGCCCGGGAACGCCGGCTTTTGATTTCCTCCAGGCGTTCGCGAAGCTGTTTTTCCGCGCCTTCATTCGTGGGTTCGTAGTAGACGCGATCCCGCAGGTTGTCTGGCAGACACTGCATGTCTGCAACTTTCCCCTGCACGTCATGGGCATACTGATAGCCCTGCCCGTATCCCAAGCCTTTCATCAATCCAGTGGGGGCATT
>MNDG01000045.1:0-9549 GCA_001914815.1 Acidobacteriales bacterium 13_2_20CM_55_8
TACCCGCGAGTGGTTGAAAATTAAGATCACCCACACGATCGACTGCGTGATCGGAGGCTACACCGATCCAGAAGGTACCCGCCAATATTTTGGATCAATTGTGTTGGGCTTGTATGACAAGAAAGGGCACCTTATCCACGTCGGCCAGGCGGGAACAGGTTTCAACCAGAGCACGCTCAAGGAAATTTCCCGGTTGCTGAAAAGCCTGGAAACAAAACGAAACCCTTTTCATGACCCAGTGGATGCACGAAACGTACATTGGGTGAAACCCAAACTGGTGGCCGAGATCAAATTTTCTGAATGGACTCACGAAACTGCCGATGGCGGACTCAAATTACGCGCCCCGGTATTTCTTGGATTGCGGGAAGATAAAGATCCCAAAGAGTGTGTCTTTGATCAGTAGGCGGAAGTGAGTTTGGAGAGTTGGTAGGACATCAGTTTTCGGTTCCTGGTTCCCACTTCTTAGTCGTCAATCGTACTTACTTAATATCCTTCATCGCCATCAGCGATCCGTAATCACGGCCAGACGGTTCCACCGCCCGGGCCACGATTCCGCCAAAGGCCTCGCGGAGTTCCGGATATTTCGCGATCAGCGCCTTCATCACAGTCATGTTGTCCTGAAAGGTTTGCGTGGTATTGGAAACATCGGGGGACTGGTACTTCACTACCAGATCAAGTTCGTTGCCGACGGACAACGGGAACAGATTCGTCACCTTGAAAGTCTTGCCGCCGGCGACTAGATCTGAAGAGGGCAGATCTGAAGGCTTCGCGCTTTGCGCCTCGTCGTACAGTTTGTCGGTCACCACGGTGCTCATGAATGGTACGGGAGCCAGCAGTTCGCGAGCTTCGACAAAGTACAGCCACGCATTGTGAGTCTGGCCCTTAGCCTTGAACTCACGCGCTCGGCTGACGAACCAGCTGCCGTCATGACCTGTCACTTGCAATGGCTTGGCATAAAATCCGCCCAGTTTCCAGTCATTGCCCTGCTGCTGCAGGACGAACGAAAGCGTATACGGTGTTTTGGCGCCACTGACATCGAGAATCGCGATGCCATAGTTTCCCGGCGGCAGGTTCGAGAGCTGGAACACAGCGCTATCTTTGGTTTGCCCCTGGGCGCCAAACACTCCACACAGGAATTCAGCGTGTGGCAGCGGCGCGGTCCCTTCAGCCTTCAGCAGAAATGGCGGACGCTGCGTTGCCTGCGCTCCCGCAAAGTTCGCCTGATTATCTTGAACCGCACTCTCGATGCCGGAAAAATCCGAAGCAACACTGGCAATCGAATTCTGCCGCAACGACGCCGAATCGCCCCGGGCCGCCATGTCGAAATAGCGTTTCGCGGTATTCACCAGGGCACTCCGCGTGCCTTCGTCCATGTCGTTCGCGGTAAGACAGGTCTGGCCGTAGGCTGATCCCGCCAAAAGCAGGCCCAGTACCAAAGCAAAGCAGAAGCGGCGTGGCTTGCGGCGTTTCTCTGCAATCCACGAGTGCGCTAGCTTGTTCTGGGGAGCGATCATAGTGTCCCTACATTGTACGATGCCATTTGTCCGGTTGAGGCTGCAAGTACCTCGGAACCTACGGGTAACACTGAGTAATCTGATGGTGGAAAAGGATGTGTTTTCCTCTCTTAACTTTGGCTTCAACAATTGCGCCCAGTTCCGCCCTGTGTTACCGTCCCTTTGATTTCCCACTCTTAAGCCACAGGAGAAACTATGGCCTGGATCATTCTGGGTGTACTGGTTGTCATCACTTTCCTGCTGATCGGGATGTACAACAGCCTGGTCCAGTTGAGGGTTCGCACCGACAACGCCTGGTCCGACATTAATGTGCAGCTCAAACGCCGTCACGACCTGATTCCGAATCTGGTAGAAACAGTGAAAGGTTACGCCACCCACGAAAAGGGTACTTTCGAAAACATCGCAAAATTTCGTTCCATGGCGATGCAGGCCAGCACACCTGCCGACAAAGCTGCCGCCGAAAACCAGTTAACCGGGGCATTAAAAAGCCTGTTCGCTGTGGCCGAGAATTATCCCGAGCTGAAGGCTTCGGAGGAGTTCACGCAATTGCAAATGTCGTTGAACCAGACGGAAGATACGATTCAAAATTCGCGCCGCTATTACAACGCCGTCGTGCGCGATCTGAATACCAAGATTCAGTCCTTCCCAACAAATTTCATTGCCGGCATGTTCGGATTCCAGCAACGCCAGTTCTTTGAGGTAGCGGAAACCGACCGTGAACCGGTGGCAGTGAAGTTCTGAGTGTGAGCGAACTCCTCGCCAGATGCGATCGAGGCACACAGCGAGCGGCAAAGCTGTGGCATGTTGTACTTCCCTTACTACTCCTTTCTTGCGTCTTGACTCTTGCCACACCGCTTTGGGCCAAAAGCTGGCGAGTGGCTGATTACAGCGACAGCGTCAACATCGGTATCGATGGCTCAGCTACTGTCCGCGAGCGGCTGACTCTGGTTTTTATCGGCGAGTGGCACGGCATCCATCGCTTTATTCCTGTCGAGTACCCTGGCCCAAGTGGCACCAATTACACGTTGTTGATCGATGTCGTTGGTGTCACCGATGCCGCCGGTCAGAAGCTGAAGTACGAATCCCACATCACTCACGGTCTCCGAGATCTGAAAATTCTGATTCCTGATGGGGTGGACACCACTCGCACGGTTGAAATCGCCTACAACGTGCGCAACGGCATTCGCTATTTCGAGGATCATGACGAGTTCTACTGGAACGTCACCGGTAACGACTGGCCCGTACCTATCGATCACGCTTCGGCATTGGTCAGTCTGCCGAGTGCCGCAGCAGGGTCGTTGCGTGCCCAGGCCTTCACTGGCGTGTATGGGTCGGCCGAACGCGAAGCTACCTCTGAAGTTAAAGGTTCTGACGTCTCGTTCGAAACAACAAATCCGCTGCCCATGCGCGGCGGCCTGACTATCGATATCTACATCCCCAAGGGCATTCTCAGACAGCCGAGTGCGCTGACGCGGCTGGCATGGTTTCTGGGAAGCAATCCAATTGTGTTTTTGCCGCTGGTCACGCTAGGAGTGATGTTCGCTCTATGGTGGTACAAGGGACGCGATCCCGACCCTGGCCTCTCCGTGGCACCAATGTATGAACCGCCCGAGGGCATGACGCCGGCGGAAGCTGGCACCTTGATTGATGACACCATCCATCCGCGCGACATCACTTGCACTCTGGTGGACTTGGCCGTGCGCGGTTATGTGAAGATTGAAGAGAAAGTGGATACCACTCTCGGCATCTTTCATCACAAAGATTATGTCTTTCATCTTCTGAAACCTCGCGAGCAGTGGACTGACGTCGCCCCTCACGAACGGGTGATGCTGGAGAATGTATTTGTGGATGGCAGCGAGACACGACTGTCAGCCCTGAAGAACCGCTTCTACACGGCGCTCCCGAGGATTCAACAGGACATCAAAGCCGCTCTGAAAAACAAGGGCATGTATCTTCTCGATCCTGACTCGGCAAATGCTTACAGCTTTTTGGGGATTGTCCTGATTGTGGCGCCATTCGCCATCGCGCAGTTCACCGGATATAAAGACGTATTCAGCTCGATCGGTCTGGTGATTGGCTGCGGACTCATTTCGGCGCTCATCTGGTGGCTCTTTACCCGACAAATGAGTGCAAAGACAGTGAAGGGCGGACGCACTCGCGTCGCCGTACTCGGCTTCCAGGAATTCATGAACCGCGTCGACGCCGACCGCTTGAAGCGCATGCCTCCGGATACGTTTGAAAAATATCTGCCATATGCAATGGCACTGGGCGTGGAGCACAACTGGGCTCAAGCATTCGCTGGCATCGTAAAGGATCCTCCGCGATGGTACGTCTCGCCCAACGGCTATGCTGGCTTCAACCCGGTCTTCTTCTCCAGTTCGATGCATAGTATGGCGTCGGACATGAACCAGGTATTCGTCTCCGCGCCGCGCTCCAGTTCGAGCGGCTCCGGTTTTAGCGGCGGAGGTGGCGGAGGATTTTCTGGCGGAGGCTTCGGCGGAGGCGGGGGTAGCGCCTTCTGAGGCGGCATTTGCACCACCCCGCTGCTTATCTTTGCGGCTCTAAGGAGCTGACATCATGCTTGGCCAGCTTCGTTACACCGAACACCCTGGCCGCGGTGCGCGAAAACTCTAAAAACCACTTGTCATCCAACAGGATGTCTGGG
The DNA here is from genome assembly GCA_001914815.1 of Acidobacteriales bacterium 13_2_20CM_55_8. Classification (GTDB taxonomy): domain Bacteria; phylum Acidobacteriota; class Terriglobia; order Terriglobales; family Acidobacteriaceae; genus 40CM-3-55-5. The sequence continues at coordinate 4,180 of MNDG01000045.1, forward strand.
GCCAGTGCGATATCGACATAGTCAAGCAAGAACTGTGTCTTCACGCTATCCTGCTCTCCTGGTCTGACATTCAAAGGGACCTCACATTCAAGCTTCTTGCCATCTCTACCCGTGGCAGTAACGCGCAACAGCTCGGAGCCGGGTACATGAGGGTATCCCACCAGTGTGCCGTTTTGTTTCAGCGCTAGACCGTTAACCTCGCATTCCGCCTTTTTGAACGGAATGGATCTCTTGTCTGGCACTGAGCACGTTTCGTCGCAAAACTCCCATACTTGTTCAGAACTATCAGACAGACTGTACATGTAGAACGATCCCGCGATGGCCTCCGGAACAGGGATTGAACATTTAGGGTCATTGTATCTGAGTTTAAGAACTTCAGGTTCATCGGATGTTTTAATAACTTTTAAAGCAGTCAATGCGTCAGTTCTTGCCTTAATGCTGGGAATGACGCGTCTCAAGTCAGCGGTGAAAGCTAATGACCAAAGATGGTTTTCGGGGAACGGGGACCGTATGAATTCGCCTCCGCTGGTTTTAATAAAATCGAACTGGGTCTGGACTTTAAAACTGAAGGTGGGAACCAGGGCAACAACGATGCCCCATTTTTTGGGAGGAGCAGCAAAGACTCTCACACAGTCGGCATCACCACTACAAGGCCTTCCGATGGCCGCATTTTTATAAATTTTGAAAGCGTCCAAACTCTTCGCGGCATTGTCCCAGTCGGTTCCGCTTGGAAACAAGGATTTTGGATCGAAGTCGATTTGTCCGGAATACAAATGCAATGCCTTGGCGACAGTCGTATCTGGAGCAATAACGATATTTTGTTGAACTCTCGGACTTTGTCCGTAGGAGAGAGTCGCACTAAATCCAGAAATCGCTCGCCAAAAGAAATCCTGCGAGCGCACCCTCCTCAGGCAATCAACAAGCTGCGCGGGATTTTTGCGGTCCTGCCTCTCGCTCACTGCCAAGACTGGCTTCTTCCCATCATTCACAAATTTGCCATAAGCACCATAGATGGTTGCCAAATCGGCTGAGCTAAGGGACAGTTCACTGAAGTTGAAAGAGAGTGAGTACTTCCACAGAATGTCATCGGGATTTCTGGCTGGCGCGGGCTTGGGCCGATCAGGAGCCTGGATAAATACTGTTTCCGTCTGTTCCAACGCCTCAGCCTTAAATTGCGGGAGCCGCAAAAACGGTTCCACGGTGAGGGGTGTAAGTAATCCAAGACAGTTTTGGAGGTGTCGTTTGTGTTAGGCGTTTCGGTGTGCATATCTGGGGCTGCGGCGGGTTGGTCACCTGTGGATAAAGGCGGTTGTGGCGGCTCACTTAAAAATTTATTAAATTCCGCCCGAAGCTGGGGCAAGTGAGCCAAGTCAAGTTCTTCTGGTGGCTCCAAGCCTGCGGCTGCGAGATATCGTTTGGCAATCTCCTTCCTTTGAGCGATAAGTGTTGCACGATGTTGGTCAGGCTGTTGCGCCAGAACAGTTCCTACCAGAACCTGGACCGATACACAGAGCAATACGAGGAATCGTCTATTCTTCATTGGGCCTCCTGATTTTGTTTAAGGGTGTTTGACACGCACAGCGTTTGAACTTCTTCCATCTAAATCGCAGACTGCTACGCTGAGCGTCGCGAGGATATAGAAAGAAATAAAAATCCTTCCGGGCAAAATAACCTCGTTCCGAAAATAGAACGAGTCTGTCCATCAAACCGTTCCCCTCCCCCGAAAACAAGGTCGGATGGCTGGGCGACTTGTAAAAACTCCGGGGGAACCTAGTTCCTACCCTTACCCTACTAGTAATCCTGCTTTTGCCAGGGGTATCTTCCGTGATATAAGTGCCTTAAGTAGGTTTTGAGACTCCATCAGGAGAAGCCGTATGGAGCTGGCTTTTGCTCGCAAGGGAGGCCAGGAACGAGGAGGTCTTGTGTCCGAAGCGCGGACGGGGAAACGATTCCCCCTGGAATTGCCAACTGAGCGCCGCCGGAGTTTACATCCGGGCCGATGCCGCCATGGAAGTGGGCTCCACGGTAGAGTTCGAAATTGCTCTGCCGCCGGAAGTGACCGGAGCCAAGGAAAATGTGATTATCCATTGTAAAGGACGCGTGGTGCGGAGCGATGATCCCGCATCTGGCGGTAGTGGCGGGGAGTCCCGTGGCGTGGCTTGTGTGATCGATTCTTACGATTTTGTTCGCCGCTAGTATTGCTTAGGAGCTGACCCGATGCTCAAACTGATTCTGGCCGATAACCAGGCAATCTTCCGCGCGGGAATCGCCAAAGTGTTGGCGGTCGAAGACGAAATGCGCATCGTGGCGCAGGCGCAAACCCAGGAGCAGATGTTCATGGCTCTGGACAAGTTTCGCGCCGCCGTGCTGATTGTCGCTGGTGGGTTCCATTCCGATTTTAACGGTGTGTTGCAGTCCGCGAACCGCAACAAAACACGCGTAGTCGTGCTGGCCGATACCGGTGAAAGCGCACAGCGCTACATGGGAGCGGGCTCGCATGGTGTCGTTTACCGCAACGTGACCAGCGCCGCCTTGGTCGACTGCGTTCGGAAAGTCGCGCGCGGGGAAACCTGGGTGCAGGACATTGCCGTACCCAGCGAGCTGACCGAGAACGATATGGTCGGATTGCGAGTTCGCGACCGGCTTACCGCCAAGGAATTGCGCATCGTGGCGCTCATTGTTCAAGGCTACAAAAACAAGGAAATCGCCTCACAATTGGGAACCACAGAGCAGGTAATCAAAAATTATCTGCGCAACGTTTATGACAAGATCGGCGTTTCCGACCGCTTGGAACTGGCGTTGTTTACCATCCATCACCGAATTCTGAATGAGGCGGCAGCAGCAACTGCGGCCGCGTCACAGCCGCAACCAGGTCCGGGAGCGGGCGTGATCTCCTAAAATTACTTGACGCGAGATCAGGCCGCCTGCGTGCGGCCTTTTTTTACGTCGCTTGCGATATACTCTGTCCCTCAAGTATTCCATTTCAATCAGGAAAAGGTGAGTATGCAGAAACTTTACTGGGTTGTACTTCTCATCGCTGCGCTGGCCACTGCCGCGGTGGGGCAGATGGATGACATGAAACCGAAGCCGAAGGCAAAGGCAAGCGCGAAGATGAGCGCTAACGCAGCTACCGAGCAGAAACTCGTGGACATGGAAAAGTCATTGTGGGAAGCATGGAAGAATCACGACTCGGCGCCATTTCAGAAGCTGCTGTCGTCGGACTCTGTCAACGTAACTCCCGCGGGCGTCGCGGGGACGGAACAAGCCGTGAAGGACATCGGCAGCTCCGACTGCAAGGTCAACACTTATTCAGTTGAGGATCCAAAGGCCACATGGGTTGACAAGGATGCCGTGTTGTTGACCTACAAAGCCAATCAGGACGCGGTCTGTGGCGGGCAAAAAGCCCCGGAGACTGTTTGGGCGAGTTCCCTCTGGGTAAAAAAGGGGAATGAATGGAAAGCTGCATTCCATCAGGAAACTGCAGCGCAGAGTGGCATGGGCGCTGAGGAGAAGAAGAACTGAATCTCGGGTGAGCGCACGCGATTAGACCAGCCGCCCAGTTCGTCGGGCGGCTTTTTTTCGTGAAAGGCTAGGTGATCTTCTCACCCACCGACTTAGCCTGGGTAAACAGATAAAGATAATCGGGCCCACCGGACTTTGAATCCGTCCCTGACATATTGAATCCACCGAAAGGATGCGCCCCCACAATCGCTCCCGTACATTTGCGATTGACGTAGAGATTGCCGACGTGGAACTCGCGAATGGCGCGTTCGATCTTCTCGCGTGACTTGCTGTACACCGCTCCGGTCAGGCCGAATTCAGTGTCATTGGCGATCTCCAGCGCGTGGTCGTAATTTCTAGCTTTGATCACTGCGAGCACGGGACCGAAAACCTCTTCCTGCTCCAGACGTGACTTGGGCGGAATGTCGGCGATCACGGTGGGCTGAAGGAAATATCCTTCTCCCGAATTTGTGGCGCGTCCGCCGCCAGTAATCAGGCGTCCGTCTTTCTTTCCGATGTCGATATAGTTAAGAATCGACTTCATCGATCCTTCGTTAATTACCGCACCCATGTTGGCATTCTCTGCGGGATCGCCCACATTGATTTTCTCCACACGAGCTTTCAATCGTTCGAGAAACTTGTCATAGATACGTTCGTCGACGATGGCCCGCGAGCAGGCGGAGCACTTCTGTCCCTGAAAGCCGAACGCTGCCTGAGCCACACCTTCTACCGCTGAATCCAGATCGGCTTCGGCGTCCACGATGATGGCGTCTTTCCCACCCATTTCGAGGATCGCGCGCTTGATCCATATCTGCCCGGGAGCTTGGGTGGCGGCGCTCTTGTTGATATCTAACCCAACTTCGCGGGAGCCAGTGAAAGCGATGAACCGGGTCTTGGCGTGAGCCACCACCGCATTGCCGAAGGTGGCGCCGGCGCCGGGGCAAAAGTTGACTACCCCGTCCGGCATGCCGGCTTCTTCCAGCAGTTCGACAAATTTGGCTGCAATCGTAGGCGAGTCACTGGAAGGTTTCAGGATCACCGTGTTACCGGAAACAATGGAGGCCAGTGTCATGCCCGCCATGATGGCAGCAGGAAAATTCCACGGCGGAATCACCGCACCCACACCAAGCGGAATGTAGAACAGATGATCACGTTCACCGGGGAGCTGCACCGGTGCGTCCACTTTTGCCAGATGCAATGCTTCACGGCTATAAAATTCGCAGAAGTCGATGGTCTCGGCGATGTCGGCATCTGCTTCCGCCCAATTCTTGCTTACTTCGAAGACCAGCCAGGCACAGAGCTCAAATTTGCGTTCGCGCATCAGGTCGCCCACACGGAAAACCAGGCTTGCACGCTCTTCGACTGACGTGCGGCTCCAACTATCAAAGGCTCGCAGCGCCGCCTGCATTGCGGGTTCCACGTGTTCTTTGCCCGCCTTCTGGTGGAGTCCGACGACCTGCGAGGGTTTCGCCGGGTTGATGGACTTGATCTTGTCTTGAGTTTTGACCCGCTTCCCTCCAATGACCAGGTCGTACTCGCGACCTATTTGTCCGCGAACTTTTTCCATGGCGGAGCGCATCTTTCGCGCATTTTCGTCTTTATTGAAGTCGGTAAGCGGCTCGTTGACGAAAGGCCCTTCATGGAGACGAATCTGGGGGCGAGTGGGGGCTTCAACCGTTGCCATAAGAGCACCTCAAGGAGAAATACGGTCCGGCGCGAGAAAAGCCACGGAACTCTTTATTGTAGCACCGGGAAACGAACCAGAGTCGGCGGGACGCCGGCGCTACAAGACGCAAATCGTGGAGCGCACAGTACCGGCCGACGGCCAGGCTAAGGAACCTTGACGGAATCGTGGCTCTCGGCTGGCCG
>MNDG01000045.1:9679-11813 GCA_001914815.1 Acidobacteriales bacterium 13_2_20CM_55_8
GCCAGGAAATCAATCACCAGGAATGCGACAAAGAACATTACCAGGCGCTCGAAGCTGGCCGGGTCAGTAGATTCCGGATGAAAGTATTTTTGAATCAGATACCACACCGTCCCGACGCCGAACATAATATCGATGAACGGCGAGACCACCGGCAGCAGGATTTGGAAGATAACGATATTGGGCAGCGCGACCCAGCCCAGCACGCCTTTGCGTCCGAATGCAGCGCGATGCTTCCACATCGACTGCAGAATTCCGAATGACCAGCGGAAGCGCTGCCGCATGAGACCTTTGGCATTGGCCGGCGCTTCGGTATAGGCCAGCGCCATATCTTCATATTCCACCCGGTACCCGCGCTGCAGTAACGCAATGGTGAGGTCGGCATCCTCCGCGACGGTATCGACGTGATAGCCGCCCGCCTCACGGACTGCCGCGGTGCGCCAGGCCCCAATGGCTCCCGGAACTACGCTGACTGCGCCCAGTACGTTCAGCGCGCGCCGTTCGAAGTTTTGGCTCGTGATATATTCCAGGGCCTGCCAGCGAGTCCACAAATTCATGCGGTTGCCGACCTTCGCATTCCCGGCCACCGCGCCCACCTTGGGGTTGAGAAAGTGCGGAACCAGTCGCGAGATCGCGTCTCGAGCGATCACGGTGTCGGCATCGATGCCGACGAATATTTCCTCGTCACGCAGATGCTCGAGCCCGAAGTTAAGCGCCTCAGCCTTGCCGAAATTGGGCTTGGTCAGAATCAGCACGCGATCCGAGGCTCTTTGCGCGAGAACAGTATCGCGCGCGATTTCCAGAGTCCGGTCGCTCGACCCATCGTCAATGACGATCACATGCAGCTTCGGATAGTGCGAGCCCAGAGCGGCACGAATGGTCCGCTCAATTACTTTCTCTTCGTTATATGCAGGAATCAAAACCGCTACGTTCGGCTGGTAGGATTCCGCTTCCCCTGGCCTGCCATAATGCCGCTCTCGTAAACGATCAAACGCGGCAAAAACGCCGATGAACAGGAGGCGGCTTGTCATCAGTACATCACCAACCAGAAAGATGAGCGTAATTCCCTTGATGGTGACATCGAAAAGCCAGAAGCCCAGCCAGTTCAGCCGCGCCGCCCACCGTTCATTCGCAGGAATAGCCGGCATCACATCGGCGCGAGTCTTGCCTAATAATTGATAAACCGGAACGATCTGACGGCCTCTTGCACGCACGCCTTCGATGATCATCGGCAAAGCGCGCACCGTCTCGCGCCGGTCGCCGCCGCCGTCATGCAGCAGAATAATATTGCCGCATCGCTGATCGTGAGGCGCGCAGGGCGGCAAGTGAGCCATCACGTCGGAAGTGATCTGCTCCGCGCTGTGATGAGGATTGTCCCGCCAATCATTGGGATCAATCTTGTTCCCAATGGTGGTGTAGCCCATGTCTTGGATGATCTCGAGCGGCCGCACCTGGTCTTCGGTATCGGGTTCCTGGTCAATCGAATAAGGCGGGCGGAACAGGATGGTGCGTATGCCCATGCGGCTGGCGAATAACCGCTCCGTAAGATTGAGTTCGAGCCGCATGTATCCACGCGAGATGTTGCTGATGTCAGGATGAGTGAAGGTGTGGTTCCCGATCTCATGTCCCTCGGCGTAAATGCGCGACGTGAGATCAGAGAATTTATCAGCCTGAATTCCGATCAGGAAAAAAGTAGCAGGCGCCTGCTCGCGCTTCAGAACATCCAGGATCTTCGGAGTCCAGTCCGGATCAGGACCGTCATCGAAGGTTATGGCAACGCCATTGCTGCTTGAGCCGTAGCGTGCCACACGGTACGACTCGGGCAGAGAGTCGAAATTCTCGTCGGTTATCTGTCCAGTGGTTGGATCGACGTTGAGGGTTCGCTGCCCGTCCGCGGGACGGGCTTCAATGCGCAGGATCTCGCCTCGCCCTTCCATGTCTACATCCTGCCCCGGCGGCACGTCCTTCAACTTACCCGCGGCGTCGGACTCCCCGGGTATATCCCAAACTTTCCATAGCGAGCGATCCTCGGACCCCAGACGCCAAAGCGCAAATGTATTAATCCCCAGGGCTTGCGCGGCCCGCATCTGATTGAGAGCGGTGACAGCATCAAGGAACCAGATGTCATGTTGCAGAT
>MNDG01000107.1 GCA_001914815.1 Acidobacteriales bacterium 13_2_20CM_55_8
AGCCAGCTTCCGTCAGCATTTCCAACCAAAAGACAGTTTCATCGGCCTCTTCGACGACAATTCCAATTTTCGCCAGGAATTCGGGGCGTGAACGTCCGCGGTAAGCCGCACGATAATTTGCCGCCACTGAAGTCCCAGAGCGCAACAGCTGATATCCGATCACCCGCGGTTCCGGACAACGAGGCAACGCTCGGCTTACCTTGATAATCCGCAGGGCAAATTTTTTAGTCAGAGTCTTCAATTCGTCAGTTCTGATTGTCATAGACTACCTCGACTTCGAGAGAGATCGACAATCGTCAATCGTGCTTCGTAAATTAGTTCCAGGCTGTGACTGCCATCACCGCCGATTGTCCGTGCTCGGCTCCGGATGAATCAGCACTCGGAACAGCTCCGGCGCTTCCTGCTTGAAACGGATTTCGAGGTCGGTGGAAATATCGTGGACACGTGACAGCGGGAGCTCATCGGACATGGTGCAGTGGCAGGAGACATACAAACGGCCGCGCACCCGTTTGATCTGGACATCGTGCATATCCAGAATTTCGGGGAACTCGGACGCAATTTCTTTCAGACGCTTTTCCAGCCTGGCATCGCGCAGGATCTCGTCGCCGGTTTCAATGGTGGCCGGTTCGCTTTCGATGTGGGTAAGGATGGAAGAAATTTCCGGCACGTCACTGCGGATCTCTGATTCGAGTGAGGTGACGCGATCATGCGCTTCCTTCAAGCTCAGGTGCTCGTCCAGTTCAAGATGTTGCTCGACGTGGAGACGGCCGTGCAGGTTCTGCACGCTGACGTCGTGCACATTGAAATTCTGGCGTGTAGCCACAGCACGGACCTTATCAAAAATATTTTCCGTGTTCATGGCCCGAGGGACCGAGTGCACGATCACGTCGGCATCAGGAAGAACATCGTGAACGGCCATCGTGACTGCATCCGCGACTTGCTCGGAGCGCTGGAAAGTCACGTTGCGCGCCAGTCCAATGGAAAGATCGGCAAAGTAGCGATTGCCGGCACGGCGAATCCTTACTCGATCCACTTCGAGCAGTCCGTCCACTTTCGAAACTGCGGAAATAATCCGGTTGCGCACCCCGGCCGGGGCGGCGTCGAGAAGGGCGTCGATGGTTCTGCGGGCCAGCCTCCAGCTCACGGAGACCACCACTCCGGCCACAAAGAGCGCTGCAATCGGGTCGGAATCGCGCAACCAGTCGATATTGTATTTTCGCCCCAACATCACTAGCAGCAAGCCAAGAACGACCACGCCGCTCGACCAGATGTCAGTGGAGAAGTGAAGCGCATCAGCCTCCAAAGCCTGACTGTCATACTTGGCTGCAATCCTGCCCAGAGCACGGGAGCGCCAAAAGTCCACAGCCATGGAAAAGAACATCACGGCGAAGGCAGCCATACTGGGTTCGATTTCCACATGAAGGACGAACAGGCGCTCCATGGCTTCGTACACGATCCAAACGCAAGTCAGCAGCAGCAGTCCGGTCTCGATGAAGGCTGAGAAATTTTCGACTTTGCCATGTCCGTATTGATGATCGGCGTCGGCGGGCTTGTCGGATACACGAACCGAGAGCAATGTAATGACGGCGGCAATCAGATCAAGTGCAGAGTGGGCCGCTTCGGAGAGGATTCCCAGGCTACCCGTTGTGATGCCTACCACTATTTTGAGAGCAGTGATAGCCATCGCCGCCAGCACGGAGTGGCCTGCGACCGCACGCTTTTCCGCGCGCATGGAGCCTGGACTGTAGACGGCCGACGTTCCCGGCATACTGGCATTATCTCTGTCGGATGGTTTGCAGCCAAGTCGCTTCTGTGGGCAGTCTTGACCGATTCTTATTCGACACCATCGAAGCTGAGAGAAATTACGTGTAAGCCAAGTTTCGCGCCACTCTGTGCTAGGATTTTCCTTACACCTTTCGAACTTACCTGGAGGAATCATCGTTATGATCTTTCGTGGTCTGACATGTCTGCTGCTTGGTGTCCTGGCTTGGGGACAAGCGGCAAACCCAACATCTTCTCAGCCGCCAGCTCCATCCCAAAACCCGGCGGCGCCGTCGAACGCGGCACCAGGAAAGCCGGCAGAGGACTCTAAACAGGCGCTGGAGGTCGCGAACATTCCACCGGCCGGCGCCGTTATCACGATTCAGGGTCTCTGCGACAATCCTCCTGCGGACAAGACCAAAGCCTCCGACTGTAAGACGGTGATCACGCGCGCGGAATTCGAAAAACTAGTGGATGCGCTCGCCCCGAATATGGCTCCGCCCGCTCGACGACAGCTCGCCACCAGCTACGCCATGGGATTAGTGATGGCTCACGAAGCGCATAAGATGGGACTCGATCAGGGACCGCGCTTTGAAGAACTGCTTAGGATCGCGCGTGTTCAGGTAGCCGCTCAGCAACTCGGGCATGCATTGCAAGAGAAAGCCACCCAGGTTCCTGACAAAGATATTGAAGATTACTATCGCAACAATAGCGCAGCTTACGATGAAGCCAGCCTGGAGCGGATTTTAATTCCCAAGACCAAACAAATACCCACGCCCGCCACCAAAGTGAAACTGAGCGAGGCGGAAACCAAAAAACGTCAAGACGATGGCGAAGCCGCGATGAAGACCGAGGCTGCGGCACTGCGCACGCGTGCTGCAGCGGGCGAAGCATTCAGCAAGTTACAGGACGAAGCCTTTCAATTTGCCGGATTGAAGTCGAAACCTCCCAGCCCCAACATGGGGAAAGTGCGGCGCACTAATCTGCCTCCGAGCCATATCACGATTATGGATCTGAAGCCGGGCGCAGTTTCCGCGCTAATTTCTGATCCCAGTGGTTTTTTCATCTACAAGATGGGCGAAAAGGACACGGTACCACTGGACAAGGTGCGGGAGGAAATCCGCGGCACCCTGCGAGCTCAACGCATGCAGGATTCCATGCAAACCATTAGGCAGTCTGCCACGCCTGAGTTGAATGAGAAATACTTTGCAGTAACTCCAGGATCGCAGCTTGTACCGGGAGGCGTCAACCCACAATCGCCATCCGACCCCGACTGATGGCTGATTCCAATCCCACTGTCGTTGTCACTGGCGTAGCCGGCAATCTGGGGCTGCGCCTGCTGCCGCAATTGACGGATTTCGAAGTCATTGGGGTAGACCTGCAGCGTCCAAAGACAACTCTTCCATTACGCTTCGTGCAAATGGATCTGGGCCAGGAGGAATCCTGTCGAGAGTTGTTTTTGCTGCTGCGGGAATCCGGCGCCACCGCGGTCATTCACCTCGCGTTTGTGCTGGACCCAGTGCGCACCGGAGTACTCGATCTCGACCGCATGTGGCACATCAACGTGGCGGGAACCGCGAGGGTGATGGAAGCTATCACAGAAGCGAACCGTCGCGATGCTATTGTGTCGAAGTTTATTTTTCCCAGCAGCGTTTCGGTGTACGGTCCGGATTTGCCCAATCCGGTCAGCGAAGAATATCCGCTGGGCGCCCATTCTTTACCTTACGCAATTCATAAAATGGAATGCGACAAAGTGGTACAGCAGCGGGCGCCTTCGCTGCGCGGGTGCAGTGCGTATATGTTGCGGCCTCACATTTTTTCCGGAGCCAGCGTGGACAACTACATGGTCGGAGCCTTTCGCGGCACTCCCAATGGACGATCTAACCGCGCAATCAAAATGCGCGCGCGGGGCAAACGGCTTCCCTGCATGCTGCCTCTGGGAAAGTCTTATCTGGAAAAGCGAATACAGTTCGTGCACGTCGATGACGTCGCCCGCCTGATGGCCTACATTCTGCGCAGAACAGAACCTGAAGCGCAGCGCCTCACCATATTGAACGTTGCCGGGCGCGGCGAGTCTCTCAGCTTCGGACGCTGTATCGAGATGGCAGATGCAAAGCTTCTGCGTGTCCCGGGAAAATGGGCCTTCCGGCTGATTCTGCGGTTGCTATGGAAGTTGGGAATGTCCGCGATTCCAGATCAGGCTGCTCCCTACATGACAGGCGAGTACACCATGAATACGGATCGGCTGCGAAAGTTTCTGGGTCAGGATTATGAGAATGTGATTCGGTTCACCATCGAGGAGGCGCTGGCCGACTGCTTCAAGTCTGATGCGCCGGCCGCAGCACAGCGCTCCGCCGCCGGATAACTATTTTTTTCCTCGAAACAATCCTGCAATGCCGAAGCTGTACGGCGTCCACGATACTTCCCTGAAGCCCGCATGGCGCATGCGCTCCAGCATTTCCTTAGGTTCAGGAAATCGCTCCACTGACGCGGGCAGATACGCGTATGGGCCCTTCACGCCGGAGATCAGCGTGCCAAGTGCGGGCAGCACATGCTGGAAATAGATACGGTAGAGCTTTCCAATCACGCCGCGGGGCTCGCCGAAGTCCAGAATTCCGCATTCGCCTCCGTCACGCAAGACGCGCAGGATCTCGCGCAGGCCGGCATCGTAGTCGGCGAAATTTCGAAAACCAAACGCGCTGGTGACGAGATCGAAATGCGAAGCGGGAAACGGCAGACACAGCGCGTCAGCTTCGACCCAACGCAGCGATGATGATTTCTTGCTTGCCCGCTCCAGCATGGCATGGGAAAAGTCCACGCCCACAATTTCGGGCGTCGCGGCTTTTCGGTGGAGCGCGAGCGTCATGTCGCCCGTGCCACAACATAGATCAAGCACCCGAGCATCGGGACGTGCAAGCACTTGAGCGAAGCTGCGGGCTGTTCTTCGCCACCAGAACCGATCCACGTTGAACGAGAGCACATGATTCAGCAAATCGTAGCGCGGCGCGATGGAGGTGAACATCTCGCGTACCGCGCGCGCCGCCGACTCCGGATCACGGGAGCCCACAGGAGCAGCGCCGATGACTGGGGGCGTCCCCGCCGGCTTTTTCGCGGAACGCGGGCTGTTGGGCGGATTAGAAACGGTTACCACGAATAGGCAAGCTCCAGACTGTTTCAGGAGTTTCGCGACAACTGGCGTAACTCGTCGAGCGCCTGAATTACAGCGTTCTCAGGCACGTTGTTCACGATCTCGACTTTACCGATTCTATCCGGAAGAACGAAGTGCACCACTCCGTCGCGCGTCTTTTTGTCGGCTTGCAAGCGTCGGAGGATGTTTCGACTGCGGACTTCAACCTTTGGCAGCGGACCCAGGCCCATGACAGCGTCAATGATCTGACCTGCGGCCGCCTGATCTATTCTGTTCACTATCGTCGCGATGCGGGTGGCGGCAATCATTCCCCAGGCGACCGCTTCTCCGTGAAGGAAGCGGCGGTAACGGGTTTCGGTTTCGAGGGCGTGTCCGATGGTATGTCCGAAGTTGAGCACGCGACGCAGACCGCCTTCGCGCTCGTCCGAGGAAACGACATCCGCTTTTAGTTTTACCGACTCGGCAATCATCCATTCCAGGGCGGCAGCGTTTTCACGCAACTCTTTTATTTGAACGTTCTGCAACCGGCGAAACAGCTCGGGATTACCAATCACTCCGCACTTCAGCGACTCGAACAGGCCGGCGCGAAATTCACGTTCCGGCAATGTGGATAGGACCGCTGGATCGATCAACACGACACGCGGTTGATGAAAAGTTCCCAGCAGGTTTTTTCCTGTCCGGAGATTAACTCCCGTTTTGCCACCAATGGAGGCGTCCACTTGAGCCAGCACCGTGGTAGGAATCTGCACCAAGTCCACACCGCGCATGTACAACGATGCCAACAAGCCGCCGACGTCTCCGACCACACCGCCACCAAATGCTATAACGACGGATTCTCGATCCGCCCCCATGCGGGATAACTTTTCTGATAATTCTTCGACCGTAGCGAGTTTCTTATGAGGCTCGCCGTCTTTCATCTCCAGAAGTTTCGCGGTGAATCCCGCGGAAGTGAGCGAGGCCATCAGCATCTTGCCCCATTTCCGTCGCACGGGAGGCACGGTCACGACAAAAAGCTGCTTGCGCTGGCCAAGAATCTCGCGCAGATGTGTGCCGGAGCGTTGCAGCAGGCCGCTTTCAATGATCGCCTGATACGGACGCGGCGTCACGGAGATGGTCACTCGGATCACGGCTTTGTCATCATAACTTAACCCAATGACCTAACCTCGGCAACCGACTGTCCACGCGTGGTAACATTTTTGTTAATGAAGTGTGCTCCAGCCGAAACCGATTTCCTGGTGATTGGCGCCGGGGTTGCCGGACTACGTGCAGCCATTGAACTGGCTGCCGCGGGCCGTGTCGTAGTGCTAGCCAAGCGGGAACTCAAAGACTCCGCGACCCAGTTGGCGCAGGGAGGAATTGCGGCCGCGCTAAGCGACGAAGACGAGATCGGCCTTCATCTCCAGGACACACTCAATGCGGGCGATGGGCTATGCAACCCCGACGCGGCCAAGGTATTGGTGGAAGAAGGTCCAGAGCGCATCGAAGAACTGATTCAGTGGGGAACAGAGTTCGACCGTGAAGGCACCAAGCTGGCGTTCACGCGGGAAGGTGCACATAGTCGTAACCGCATCCTGCATGCGCATGGAGATTCCACTGGACGGGAAATCCTTCGTGCTTTATACGCCAAAACCAAAACGCTTAAGAATATTTCTGTGTGCGAGTTCGAATTTTCCACCGATCTGCGGGTCGAAGACGGGCGGGTGTGCGGCATTTACCTGATCAGCGACAAGGGCGAACATCAGCAGATGGCCGCTTCTGCAGTAGTGCTCGCCAGCGGTGGCCTTGGGCAACTTTATCTAAACACCACCAATCCGGCCGTGGCCACGGGAGACGGAGTCGCCATGGCATTTCGCGCCGGAGTGGAAATCAGCGATATGGAGTTCATCCAGTTTCACCCGACGGCGCTTTATTTGAAAACTGCGCCGCGTTTTTTGCTTTCGGAAGCCCTTCGCGGGGAAGGCGCCTATCTGAGAAATATCGAGTTGACCCGTTTCATGACCAAGTATCACCCGATGGGCGAACTGGCCCCGCGTGACGTGGTTGCCCGGGCGATTGTTCACGAACTCGAAGTCAGCAACTCCAAAGATCCGATCGTCTATCTAGATCTCACCCATCTGAACGAGAAGCACGTGAAGACCCGTTTCCCGCGCATCTACGCCACCTGCATGCAGTACAACATCGATATCACGATGGACCTGATTCCAATTCGCCCGGCGGCACATTACGCGATGGGTGGAGTACACACGGACCTACACGGTCGCGCCACGCTGCCTGGGCTGTATGCGGCGGGCGAGGCGGCCGCCACCGGCGTACACGGAGCCAACCGCTTGGCCAGTAATTCCCTGCTCGAGGGCCTGGTGTTCGGGGCGAGAGCGGGAAAAAGTATGCGCGAACTGGGACCTTTGCGTTCGATGCCGGCGAAAGCAGAGCAACCACGGGCTCGGTATTCCAACGGTCCGGTGGATGCGGGGAAAGAGGAAATCGTCCGCGAGATCAAAGACCTGATGTGGCAGGATGCAGGCATCGTGCGGACTGGGAAGGGCTTGAAGCAAGCCATCCAGCAATTGGAGAAACTTGGTCCGCGGGTAGCTCATCCGCAAACCCGGCGCGCGTACGAAGCACAAAACCTGCACGCGGTTGCTTTGCTGGTTGTACGATCTGCGCTGGCGCGCGAAGAAAGCCGTGGCGCTCATTACCGCACCGACTTCCCCGCTCACAATGATGCGAAATTTTTGAAACACTCTGTGGTGAAGGGGGACTTGGTTCGGTTTGTCTAAAAGTACGAAGTACGATTTTCGATTTACGAGTTACAAACCTTGAGCCTTGGCCTTCTTTGGATGCACCATCGACGCAAGCACTGAAATAATCAGAATTCCTGCAACGGTGCCTAAGGCAATTTCCGTCGGAATCTGATAGTAGTGAGAAACCAGCATTTTCCCACCGACAAAAATCAAAACAAGGGAAAGTCCGTAGTGCAAGTAGTGAAAAAGTTCCATCATTCCGGCCAGGGCGAAGTACATGGATCGCAACCCAAGAATGGCAAACACGTTTGAGGTGTACACGATGAAGGCGTCGAGCGTGATGGCCAGGATTGCGGGAATGGAATCGACCGCAAACAGCACGTCAGTAGTCTCAACCACCAAGAGCACGATGAACAGGGGCGTGGCATACAGTCCGGGACGGCGCACAAAGAATTTTGCTCCTTGGTAATCCTTGGTTACTGGAATCCAGCGGCGAAATAGGCGCAGTAACGGATTCTTTTCAGGATGGATTTCCGCATTCTCCTGGCGGAACAATTTGATTCCGCTGTAGACCAGCAGCGCCCCAAAGACGTAGATGATCCAGTGGAATTGTCGAATCAGTCCGACTCCTGCCAGGATGAAAACGGCGCGCATGACTAGCGCCCCCAGAATTCCCCAGAACAGAACTTTGTGCTGATGAACCGTGGGCACCTGGAAATAACGGAAGATGAGTAGAAAGACAAAAAGATTATCGACACTGAGGGAAAGCTCGATTACGTATCCGGTGACGAACTCCAGCGCGGAGCCGCGCCCGTGCCAAAAGTAAACAATGACCGCGAACACAGCTGCCAGTGCGATCCACATGGCGCTCCACAGCAGCGCCTCACGAAATTTCACCACGTGGTTACGACGGTGAAAGACTCCCAGGTCGAGGACCAGCATCACCAGGACGAAAAGGTTAAACAGGATCCAAAAAGTGAGTTGGTTCAAGGAAGCCCCAAGGGCGGATTAGAAATCAAAATCCGGAAAAGAGCAAAAACGAAGTGAGCAGCAAACTTTGACTTCGGCTTCTGAAATTGAAAATCGGAAATCTGAAATCGGACCTTCCGACTACATTTTATCCAGCAGACGCACAGTCTCGAGCAACACACTGCCCACGATCTCCAAACTCTTAGGACTGAGTTTGTCGAGGGTATCTTGCGGCGTGTGGTGGAAGACATCGTTATAGCCATAATCCATATCGATCAAATCGGCACTGGGCACGCCCATGTGCACGAAAGGCAGGTGGTCGTCTTCGATGGGGAGAGAGCGGCCGAAAAAATGTGACTGGTAGCCCAGTCGTGTGGCAGCCTGGAGGACCACGCTTTCGAGCCAGGGGGTGGAGTTCATGTCTTGATCGATGTTGAGATCGGCATCGGCGATCATGTCGGTGAGTAGAAACGCTTTGATTTTTTTGAGGGTGCCGTCTTTTTCCCACTTTTCTGCCAAGTGACGTGTGCCGTATAGGCTGTCGGTTGCGGACCACTGTTTCACGGCTTCTTCGCCGTCCGTCCACAGCAGCCACACACTGTAGCCATCACGTTTTTTGTCGCGTAGGTGGTTGGCGAGTTCGAGCAGGATCGCGGTGGAGGAGCCACCGTCGTTGGCGCCGACGTATCCCGTATTTCGCAATGGATAGTTGGTGTCGTAATGACCGGCGATGACGATGATGCCGTCGCGCGTACCGGGAAATTTGGCGATGATATTGCGCACCGGGAATTTGCCTTCGGGAGTGTCCGCGGTGAAGGCGTCGTCTTCGACGGTGACACCTTTCAAATGGGAGACGATGTAGGTTTCGAGTTTTTTGTGATTGGGGCTTCCAATGGGACGTGGGCCGAAGGCGACGACGTCCCGCACGTATTGCATGGCGCGCGCGGAGTTGATTGAAGGTTTGGGGGCGGGGTCGTCGGAATTCATCGCGGTTGGGAGTAGGGTTGAGGATACGGTTTGCGGAGTGTCGGGTGATTTTTGGCGAGCGCAGGCAATTAGGGTGGATGAAAGTATGAGACATGTCGCCAGCGTTCGAGCGCCGCACCGTATGGGGAGAATGTGAACATGGGGGGTTTTCTTTCGCCCCTCCGGGGCTTGGGCGGTTCCCGGCACTGACCCACGGCTTGCGCCGTGGGCTGCAATCTGTCGCCGCTCCGCGGTTGGGGGTGGATCAGCGCTTCGGTGCGGGTCGGACAGCGCAATCGTCACGGCGTACTTCATACCAACTGTCATTGCCCCTTTCGTGCCCGGCGGGCGCGGCGCTGGGAGGGATGGACTATCCAAGCTACGCCGATGCTTAAGATGTAGAGTCCCACCATAGGCGCGGCGAACAGACACATATTCAGAATATCGGTGGTGGGGGTCAAAATGGCGGCGACGATGAAGATCACCAGGATGGAATAGCGGACGTTACGCCACATCCATCTCGGGCTTACGATGCCCATCATGGATAAGAAAAACACCAGGATCGGCATCTCGAAAATCAGGCCCATCCCCAGCATGATGGTCAGAAATAGGTCCGTGTATTCGCCGATGGTGATCATCGGCTGGAACTGCTTACCGTAATCAATCAGGAAGTTCAGGGCCGCGGGATAGACCATCTTGTAAGCGAACAGTCCTCCTCCCAGGAACAAGAACACGGTCGAAAACATGAACGGCAGCACGTAGCGTTTTTCGTTCCGGTAAAGCCCGGGAGAGATAAATAGCCACACCTGATAAAGCACGAAGGGTGAAGTCACAAACAAACCGGCAAGAAATGCTACCTTCAAGTAAAGGTTGAAGGGTTCGGTGGGATTCAGATAGACCAGCTTCTCCGCCATCCCGTTGCGTTGAAGCGCGTCCATCACCGGGCGCTGTACGAAACGGAAGATGAACTCGTGATAGTTCCAGCAGGCGAAAAATCCAACCGTGACCGCAATCAGGGAGTAGATGATTCGCTTGCGCAATTCCTCGAGGTGCTCGAGGAAGCTCATCGCGGGCATGGAATCCTGAAGGGAGCCCGGGGTAGGCAATTCAGCGCTGTCAGACATCTTGGGCCTTGGCTATGCAGTGCGGTTCAGGCTGCGGTTCAGGAGGTAATTCATGACTGGTAGCAGGGTCCATTACAGTGCTATCCGCAGCTACAGCGCCCGCTGGCGGCTCGGCGGGAGGGAGGATCTGATGATTTTCGACATCGAGGTGCGAGATCTCAGATTCAATCTGAGCCTTGAATTCATTTGAGGCCCGCTTGAATTCGTTGAGCGCCTTGCCGATCTGGCGGCCAATCTCCGGCAACTTCTTGGGCCCGAAGATGATCAAGGCCAGCAGGAAGATGAAGATCATCTCTGGAAAGCCCAGGTTCATAATTTCCATAATACTGCCGGAGCAGATTGCCATCAATGCGGGGCAGTTTGATCACTTAACATTTTCGGGTTGAGTTTGGAATCCGGCGCGCCTTTTCTGATCGATGGAGCATCCAAATGATGGATAGCGACCCGGGCCGGCGGATTGCCTAGGTGGTTACTTCTGGAGCACGAAATGACCGATTTTGGCCCCCGGTTGACATGCTATACTTCGCTCAGAATGTGCGGTTTCGGGCGATTTGCCATGCCCGGACCGAAGGAAACCAACGATGGCTCGTAGTTCTCGTCAAACTCTCTTTGTTCTTGTTTTATTTCTCACGACTTGCGGTTTTCTGGGCGTTTTATTCGCCCAACGAAACCCAGCCGTGGCCCCTGGCAGCGACTCCGATGTTCGCGAAAGCTTGAAGCAATTCACCGAGGTTTACAGCGTGGTGGAGCAGAACTACGCTGAGCCGGTGAATGCCGACAAAGCTATCTACAACGGCGCGATTCCGGGGATGCTCCATGTGCTCGACCCGCATTCCAATTTCTTCGATCCTAAGGCGTATGCCCTGTTGCGCGAAGATCAGCGCGGCAAGTACTACGGCGTGGGCATGACGGTTGGTCCGCGCAATAACAAAGTTATCGTCATCGCTCCATTTGTGGGGACTCCCGCCTATCGCGCGGGTATTCGTCCGGGCGACATCATTGTCGCCGTCGACGGAAAGCTCACCGATAACATGAGCACGGGCGATGTGGCCGACCTCTTGAAAGGACCTAAGGGAACTACGGTCCATATCAGCATTCAGCGTGAAGGCGCGGAGAAGCCGCTTGAGTTTGCTGTGGTGCGTGATGAGATACCGCGTTACAGCGTGGATTTACATTTCCCCATCCGGGCCGGAATCGGCTACATGCACGTCGCGCAGTTTAATGAGACTACGGAACATGAGGTTGCCCAAGCGCTCGACGAGATGGGAGATCTAAAGGGATTGATCCTTGACCTGCGTCAAAATCCCGGCGGACTACTTAGCGAAGGCGTCGGAGTGGCGGACAAGTTTCTGCGCAAAGGTGCGCTGATTGTTTCTCACCATGGGCGTTCCTCTCCGGAAAAACGCTACACCGCCACGCACGGGAATGGCGGCAAAGAATATCCTCTCGTGGTGCTTGTAAACCGGGGCACGGCATCTGCGGCTGAGATCGTCGCTGGCGCGATTCAGGATCACGATCGCGGGCTAATTGCAGGAGAAACCACTTTCGGCAAAGGGTTGGTTCAGACAGTTTATCCGCTGGTGGAGAACACTGGCCTGGCGCTGACTACGGCCAAGTATTACACCCCGAGCGGGCGGCTGATCCAGCGCGATTACTCCAACGTCTCACTCTATGACTATTACTACAATCGCGAGGGCGAAGAGAATAACGGCAGCCACGAGATAAAGCTCACGGACAGCGGTCGCACGGTTTACGGTGGTGGCGGCATTTCACCTGACGTAAAGATTGCGGCAGTGAAGAGCAATCGCTTCCAGGATTCACTTTTGCAGCATTATGCTTTCTTCAATTTCGCCAAGCGCTACGTCATTACCCATCATCCCACCAATAAATTCGAGGTCGACGATGTGGTGATGCAGGACTTCCGCAAATTCCTGGACGAAGACAAGATTCCCTACACTGAAGGCGATTTGATAGAGAACAATGAGTGGGTGCGTTCCAGCATACGCAGCGAGATCTTTGTGGACGCTTTCGGCCAGGAAGAAGGGTTGAAGGTGCGGGCAGAGAGCGATCCGCAAGTCATCAAGGCGCTGGAGCTTTTGCCGCAGGCGAAAGCACTGGCTGACAATGCCCGGCGGGTGGTTGCGGAACGTAGTGGAGTTCATGCCCTCAGCCGATAATCTGATGGTTTGGTTTAGAGGGCCCGAGACAATTGGGCCCTTTTTTATTTTCCAGCAAGGCCTCGCTATCCTGGCGAATAATCCACTTTCTGCACATTGACTTGACCGAATCTGTGTGTGAAAATCCGCGAAGAATGCGCTCTTGCTGCCGGTGAAGAAAACCAGTGGCTAGTGACTAGTGGTTAGTGGCTAGTCTCGGCTGTTCGCTTTTTACTAGCCACTAGTCACTAGTTACTGCCTTTATTCGCGGCCTGGAGCTTTCGATGACAACTCCGCTGCCTTACTTCCAGATGAATTCTTCTGTGTCGTCGCGTAACCGTGCGCCGGACTGTCCTATCTGTGGTTTACGCGAATGGTAAAGGAGGGAATCTGGATGCTGCCTGCGCTTTTTGCCGCTGCCGCAGGATGGAGTGACTGGCATTTCCGCCGTATTCCAAACTGGCTGACGGTGCCGGGGCTGTTGGTTGGAGTTGCTGTCAATTCTCTGGCTTGGGGCTGGCCCGGCGCCAGGGCTTCCGTGCTGGGAGCAATATTAGGGTTGGCGCTGCTGCTTCCTTTCGTCATGGTAAGGAGTCTGGGCGCGGGTGACTGGAAGCTGGTCGGGGCGTTGGGCGCCTTTCTCGGTCCGCAACCTCTGATCACAGTGTTGCTGGGTGCAATTCTGATTGCTGGCGTGATGGCTGCCGTAATGGTCATATGGCACAAACGGGTGCGGCAGACGGTGCGCAACCTTGGACGGATGTTGGCCGCTTTCTTCACGCTGCATCTGCCCGGGCCAGAGCTTTCGCTGGATAATCCTGAGGCGCTGAAAGTGCCCTTCGGAATCGCGGTGGCGATCGCAGTTATTCTTTATAGTGTGAGGCAGGTGTGGGAAGCGCTACGCGGTTGAACACGATGCAACGAAGTATTGAGCGATGAACATGGGCCGACTGAAAGAGATCGTGGTCGGCACCAGAGGCGCCGAAATCGCCGAGGCTGCCGTGGTATTGCCGTTGCTTTTCATGATGCTGTTTGGAATCTACTGGTTCGGCCGCGCTTATAACATTTACGCTACCATTAATCATGCCGCCCGCGAGGGTGCCCGTATGGCATCCGCGCCTACTTGCGCCTCTTGCGGGAATAGTTTCTCCTCGGTGGACGCAATTGCTGACAGAGTGGCACAGGCGTTGCAGGCTTCGAAGCTTGACCCCACCCAAGTCACTAACTCGGGCGCGAGTCGTTTAGCCTGCGCGGGTGGGCCTTCGTCTTGCTTAACTCCTAGCGGAGGGAAACCTAATATCTGCGTGTACTTCAACATACAACTGGATACGCCGGCGGCGGGGCCAGCAGGCTGTGGTGTTGGCGTCAGCTTCCAGTATCCATATCAGTTTTATTTTCCGTTCACCTCTCTACACATGCAGCGGATTAACCTTCCGGCCGAAGTGCAGATGGAAGGAGAGGACTAGTGGATAGTTCCGGGTCACGCAAGGCTGCGACAGTTTTTCTGCCGTACCTGCGCGTCTTTACAACCGCCGAGGCCTCTCAAATTCTGGAATTCGCCGTGGCTCTACCACTGCTAGCGGTCTTCATAGTGGGAACTTTTGATTTCAGCCAGGCGTTCAATCTGAAACAGAAGCTGAACAACGCGGCGCGGGAAGGAGCCCGCTTTGCGTCCAATCTTCCCACCAATGATCTTTCCAATGCAACGTCATGCGGGTCCCCGCCTTCGCCGGCGTCGGTTTGCGCGGTGCGCGATTTAGTGTCTGCCTATTTGCAGAAGGCAAGGATTAATGATTGCGGACTGAGCACGAAGGGGGCTTCGGCTACCACACCGTGGACCTATGTGGCTTCGGGAAATGGCTGTCCTGCGGGTGGGGATTTAACCTTGACCGTCGACCGCAGCTACGCCTTTACCGCAACTGTCCCAGGAGCCAGTGGACCGCTATACGTGGTCAGCAGTCGGGTCACTCTCAGCTATCCCTACCAGTGGCACTTCGGCAATGTGATCCAATTTCTTGTTCCGGGCGCGAGTTATGCCGCTATAACGCAGATTTCGACGGACGCCGTGGTTCCCAACATGGATTGAGGGTTGGAGGAAAGTTAACGACGATGATAACGCGATCGCGGCATCCAATCTGTGCCCTTCGTGCCAAGGAAGCTCCAATTTCGAACAAAGCATTGAATGTTGCGATTTCAACCTTTACTCCTGCGGCGGGACCACCCCAAATGCAATCGTGGACACCACCCTCCCCGGCAACACTTTCCGTCAAGAGGTATTTCAAGGACTGCAGTGCTTGATCAATATGCCGAGTCAGGACATTCTGGACACTAGTTACTTTCCTACTGGCCCGATGCAGATCACCGCGAATAGCGGTCCGCAGTCGGGAAAATTAGTTTCAACCAGCCGTTCAATCGTTATTCTGCCTATTTTTGATAACACCACCTTGAACACCGCCGGACAGGTAACCATCATCGGTTTCCTGCAAGCCTTTGTTTGGAACGTCATGGCGCCAGCGGTCAGGTCCAAATGACCATCCTCAACGTGGTTGGTTGCGGCAACAATCCTGGCGCCGGTGCTCCAGTCTCTGCCGGCGGGATATCCCCGATTCCCGTCAGATTGATTCATCACTAGAGGAATTTTGAAAGACGGCTACTCGCGATGGGGTGATGGTGCGTCCGGATCCGGCTCCTCGGACGCCATATCAGATTGAACTTGTGTTGCCGGCGACTCGGGCATAACCGTCGCCACCGGCGGAGCTGGAGAATATTCAGCAGAAGGTTGCACTGCGTCCCCGCGGAGAGTTAGAAGAACGCTGCGCAGTTGGGAAGGATCGCGGTCCGAGGCTACCAGAATGAAGTTGAATCGCGAACCGTTCAACAGTGAAGCCAGGACTTCCCGGGCCGGTGCAGGTCCGAAGCTCCCGACCACCTGTTCGCGCTGGGCGTCGGAAGGAATGGGGATGTCCGCGCCAGTCTTGCGCTGCACTTCGTAAAGAACTTCCGCCAAAGTTGCCTTGTTCGCCGAAATGGTTAATTTGCCATTGCGAAACTCAACTTCGACCTTGGTCGCAGGTTTGCTCACTTGATTCGGTGTGGCGACCGGAGGGGATAGTTTTGCCGCTGTCGTGGTCAAGACGGCCACCTGTCTCACAGACGAGTGCAGCTTCACAATTACGGTTTTGCCGGCAGGAAAAAGGTCGTATTGTTGCGGCGCCTTCAAGTCCAAGACAATGCGGGTAATGGGCGGGTTAGTGGCGAAAAGTCCGACGCGGATGCTTTTGACCTGGCCGCGAGCTGTCGAAAGATCATGCAGAGTGCTTGCGGGCACCGCGCCGGGAAAATCGATTACCAGGCGTTCTGGTCCGGTTAAAGCCAGCACCTGCGGCGTAATACGCTGGCTGGCGGTGATCTCCACTTCCACGTTCTCAGTTCCACCCAGCAGAGCGATATGGTCGACAGTCGCCGCGGCTAGAGGCGCTGATTGTCCCGTGGCCAGCGCCGGCAACATGCTAACCACCGATAGCACGCAGGTGAGCACGTTTCTGGGGAGAGGGTTCATCGCTCTTAGCGTAAATTCTAGCAGCGTGTGAAGGCGGCGCATTACCCGTTAGTCGTAGTACCTGCCGAGGATTACCAATGTCCAGAAGGACTAATTGTTTCGTGCCACTGTATGTCGAGTTTACCCGGCTTCAAATGACTTTCCGATAGCGCATATAAATGGCTGCCATTCCGGATGAGATCAGCAGAATCGTTCCTGGTTCTGGCACTGGGGTTGGAGGTGGTGGCGGGGGTGGCGGCGGTCCCCCAGAACAGATCTGTTTGGTTGGATCGCAGCCACCCGATGGTATCGGAGGCGGAAAGATAGGCGGTAAGCCGCCGCCACCGCCTGGCCCAAAAAGGGGTGAATTGAGAGGACCTTGGGGATCGAATCCGGAAGCCTCACGGTTAAATAGTGCGGATTCAAAATTGCCGGGGAACGGAATCTGCCTGGCCGCGCCTCCGGCCGAGAATGGGTCTTCGAATGCTTCCGCGGGCGGCTCTTCTGCAGAAACTGCATTCTGCGGGGTCGCAGACACCTGGTTGGCGCAGCGAGTGCGTGCACTAATCGTGCCGTCGGTGATCAGCCTCTCGCCTTTTCGCAGGTGCACTTTCTTTTTGGTCCAGAAAACCTTGTTCCCAATCCGATAGGAGAGATATACGAGCCTGGCCTGTTGGAGCTCCACCACTTTGGCCCGGCGGAAGTCGAATCCGGAAAAATGTCGGTCAACCACGCGATCATGGAGACTTGCCTGATGCAGCTCTTCTGGTGATCGAACTCCACCGGGTACGACCGAGTATGGATAGACGACCTGCCGACCCTCAGTGCGCGGTGCAGGCGAAAATGAGTTGGCCGCCAGAGCAGCCAGGTTCTGACTCGGATTAGCTAGCGTGAAATCAGAATTCAGCGCATCCGCGGAAGACGATGAAAAATGGTGAAGGCTGGATGCGATCCACCAAACCGTGAAACTCACCAAAACCAGTGCCAGCAGTGCGAGCGAAACACGCCGCAAGCGGCCATACCGTTTCCTTCGCCGGTGCGCCCTCGGTGCCCGGTGCCTCATGACACTTCTCCCGATAAAAACATTATGTGCAGAGGATTTGGCAAAGGAGAGGGGACACCCTGCTTAGTGCACTTATGCATCCAGACTGCTAAATTTAAAGCTTTTGGTCTCAATGAGATGAACGCGATGGTGGAGATCGTAGCAGAGTGTGAATTTGTTTGCACAAAAAAGACTGTGGATTTTCCTGGAGACGTTCCTGATTTGATACTACCGGCACGCCCAAACGGCTGGCACAAAATCCACGAAAGCCGGGACACAGACCTTCTTGTTATGAGTTCTTTGTCACCAGACTATTTTTTCGGGCTTGCGGAAGGAAGGCTCGCCGAGGAGGAAAGCCGGGCGATCTCTGCCAGTTGTTTGTGCGCCTCCTCCATTTCCGCGGGCTGCGTCGCCAAGCTGAGGTACTGTTGCATGTGCTGCGATGCTCCGGAGTAGTCTCGCTTTCGTAGCAGAAGCATCCCTAAAAGATATTCCAGTTTCGGGGCTCGATGAGCGTCATCGACTTTGATCCCCTGGCGTGCGCTGTTCTCGGCAGCTTCGAAGTTCTGCGCCATATAATTCCCCACCGAGTTCAAAAGCCAGGCCTCTGGAAAGTTCACTGGATTTAGCCGCAGCAGTTTGTCGGTGATTTCTACAACGTCTGCCCACCGCTTTTCGCTGGCCCCCAATTGCGCGAGTGCCTGATACGGACTCACATACTTGGGGTCCGATGCCAGAGCCTGACTAAATGACTGGCGCGCTCCGGCTGCATTGTTCATTTGCGCTTGCACGCGACCCAGTTCGAACCAGGCTACGGCGTATTGGGGATATAACTGCACAGCTTTGGTAAGAAATTCCTGCGCTTTGTCCCATTGACTTTTTCTCTCCTGCTCCCGACCTTTGTCGAACGCCTTCTTAGCCGGTCCGGGAGCAAGCGCGCTGGTTACACTGATAGTAAGGCCCTCGACGTGGGCCAATCGGTGCAGCGTGACACGTCCGATATCGCTGCTCTCGAAGTCGGAAATCTTGGAGCTGAGTTGGATCAACTCGGAAGAGAATCCAGGCAGCATAGCCTGCA
>MNDG01000082.1 GCA_001914815.1 Acidobacteriales bacterium 13_2_20CM_55_8
AACAGCTCCGTCAACTTCTCTCCAGAAAGAAGAGTAACGCACAGATCGTTGCAAAAATTGAGGACCAGCTGGCAGTACGATCAATCGAGAAGATGATCGAAAGCGCTGACGTGATCATGGTCGCGTGCGGCGATTTGGGAATCGAATGTCCGATGGAGGAACTGCCAATTATTCAACGCCGAATTGTCAAAAAATGCATTCATCTGGGCAAACCGGTGGTAATCGCAACGCAGCTGCTGGAATCGATGATTACAAATCGGCTTCCCACGCGCGCAGAGGTCACCGATGTGGCGAACGCCGTTTTCGAACAAGCCGACGCTCTCATGTTGAGCGCTGAAACAACGCTTGGCCGTTATCCGATTGAATGTGTGGAGGTCCTCAACCGAGTGGCGATACGCATCGAGCGCAGCGGGGGCGCAGGCTATGCCAATGGTGCGATGTTGGAAAGTGTACGGCAGAAAACAGTGGCTTCAGCCGTCGCGTTAGCTAACTCGTTGCAAGATTCAAAACTGATCGTTTTTACTCGGTACGGACGAATGGCGCGTTACGCATCCAATTTGCGCCCGCAGCATGCACCCATCTTTGCGTTCACCCCGAGCGAACAAGTATATCGGCAGCTGGCACTTTACTGGGGTGTCTACTCCATCTGCATCGATTTTACCGGGGACCCGGACCAGACGATTGCGTCAGCGGAGAGATTTTTACGTGCGAAAAAACTAGCTGCCCCTGGCAATCGAATGGTGATCGTCAGCGACGTGCACATGGGACGCGCAATGATCGATTCTATCCAACTACGCGTCGTCAAGTAGCTGTAGCCACCGGCCTGTGGCCGGTCTCTCGATCGTGGCTCTTGACGGCCCACAGGGCCGTGGCTACAGCGCTGCAGCTTATGCCTCGACTGGTAATTCGACGTCGACCGGCCGCTCCTTTTTGCTCAGAGCGCGGCGAAGCTTAGAGAGCGCGATGTTCTGCAACTGCCGAATGCGCTCCCGTGTAACGCCGAATTTCTTGCCGACTTCCTCGAGCGTCTTTGGTTTGCCGCCATCCAAGCCGAACCGTTGGAAAATGATTTTCTTCTCACGATCATCCAACACGTCGAGCAAACCGCCGACTTCATTGCGCAGATTTTTGTCACGCAACAGTTCGAACGGCGTTTGAGCATCCTCATCACCGACAATTTCACCGAATTCGGTGGAATCATCGTCGCTGATCGGCGCATCCAGTGACGCGGGACGGATCGACACTGTTTTGAGTTGCGAAACCTTTCCGCTCGCGATCCCGATCTCATCACCGAGTTCATCGTCCGTTGGCTCACGGCCGAGTTCCTCACTCATTTGCAGCGAAACGCGGCGCATTTTGCTGATCTTGTCCACCAGATGCACGGGCAGACGGATCGTCTTGCTCTGATTGGCCAGAGCGCGCTTGATCGATTGCTTGATCCACCACGCCGCGTACGTGCTGAGCTTTCCGCCTTTGGCGGGGTCAAAACGCTCGACGGCCTTCATCAAGCCGATGTTGCCTTCGGAAATCAGGTCCAGAAGCGGCAGACCGAGATTCGCGTAGTCGTGCGCGATCTTCACCACCAAACGCAAATTGGACCGGATCATCAAGGCTCGCGCCTCGCGGTCACCCTTTTTGATTTTCGCAGCCAGGTCGATCTCCTGGTCGGGAGTCAAAAGCGGGATTTGCCCGATCTCCCGCAGGTAAATCTTGATTCCGGTATCGCTGTCTTCAGCAGCCATATAACTCTTTTTCATCAAATTCCTGGGGAGTATGGGTCGACAACATCCCGTAAATTCTATTCGTCGATGCTTTGTCGATCACGCGTTGTAGCATCCGGGAAAGTATTTAACAAGGTTAAATATTCGAATTTGTGACAACCCGTGGATGTATGGTGTTCAATCTTTTTTGCAGGCCCTGTTGTGGCAGCCAGCAGCGGGGGAATAAGGCGGCGACAACAGACAACTGGACTACAAGCCCGCAGTCCCGTACTCGTGTAGTCCGTAGTCAGTGATTTTTCCTATGCTGGACATTGAACAAAATCGGCGCGCCAGGAAGTACTCCTCGGGCGAGATCATCCGCCGGATCTTGTGGACTTTCGCGCAGCCGCTTTTTCGGTTTAGTCCCAGGCCTTGTTTCGGTTGGAGGCGATTTTTGCTCCGCTGCTTCGGGGCGAAAATCGGTCGCAGGGTTCATGTGTATCCTTCGGCTACGATTTATTTTCCATGGAACCTCGAGGCTGGAGATGAAAGCGCCATCGGGGAGCATGCGTTTATTTACAACTTGGGCCGCGTCACAGTCGGAGCGCGCGCAACAATCTCACACCGGGCTCATGTTTGCGCAGGAACACACGATCACAGGAAGCCGGATTTTCCGTTGCTGCGTCCACCAATTACCATCGGCCCCGAAGCGTGGGTTTGTGCGGACGCGTTCGTGGGGCCGGGCGTTACTATCGGTGAAGGGGCGATTGTTGGCGCGAGAGCGGTAGCGATGAAAAACATAAGGCCCTGGAGCATTGTCATCGGCAACCCAGCACGCGAAACCAAACGACGCGAGATTACTCAATGAGCGAGCAGTCCGGCACGCGGGCGCCGTTGTCGGTCCTTGTCCCTGTTAAGAACGAAGCCGCGAACCTGCGCGATTGTCTTGCCAGCATTTCGTTCGCGCAGGAGATCGTGGTAGTCGATTCGGCGAGCACAGATGGCACGCAAGCAATTGCCGAGATGGCCAGCGCGCAGATCGTGCAATTCATTTGGAATCGCAAATTCCCGCGCAAAAAAAACTGGGCTTTGGAAAATATTCACTGGCAACATGAATGGGTGCTAATCGTCGATGCCGACGAACGCATTACGCCTGAGCTACAACGCGAAATCTGCGAGGCGATTCGTCGCCCCGACGTCGATGGATTTTATGTGAACCGCCGATTCTGGTTTCTGGACGGGTGGATAAATCATTGCGGTTACTTTCCAAGTTGGAACTTGCGTCTGTTTCGGCATCGGCTCGGCCGATATGAACAGATCGAAATCGGCGACACTGTCCTTTCCGGAGATAACGAGGTGCACGAGCATGTATTGCTCAATGGCCGTGCCGGATATCTAGCCGCGCCAATGGAGCATTACGCTTTTCCAGACATAGCGACTTTCGTTGAGAAACATAATCGCTATTCGACCTGGGAAGCGGCCTCCGAGGAATTCCATCAGCCCGCTGGCGCAAGGACGTTGCGAGCCACACCTTTTGGAACAGCAATAGAGCGCAAGCGTTGGCTAAAGAAGCTCACGATGCGGGCTCCGTTCCGCCCGAGCTTGCGCTTCCTTTACCATTACATCTGGAAACAGGGTTTTCGTGACGGGTACCGCGGATTTGTGCTCTGTCGCCTGCTCGCCTCGTACGAACGAATGATCGTGGTGAAGGAACGCGAGTTCAGAAAAACACGGAACGGTGGTTGTCTCACCCTCAATCAGTGAAATAGATGAGCGTGTGCCCTTTCAGTTTTATCACAACATATGCGAGCTAAAACTGAAATGCAGTCGCCCAATAACCAGAGGCGCTAATCCATCGAGTCTGTCTTCGAGCGAGGCTACTGCGAATGCGTTCGAGAGCCGGGCACACCCGCGAATCCTTCAACGAGAATCATGTTTGTCCGTGCCGTGCGGTGCCGCATCTTGCGCGGTTCGCGGTAGTCTTCGCAGTTCAGCCACTCTTTGGCGCGCTGCGCTGATTCGAATTCAAGCACAACGATGCGCTTCGGCTTCCAATCGCCTTCGAGCACTTCGGTCTTGCCACCGCGCACGATGTATTTCCCGCTGTACTTCGCCACAGTCGCGCCTGCGAGGCTCTTGTATTCTTCGTAGCCGACCGGATCAATAATGTCGATTTCAACGATGATGTAAGCGGGCATTGTGATAAGTCAGAAGATAGAAGCTTGGAAGTCAGAGAGTTGCTACAGGCCGTTGTGATCGCGGTCTTTTGCGGCGAGTTCTGGGATTTTTTTTCGGCGTCGCAGTCGCAACCAATTATTCCAAGTCTTCCGGAGACTATCGCGCGGCGTTTGATATTTTTGATTCAGTTCATTGCTCTTTAGGATCTGCGCGAGAATTCCCTTCACCGAAAAATCGTCGGTGTTGACGATTGTGTAAGCTGTCCCGACGGCGGCGGCATGATGCGCGTCGCTGGCGGCAGTCATGGGCAAACCTCGAATCTGCGCATACTTGAAGGCATAACGATTGTAGCGGCGCAGCGTAGTCGCGGCGTTGAAAACCTCGATCGCATCCACCGGCAGCGTTTCCAGAATGGAAAAACGGATTCCGGCCCGGAACAAATCGTAAGGATGTGGCGGAATGGCGAGACCGCCGCGCTGATGAATGATATCGCAGACTTCCCGCGCCGGTTTTCCCTTCAGATACGGCAGCTCCGCACCGATGCAGAGAAGATGACCATCGGCGGTGGTCACTTCCACTCCGGGCAGAACGAGGAAATCATCGACGGGCAAACCATCCAGCCGCATCAAACCTTTCTGAAGCAAGTAATTGACCGCGTCGCAGGTGTTGTGATCGGTGATGGCAATACCGTTCAAACCCTTAACGCGGGCGGCCGCAATCAGGTCTTCCGGGCTCGAAACGCCATCTCCGGAAAAGAACGAATGCGTATGCAGATCAATATTAAACGGCATGGCTGCGCCGATGTTAAATGGTTAAAAGAGTTACAATGTTACAAGGTTAAAAAGGGAGAGGGGACTTGCACGTTGTAACTGTTTTAACTTTTTTTAACGGGGTTTCACACAAGCTCTTCGACAAGAAAACCTGCTTCGGCTGCGCTTTCCTCCGGAATGCGATTGAATTGGTGATCGTATAGGCGCCGGTAGTAGCCAGATTTTTCGAGCAGCTGCGCGTGCGTCCCGATCTCCTTGATGTGGCCGGAATCCATCACAATGATTTGGTCGGCTGACAGAACAGTGGAGAGCCGGTGAGCAATGGCGATCACCGTGCGTCCGGTCGCCAGTTTGGCCAGGGCTTTTTGAATTTGCTTTTCCGATTCGGAATCGAGCGATGACGTGGCTTCATCGAGCAACAGAATCGGCGCGTTTTTCAGAATGGCGCGTGCGATGGCCAGGCGTTGTTGTTGTCCACCGGAAAGAAGGCATCCTTTGTCGCCAATTACGGTTTCGTAGCCTTTTGGCTGCGCCATGATAAAGTCGTGGGCGTAAGCAGCTTTGGCTGCTTCGTAAATTTCCTCAGGCGTGGCGTGCAGCCGGCCGAACACGATATTGTTGAAGATGGTATCGTGAAACAGAAATGTCTCCTGCGTCACGAGCCCGATCTGTTCGCGCAACGATTTTTGTGTAATCGAGCGCAGATCTTGGCCGTCGATCTTCACAGCGCCGGACGTTGGGTCGTACAAGCGCAGAATTAGCGAGAGGATGGTGCTCTTGCCCGCGCCGCTGGCGCCAACCAGCGCGTAGGTTTTTCCCGCTTCGATGCGCAGGTTTAGATTGCTGACCGCGTCGGTGATTGTATTGACATATCGGAATATTACATTTTGAAAATCGATGCGACCCGTTGCGGACGTGAGCTCGATGGCATCTGGCGCATCCCGCACAGTCGGCTCAGAGTCAAGGACGGAGAAAATCGAGGTTGTCGCTGCGATTGAATTCTGCATCACAATTTGAATTTTACTCAGGGTCTTGATCGGATCGTAAAGAATGAAAATTCCTGTGATCAGTCCAAAAAATCGTCCCGCGCTCAGGTTCGCAGCGTAAACATAAAGCAAGGCCAGGCCTACCCCGATGGCAGCGATAATTTCGACCAGCGGCCCGGTGGCCTCCATCGCCCTGATGATGCGCATCATCTGGGAGAACTGCAGTTGATTGCTGCGCTTGAATGCTTTTTCTTGATGCGCTTCGCGCGCAAAGGACTTGATCACTCGAATACCAGCGAACGTTTCCTGCATCGTTACTACCATTTCGCCCATGCCTTCAAACTGACCTCGCATAGCCTTTCGAGCGCGACGCCCATAATAGCGTAGCGGCAACAAACAGGTCGGGAAGAGAATCAGCGTGATCACAGTGAATTTCCAATCCATCAGGAGCAGAACAGCGATCGCGCCCACAATCGTGACTGGTTGCTTGAAAATATCGCTGCTGACCGCCGTCAGAGCCATTTGCACTACGCGGGTCTCGTTGGTAATGCGCGAGATCAATAAGCCGGAGCGCATCCTGTTAAAGAAGTCCATCGAAAGGCGCACCATTTTGTTGAATAACTGCGCTCGAAGGTCGGTCACGACCTTGTTGCTCACCCACTGCATGCAATAGGTGTTCCCATAAGAACACAAACTGCGCAGAGCCATGATCGCAGGAATGGCCAGGCAGATAAGAACAATCGAGTTGACTTTCGGACCTGTATCCAAAACTCCAAGATTGGAGCGCAAGGCCATTGGATTAGGAGCAGCCCCGTGGAAGATGGTGCTCGTTACCCGGGCGGTGGCCAACGGCAAAAGCGAATTGACTCCGCCGTACGCGAAACCCAACAGCAGACCAAGGATAAAGCGAACCTTATATGGCCTAACGTAGCTGTAGAGCCGCCGATACGGGCCGGACGCTGCCTTAAGCGTCTGCCAGAATGAGAGTCTCTTCTTTGTAGTTTTTCCCCGACTCATGAAGGTTCCGTTGCCAAATGAGTGGCCAGCAGCGAATCCATAGCACCGATGACCGCTTCCGTCGAGATTTGACTCATTGGGACGCGCGGCTGGACCGGTGAAAACTCCGTCACTGGCGTGGCTGATTTTCCCTGTAAAATGACAGCTTGGCTTTCCCTTGGTCGCCAATGGAATGGGTTGGTTGGGCCGAACAAGATCACTTGCGGCGTGCATGTCGCACCAGCGAGATGCACCGGTGCGGAATCGACTGTTACAAGAAGTCGCGCCCCGCTAATCAACGCTGCGAGCGTAAGAAGATCTGTTTTTCCAGAGAGATCGGTGATGCGTTGCTGCGCCTTGTTCTTAATTGCCGCGATATGCGTTTGCTCGTCACGGGATGGCCCACTTGTCAGAACAAAATCACAGCCATTGTTTTGGTCAAAGTAGTCAATCACCTCTGCCCATCGCCCTGGCTCCCAAAGTTTCTCCTGACGCGCCGAGCCGGGATGCAAAATTATGTACGGCCTCACGACCTTCCAACTGCGGCGAAGCGCGTCGGCTTTTTCATATGCGATCTGCGGCAGATCCAGATGCGGTGCGGTTGGAGCATGGCTTGCGCGGAGTGGCTCGAGTAAAGCTAGGTTGTAGTCGATCGTATGCATGTCCCGCATACGAACGCGCACGAAGTCTGTGTAAGCGTGGCTCCGCGTCTTCGACTGTTCGCGCACGCGATAGGACACTACGCGTCTGCGTGCGCGAGACAACAGCGCCAGAGAAGCAGAGCGATCATTTCGTGTGAAGTCGATGCAATAATCAAATCTCCTCGTTGCGACGGAAGAAAAGAGCGCAAGGTCGCGCAGATTGCGTCGGGCGATCAGAATGCGATCGACGTTGGATATCGCCGGCAGCAAGTCGGCAGATTCCTGCGAAACAACAAGCGTGAGCTGGGCTTGTGGAAAACTTTGACGTAAGGCGGCGATGGCAGGTGTAGTCAAAATCAGATCGCCAATTCGCTTGAGTTGCAGGAGGAGAATTTTCACGGGCTCGTAAAGGCTGACGCTTTCCAGCCGCCACAGGGCGACCTGAAGATCGCCGGTCGTTGGACAATCATTGCGCCATTCGCATCGCAGTTTCGTACGCGTCGAGCAATCGTGTTCGAAAATGGTCCCAGGTAAAATTCTCGACTACGCGACGCCTCGCTGCAGCGCCCATTTCCTGAGCGATTTCAGGATGTTGGTATAAATGCTCGAGTGCCCCTGCGATCGCGCTGATATCTGCCGGCTTCACGATGATGCCTTCGATGCCATCGCGCACAACATCGCCCGCTTCGCGCGTGGTGATTTGAGGCAACGCGCAGGCCGCCGCTTCGTATGTGACCTTGGCGCTGCCCTCCCATTGCGAGGGAAAAACATGCACTGTGCCCTGGCTGAGATAATTCTCCGGGTCCGGCACAAATCCTACGACGCGAATGTTATCACGCCAGAATTGCTTCAGATACGGTTTAGCCTCCTCATGCACGAAGCCAACTAGCCACAGCTCGGCATCCCGCAGATTGAGGCGATGCCATGCTTCGAGCAGATGTTGAATACCCTTTCGCTCGATCAAAGCGCCGGCGAAAACAGCACGAAATACACCTCGAGGCAGGTAAAAGAGTTTTTCATCCGGAAAACCGCGTACTCGGAAAGTTTTGGCCGCCTTCTCCGATAATACGAGCAGGAGATCAGCGAGTTCGTACTCTTTTATGAAACGCTTTCGGTGGAGCAACAACCTCGCCTTCCACTTCGGAAAAGCGGCAGTCTCGCCTGGCGACGCGCCGACTCTTGACTGCACAATTTTTTCTTTGCCGCCGTCGCGATGCCACGTCGGGATCTCCAAGACGGAAGGGATATGGTTTCGTCTTGCTACTTGTAGGGTGCGTAAACAATCGCCAGACCAACTATGAAACAAATCGTAGCGGCCCGTCGCCAAATGCCGGGACGTTATCCAGTCGAGATATTTTTTTTTCGCTCCGTAGTAATAGGGCCGATCCAAAAACGAGATAAGGCGCACCGGATGCCATCGCAGGGAATGGATCAGTGAAGCGGGAATTTCCTTTTGCCGGTTGTCGTAGGCGATGGCTTTTCCGAGGAACCCTCCGCGATACGACGCGCGCAAGGTTTCAAATGCGTCGGTGTCCAGGCCCGAGCCGCCGATGCGGGCAAAAATCGAGTAAAGCAGGCTCCTCGGCAAATTACGCGTCATGGGCGCGACACGACGCACCGGTGCAGGAGCGTTTAAGGTTTCACCCGGCATCGGGTTACAAGTATTCTGGCGAACGTGCAGCAAGTAAAGGGGCGTCTTGTTTCGCGGCGAGCCACTGGAGGTAACTCTCATTTTTCACGAACAGAAGCGTTAGCCAATGACGAAGCAAGAATGATGAATGACGAAGCACGAATCACGAAAGCCGCGCCACGGCATCAACGCTGTTTGGGACTTTGTCATTCGGGTTTCTTTCGTCCTTCGTCATTGGTCCTTCGTCATTTGGAGTCGGAGTTGCGATTTACTCAGCTCGAAGTGACAAGGTGGGTTTAAGAAGCATGGCGAAAAATCTCAGCATAGCTTTTGTTCGGCGCGGCTACTCTCCGACTGGCGGTGCCGAAGCGTACTTGAAGCGACTCGCGCATGGAGTCACCGCCGCAGGGCACGATGCCCAACTTATCGCCACGGATGATTGGCCAGACCACGAATGGCCTTTTGGATCGATCACGCGCATGCGCGCAGGCTCGGTCATTGGATTTGCGAATGAGCTGAAGCAAATCCGGGCGCAGCTCTCCTGCGATGTTTTATTCAGCCTTGAGCGTGTTTGGAGCTGCGATATGTATCGTGCCGGTGACGGTGTCCATCGCGCCTGGTTGTTGCGCAGGCGAAAGTTTGAACTCCCGCTGAAGCAATTTGTCCGGGCTATCAATCGCAAGCATCGCGATCTGTTGCAACTGGAGGAATCACTGTTAGCCAGTCACAAAGCCGCGCGAGTGATCGTTGGTTCACAAATGGTCAAGGACGAGATAGGCGATCTTTATCGATATCCCGCAGACAAGATCGACGTCGTTCGCAACGGCCTTCCGCTCGATAAATTTCGATTTGAGCCCGAACGGCGCAAACAAGCACGCGAGGATTTGAATTTGAAGGCGGATCAAATTGCGCTGCTGTTTGCGGGCTCTGGCTGGGAGCGCAAAGGCTTAATTTTCGCAATCCAAGCGATGGCACTGTGCAAAAATCGAAAACTGCGTCTGCTGGTTGCCGGTCGCGGAAATGAAAAACTCTACAAGACGAGAGGTCTGCGATTTTGGCGCGAGGAACCGGTCCGGTTTCTCGGCGCAGTCAGGGATCTTGCCCGGGTCTACGCGGCTGCGGACATCTTCATTTTGCCAACGATTTACGATCCATTTTCCAATGCCTGCCTCGAAGCGCTCGCTTGCGGATTACCTGTAATCACGACGCGTTCCAACGGCTTCAGTGAAATTATCGAGGACGGCGTCCACGGATCGATTATCGACCATGCTGGCAATCTGGTTGGTTTGCGCGACGCGATTCGGTTCTGGTCTGACACGTCGCGGCGCATTGCAGCGCGCGCGGCGAACGTCGAACACGCGTCGCATTTCGACATTTCGAAGAATGTCGAGCAAACGCTCGATATCTTAACGCGCTTTGCGCTGTAGCATCCGACTTGTCCGCCGCAGCCTTGGCGAAGGAGGATGTCCTCAGCGGAATCTGGATCGAATCAGTCCCTCAGCGCAGCATCCGCGTCTGGAAAGATTTGAAACACCTGATCGAGCCGCGAGATTTCGAAAATCGAGCGCACGGTTTCCTGCAATCCAGCCAGGAGAAATTTTCCGCCGTACGCTTCGACCTTTTGCATTGCTTGAATTAACGCCGCCAAACCAGCGCTATCGATGTAAGTCACGCCGGAAAGATCAACCACCAAACGTTTCGGCTTTTTGTCGATCATCTCATTGAGCGACGCCGTGACAGACGGTGAGACGTGGAGATCGATTTCGCCCTTGAGCGGCAACACATTCGAGCGGTCTTGAACCGGCTTTGCACTAGACGAGGAAGGTTTTTTCTTCATTCAACCGTTCATTCGTCAATGGCTCACCATCCGAGCGTATCAATAATGGTTTTCACATCTGAGAGATCATCAATCAGAAAATCGGGCTGATGTTTCGCAAGCTCATCACGGCTCCATGTACCCGTGGCCACCGCAATTGTGCGCGCACCGAGCGCCCTGCCGCAAGCAATATCCCGCGGCGTATCGCCAATGACGTCGATCTCGGATGCGGCAAACTCGCGGTCGTGCTTCTCTTTTGCGCGGGCACGAGCGAATCGCCCAAGCTGGTTGCGGTCCCGATGATCGTCGGCAAACGCGCCAAATTCAAAAAAGTGCCAGACGCCGTAATGCTCAAGCTTTAAACGCGCTCCGCGCGAAACGTTCCCAGTCAAAAGCGCGAGCACCAGATGCGGCCGCGACTTCAGTTTTTCGAGCAACTGGAGCACGCCCGGGAGCAGTTTGCCTTTCCGCCGCGGCAGCTCCAGCGAGAGAAA
>MNDG01000108.1:0-4855 GCA_001914815.1 Acidobacteriales bacterium 13_2_20CM_55_8
GTTCCTATGGATTTTTGGGGACAACATCGAAGACCATTTGGGACATTTCAAGTATCTGACGTTCTACGTGATCAGCGGACTCATTGCCTCCCTGGCGCAGATCATCCTGAACCCTTTTTCGGGTGTGCCCAACGTGGGCGCCAGTGGCGCAATCGCCGGCGTGCTGGGCGCCTATTTTGTTCTCTATCCACGGGCCCGGTTGCTCACCTGGTTTGGACTTGGGTTCTTTTATTTGCCGGCATGGGTGATGTTGGGTTTCTGGTTTGTATATCAATTTCTTAGTGGCGCAGCGAGTGCAGTTGCTTATTCCGGCCAGACCGGTGGCATCGCGTTTTGGGCGCATGTGGGAGGATTTGTGGCGGGGATCGTGCTCATAAAAATCTTTCCTCAAAGGCCAGGAAGGGATCGATATGGGACGTGGTAAAGAGCAGTAGGAACCGCAGAGGGCAGACCTCAGCTGCGGAGTATGATCCGGGAACGGCTTGATATCGCCCAAGAGTTGTAGTCGCGAGAATAGCCGCCGAAAAACCCCACTTCTCGAAAATCGCGAGAAGTGGGGCACCCTTCTGAGCGCCTGGCGCGACAGACGATCGGCCCCTACAAGGTTCCCGCGGTGGGCAGGATGACGAGCTCTTCCATGGTGCTTTCGAGCGGTAATTTGAGCGCATTCACTACGGCGACAGCTACTGTCTCTGATGACATCATCTTTCCTCGTGGAGCTTGCGGCCAGAGAGTGTTCCAGATTTCAGTGTCGGTAGCGCCGGCGACAAGTGCGATCACGCGGATTCCTTTCGAGCGCAGTTCCTCGCGCAGAGTGTTGGTAAATCCCAAAGCGCCGTGCTTGGATGCGTTGTAAGCCGAGGAGCCGGGAAAGACGCGTTTGGCTGCAATAGACAGATTATTCACGATGGCGCTGCCGCGCTTCATCAGAGGCAAAGCCGCCTGGGTCACCAGGAACAGACCATTCAGGTTGGTATCGATGACTTCGAGCCAGGATTCGAATGGAAGCTGTTCCACGTTCTGGCTGGGGTGAGCGATGCCGGAGTTGTTGATCAAAATATCCAGCCCATGAAACTGCCGTTCGACCGCCGCCAACAGAACTTTTACGGCCACAGGGTCCCGCACATCGCAGATCAGAGGCAGGACGCGAACGTTGAAGCGGGCCAGTTCCCTTCCAGTTTTCTTCAACGTGGGTTCATCACGGGCGGTAATGATCAGGTTACAACCTTCCGAAGCCAACGCTTGAGCGATAGCCAGACCGATGCCGCGATTGGCGCCAGTGATGAGCGCGACTTTTTCGCGAAGATGGGCAAGGGCCGGCGCTGAGCGGCGTTTCGTCGGCAAGCTAGCTACCGTTTCGGTGATTAATCAGGGACAGGAATTCGGTTCGGGTCTCCTGCTCGTCGCGGAAGCAACCCAGCATGGAAGATGTGACTGCGGAGGAATGCTGCTTCTCCACGCCGCGCATCATCATGCAGAGGTGGCGGGCTTCGATGACTACACCTACGCCCTGGGGCTGGATCGCTTTCTGAATGGTTTCCGCAATCTGCGTGGTCAGACGCTCCTGAATTTGGAGACGGCGCGAAAAAATTTCGATGAGGCGAGGAATTTTGCTAAGGCCGATCACTTTCCCGTTGGGAATGTACGCCACGTGTACCTTGCCGAAGAAAGGCAGCATGTGATGCTCGCACAGGCTGAAGACCTCGACATCTTTGACGATCACCATTTCGTCATAGCTGACGGTGAAGAGGGCGTTCTTTAGCATGGTGTCGGGATCCTGCTGGTAGCCCTTGGTCAGAAATTCGAAGGCGTGGTGGACGCGTTCGGGCGTGCGTAGTAGGCCTTCCCGGGCAGGGTCTTCGCCCAGGCGGACAAGAATTTCGCGCACCAGATTTTCAAAGGTGGCGCTGGTTAGGGTGGTGGTTTCAACGGTTGGTGTCATGATTGGCCTTCTCTTCTAACTAACCGAGCTTCGCTCGGGTGGCAGGCGAGTCGCCTGCCGCTACGTGAGTTGTGGCGCTACTTGCGTATTTCATTGGTGCCGGCGTATTCGAAAGAATTCATCATGGTTTCTTGTATGCGTACCTTTTCAAGATGAGCGGGAGTAAAACCACGCTGCAAAATATCGTAGATGGAAGCACTCAAGTTCTCAGTCGTAGGGACTGTCTGGTCTAATTCCGGCACGGTGTTGAGATTTTGAAGATGGAAACGTTCCAAGATTTCGCGCTCAACAAAGGCGTCGAGATCAGTGAGATTGCAGACCATGCCGCTACTTTCATCCACCGGGCCGCTGACCGTGATCTCCAGCGCGTAGTTGTGGCCGTGGCCATACGGATTATTGCACTTTCCGTACGTCGCCTTATTCTCCGCTTCCGACATGGCATCGTTGTGCAGCCGATGCGAAGCAGAGAACATATAACGGCGGGTGAGGTGAGCCTTCATGCTTCTCCGTAGAAATCAACGAAAAGATCGGATGTCTCATAAACGCGAACGCGATGTAGCTGGGCGGTCTTCAGTTTGGGCGCAAGGCGCTGCCAGATCGAGATCGCGAGATTCTCCGTGGTTGGGATGCGGGTAAAAAATTCCGGCACTTCTTTGTTAAGGAAGCGGTGGTCCATTGCGTCCAGGACTTCGCGGTTGAGGACTTCCTTCAATTGTTTGAGATCGACAACAAAGCCGGAGCGGGGATCGACTTCCCCTTTTACGGTGACCTCGAGGGTGTAATTGTGACCATGTCCGTTGGGATTGTTGCACTTGCCGAAGATGCGCTGGTTCTCTTCCGGGGTGAATTCCGGGTTGTGATAATAGTGCGAGGCAGCAAATTCGGCTTTACGGGTTAGATAGATCATTCAGACCTCAGGGGCTAAAGCCGCGCCCGTCCTAGGGCGACTCCCGCCACTGCTGACGTGGCGTTGTGGCCGGGCGGCGAAACGTAGGTTCTGCCTTTCCAAGTCACAAGTCCTTTCTTGTAAGAGAGTCGCGACCGCAATAAAAGATACGAAAAGATCGGAAGGCCGAACGGAGCTAGAGCGTTTGAGGTCCAGGAAAAATGTGCCTTCCGGATACGCCTGAGCAATCGGGCGATCATGATCACAGCTAGAATCGCCGCGAACGAGCCTGGGCGATAGTTTCCCCGCGAAATGGCCACGAAGGCGATAGTGGCGCTACCTACAATCAGAAGAAACTCCATAAGACGCAGCGTCGCAAGTCGTAAGGGAGAGGGAAACAGCAACACGAGGTTTTTCGCCCAGCCTTCACGCAGTTGAGAGAAGCTGCGGTACATGCGAGTGCGGACAGCATCTCCTCCGAAGCGAAACAAAATCCTGTGGCCGGAATCTTTCACCGCTTTCGCGAGCGCAACGTCTTCGAGCAGAGAGGTAGCGACGGCTGTATGGCCGCCGACTGCGTCGTACGCCTGGCGCGTGATCAGCAGATATTGACCATTGGCGGCAGCCGCGCGAGAAGCAGGATTGCATATTTCTGAGGGACGATACGTGCAAGCCAGTTCGGCGAAGATCACTGGCATGACTGCGTTTTCCAAGAAGCCGCGGACTTCCTGCTCAGGCGAATAGGAAAGTAAGGCCGCGCTGTGCTGCTCGGCTTCGGACAGACTGCGCGCCAATGAACCGGGATGGTGAAATGTATCCGCATCGGTGAAAAGCAACCACTTTCCCCTCGCAGTTTTTGCGCCTGCGACCAAGGCATTGTTCTTCCCAGTCCAGCCGGGCGGCAACGGAGGAGCGTCGACAACATTTACCTGGGGAAAAGTTTGTGCGATCTGACGTGTATGGTCGGTGGAAGCATCATCTACGACGATGATTTCAAAGGTCAATCCGGTCTGTGAGGCCAGCGACTCCAGACACTGAGCGAGGCTCGCTTCCTCGTTGCGGGCGGGAATAATCACCGACACCAGAGGTGAGTCGGACGATGGATGTGGCTTCCCCATAGGGCAGATTAGGTATTATAGCTTTGTGCGACGCATCTCCGTTCTGCTCGGGCTTTCAATTCTGCTGCTGGCCGGCTGTTACAGCGGCACGCGGCCGGCTCACATTGACAGCACGGCCCCGGATTTCACGGTGCAGGACGCGGATCGCAAGATCAGCTTACGCGACCTGCGAGGCAAAATCGTGGTCCTGAATTTTTGGGCGACCTGGTGTCCGCCCTGTGTGGAGGAGATGCCCTCTTTGCTGCAAATGCAACAGCGGATGACCGCTCGCGGTGTGACCGTCCTGGCGGTGAGCGTGGATGTGGATGAGAGCGCCTACCGCAAATTCCTGAAGGATCACAAGATAGATCTGCTCACGGTCCGTGATCCGGATCAGAAGAGCAACAATCTCTACGGTACCATTAAGTTTCCGGAAAGTTACATCATCGATCGCAATGG
The DNA here is from genome assembly GCA_001914815.1 of Acidobacteriales bacterium 13_2_20CM_55_8. Lineage (GTDB taxonomy): Bacteria > Acidobacteriota > Terriglobia > Terriglobales > Acidobacteriaceae > 40CM-3-55-5. The sequence goes on from MNDG01000108.1 coordinate 4,385, forward strand.
CGTGGTGCGGCGTAAGTTTTTCGGTCCCGTGGATTGGACACAGCCTGAAATCGTTGACTTCCTCAGCAAGCTTTGAAATCCCCAGAAAATTTACTCGGCGTGGACTGAACGATTGCGCTAGCACATAGGACGTTGCTCACAAGCAATCTTCTACAATACGGGAGTGAAGACCTGGGACGTCATCATTGTTGGCGGCGGGATCATCGGGCTTTCACTGGCGATCGCGCTGCGTAAACGTGGCGCGAAGGTACTCGTGGTGGAGCGCGGAGAGCCCGGCCACGAAGCTTCCCATGCGGCCGCTGGAATGTTGGTGGAATGTGGAGCCGGGACTCCTAGCGCGTTACAGCCGCTGGCAATCGTCAGTGCGCGTACGTATCCCGAGTTTGCACACGAATTGCAGGATGAGTCTGGAATCGATGTTGACTTGCGTGAGCAAGGCACGCTGTTGTTCCCTCCCCCGGAGCACGTTCA
>MNDG01000108.1:4910-17897 GCA_001914815.1 Acidobacteriales bacterium 13_2_20CM_55_8
CGTCCAGTGATTTTTTTGAAGGAGCGCAGTGTGGATCCGCGGGCGCTGGTGTTGGCTGCGCTGAAGGCGGCCAAGCATCGTGAAACAGATATTTCTTCTGGCACGGCCGTGACGGAGTTGCTCTTGTCCGATGGGCAGGTGGCTGGGATCCGGACCGACAAGACAACCTATGGCGCCCCAGTCGTCGTGAATTGCGCGGGAGCTTGGGCTGGAGATTTGCCGCCTCATCGCTTTCCCACTCGTCCGGTGAAAGGTCAGATGCTGGCGGTGGTGGGCGTGAAGCCGGTGTTGCAGCATGTGATCCGAGCGTCCGAGGTTTATCTGGTGCCACGCAGCGATGGACGAATCCTGATTGGCGCCACGGTAGAAGAAGCTGGGTACGATAAACGTACCGACGCGGATACCATTCAGCGGTTGCATCAGGCTGCAATCGGTCTGGTTCCCGCATTGAAGGCGGCGCGCGTGCTGGAAGCGTGGGCTGGGTTGCGGCCAGGCACTCCGGACGATCTGCCGATCCTGGGAGCTACGACTACTCCGGGTTATTTTGTGGCTGCAGGGCATTTTCGCAATGGGATTCTGCTGGCGCCGGTGACGGCACTTGTGATGGCCCAGATGGTGACCGGGACTGAACCTGAATACGATATTTCGGCGTTTTCACCGGCCAGGTTTCTGAACCTCAGCGGCTAAAGCCGGCTCAGAGCAAGGTGCGGTCGGCAGCGCTAAAAGCGCTGCCCTACCCAAAAGCTCAGCGACGGCGTTCCTCATTAAACCGGGTATACTTAATCGTTTCAGGCTTGGATAAACGGATCGCGTTCGCTTGCGAGAAAGGCTACGGAGCTTATGGCTTCCCCGGCAGTGAATTATGCCCGCGGTAATCAGCAGAGATTTTTGACCGAGCTGAAGGATCTGCTTCGCATCCCCAGTATCAGTACTCTGACTGAGCACAAGTCCGATGTGCAAAAGGCTGCAGAATTTGTGGCTGCCGAGATGCGGCGAATCGGCTTGGAGCATGTCGAAGTCATTCCGACTAAAGGTCATCCGCTCATCTACGCCGACTGGATTAAAGCGCCGGGTAAACCGACAGCCTTGTGTTATGCGCACTACGATGTGCAGCCGCCGGATCCGCTCGATGAATGGGTTTCGCCTCCATTTGAGCCCACCGAGCGTAACAACAACATTTATGCGCGCGGTGCGGTGGACGACAAAGGGCAGCTCTGGATGGAAATCAAAGCTATCGAGGCTTTGATGAAAGGTCACAATGGCAAGCTGCCGCTCAATGTGAAGTTTCTGATTGAAGGAGAAGAAGAGGTTGGAGGCGAATCCATTGCGGCTTATGTCCGCAAAGAGAAGACCAAGCTGAAGGCTGACTTCGCGCTGGTGTGCGATACCGAACTTTTTGCGCCCGATCTTCCGACCCTATGTGTGGGCTTGCGCGGGCTGATTTACACAGAGATCGAAGCCTATGGAGCTAAGACCGATCTTCATTCCGGAATGTACGGCGGAGCGGCGCCCAATCCGTTGTTCGCGCTGATTGAGATCATCAGCAAGCTGAAGGATTCCAAAGGCCGCGTCCTTATCCCGGGCTTTTACAAGGACGTGAAGCCGCCCAGCAAAGATGAATTGAAGGCCTGGAAACGATTGCCGTTTAACGAGGAACACTATCGCAAGACGGAAGTTGGATCGAAAGTGCTGACGGGAGAGCCGGGGTTTTCCGTCCTGTACCGAACCTGGGCGCGTCCTACATTAGAGGTGCATGGCATGCCGGGTGGTTTCACCGCGCCGGGAGCGAAGACGGTGATTCCGGCGAAGGCGTCGGCAAAGGTTTCCATGCGATTGGTGCCGAATCAAGATCCGGATGACATTTTCAAGCGATACGCCGACTACGTGACGGACAACAAATACATCCAAGCCGCAACCGAGGCCATGCACGAAGTTTTTCATAAGGACACAGTATTTATTCGGTCCGGTGGCTCGATTCCGATCGTTACGGATTTTCAGGATGTGTTGAAGATTCCCAGCGTGATGATGGGCTTTGGTTTGCCCGATGACAATCTGCACGCGCCAAATGAGAAGTTTCATATACCGAACTTCTATCGGGGAATTGAATCGATCTGTTTGTTTTTTGAGAAGCTGGGGAAGAACTAGCGATCGACTATTTGTTCTGTTTTTGCCATAGTAAGATCGCGTCAGGAGAGCGAAGGGTGAAGACAAAGCGGACATTCACCGTGGTTATCGAGCGCGACGAAGAAGGCTATTACGTCGCCACTGTGCCGGGATTGCGGGGATGCCATACCCAGGCAAAGAATCTTGACACACTGATGAAGCGCGCTCGCGAAGCCATTGAGTTGTGCTTGGCTGGCGAACGCGGCGTTGGTCCTCTCGAACTGGTAGGCATCCAGCAAATTTCCGTATGACCCGTCTTCCCCGGCTCAAGGGTAAGGAAAGTCGTACGAATCCTCCAAAGAATCGGTTTCCAAGTCATTCGAACTCGTGGCAGCCACGTTTTCCTTGGGCATGAGGACGGGCGAGTGACGACCGTTCCGGTCCACTCCGGCGAGACTATCGGTCCCGGCCTTCTCCGCTCCATTCTTCGCGATGTCGAATTGTCCGTAGAGGATCTACTTCGCTACTCCTGAGTTTCTGGTCCACTCCTGAAGTGTCGTTGTTTTTGGTCCCCACTTGCGCTAGAGTTATTCCGCTCTCGCGATTCTCCCCTCCTTCCTTTCCTCCACGATTTTCACAGTTACTTGCTGCATTGCGTGTGCAGTGTAACGCGGTTGTGGAAATAGGCATACAATATATGGTGTTTTCGTACTTGACCCGAGGCTGATTTCGCCTTTACAGTAACGGGAACGTGTGGGCGTCCCAACCAGCCGCGGGAGGTTTTTACCGGAGCAACTGAGGTTGTGAACCGAGTTGGTTACCGGTCAATTCAGGTGCGATTTCCGAGTCGGAGAAGGATTTAGAGCGCTTCCGCTAAACGCGGAAAGCGCCAGCCGTACGACAAGGAGTTGAAGTTGCTCAAACTCAAAAAGCTGCAGATTCTGGGGTTTAAGTCTTTCTGCGACCGCACTGAGCTGAAGTTTCACGGCGATGGGGTTGCGGCCATCATCGGACCAAATGGTTGCGGCAAATCAAATATCGCGGATGCCATTTCCTGGGTGCTCGGTGAACAGTCGGCGAAGACGCTGCGCGGGTCGCGGATGGACGACGTCATTTTTGCAGGGACACGCGATCGCAAACCTACAGGGATGGCTGAGGTATCGCTTTCGCTGATCGATCCTGAGGTTTATGCCGGAGCGGACGCGCATGAGCCTACCGAGGTGGAAATCCGGGACGACATCCCGACTGCGGAAGACTGGGATGAGAGTGAGATTCGTGCGCGGGCGGCTGATGAAACTGAACGCTTGACGGAAGAGGCGCAGCCGGGGAGAGTGGAAGAAGGCGAGGAAACCGCTTGGGCTGAAGCCCTCTCTGGGAGCGGCGAAATCGCAGCGCTAAAGCGCTGCGCCACCCAAAATCCTGAGACTTTTGATTCCACGCAAAATCCTCAGTTCTCTGACGACACCCAAAATCCCCAGTCCCTTGACGGCACCCAAAATCCGACGTCGTCTGAAGACGAACAAAATCCTGAATCCCGTGGCGCTATCCAAGATCCTGCGGGCTTGGACGGAATCGACTCTCAGAAGGCTGGACCGCAGGTGGTGCTGAAAATCCGGCGGCGCAAATTCAATCAGCAGTTCAGGGCAGGAGAAATTGTGGTCACGCGGCGGCTGTTTCGGACAGGAGACAGCGAGTACCTGTTGAACGGAAAATTGTGCCGGCTACGGGACATCCAGGAGTTATTTATGGGTACCGGCCTGGGGCCGGAGACTTACGCGCTGATCGAGCAAGGACGGATTGGCCAGATTCTGAGCAGCCGTCCGACGGATCGCCGGGCGATTATCGAAGAGGCGGCGGGCATCACCAAATTCAAGACTAAAAAACGGCTGGCTGAAGCGCGTCTGGAAGATGCCAAGCAGAACCTGTCGCGGGTCAATGACATTTTTGAAGAAGTGACGCGGCAGATGAATTCGCTAAAGCGCCAGGCGTCCAAGGCCGAGCGCTATGCCCGGTTACGCGACGAAATGCGAGCCAAGCTGCGTGTGGTGCTGGCGAGCAAATTCGCTCAACTGGATCAGGAGAGCGCGGAACTGGACGCCCAGATCACTTCCCTTTCCGAGGAGATGCGGCAAAAGAGCGAGATGGTTCAGCTCCTCGAAGCGGAGCATGCAGAACGCACGCAGCGCGGCTATGGCATCGAGAGCGAAATCCGGGAGAACAGCGAGCGGCTGAACGAGATCAAGCTCGAGACGGACCGAGCCCAGGCCCAACGCCGTCACAATGAGGAACGTTGCACAGAACTGGTGCAGCGCGTGGCTTCTTCGGAAGCGGAATGGGCGCAGGCGAAGCATCGGCTGACAGCTCTGGAAGCCGAACGCGATTCTAACCGGCAAATCCTCGATTCGGCAGCAGCGGATCTCGCCGCTGCTCAGCAGGAATTGACGCAATGCCAGGAGGAAGCAGCCGCGGCGGCAAACGAATTGGCGCAGGCAGAACAGCAGCAGGAACAATGCCGGGTGGCGACGTTGGAGGCTGTTGCGTCAGTTTCCAATTTGCGCAATCAGCTCACCCAGGCAGAGGAGCGGCTGGCTGCAGTGGATCGCGAAGGGCAACGGTTGCAAACGGAAATGGCGACTGCGAGCTCTCAGGTGGAAGCCTTCGGGGGCCAACGCGGGCAACTGGCGCTGGAGTTTGAAACGGTATCGCAACGCGTGTCTGGACTGACAAAAGAGATTGTACGGACTCGAGAGTCACTGGAATCCAAGCGGCGTGGGGAAAGCGAGGCCAAGAATCGTTTGGACGGGTTGCGCGCTGAGTACGCGTCCGCGATCGGAAAGAAAGGCTCACTGGAAGCGGTGATTGCAGAGCACGGTTACTCGACGGAATCGGTTCGGCGTCTCTTCCAATCCGGCGCTTTTCAAGGTGGAGTTGCTCCCGCGGGAGTGCTGGCTGATTTCCTCGAAGTGGATCCGCGTTATGAGGGCGTAGTCGAAGATTTTCTGCGGGATGAACTGAACTACATTGTGGTGAAGTCCTGGGATGCAGCGGATGAAGGGTTACGCTTGCTGCGCACGGACGTGGATGGCCGTGCTACCTTCCTGGTCCATCCTGAGGATTCGCAGGCCAAGTTTTCGTTTGTGGTGAACGACAATTGTCCGGAGCCGCCCCACCAGTCGATCATCCCGCTGAAACATACGATCCGCGTGCTCAATGGATTCGGCAAGTCGCTGGAAGTCATTCTGCCCAAGCTGCGGGACGGATACATCGTGCCGGACCCCGGGTTCGCGCGCGATTTGGCGCTGGTGAATCCGGATGCATTTTTCCTATCGCAATCTGGCGAGTGCTTCCACAATGTGACCGTCACCGGTGGGAAGCAGCGGGCCGAAGGTCCGCTTTCCATGAAGCGCGAACTGCGCGAAGTGATGCGTGTTCTGGGTGAATTGGAACAAGCTTTACGTCACGGGGAAATGAAAGTTCTCACTCTGGGTCGCGAAATCAAAGAACTCACTTCCCTGCTCGACCGCCTGGAGGGGGAAAAGCGTGAAGCTGAAAAACAGGCGATGACGTCTGGACATCTGTTGCAGCAACTCGATTCCGAGATGAGCCGAGTGAGCGAGCGGCTGAATACTTGTGATCTGGAGCTACGGCGACTGGCCGCGGAGCGGGATGAGCAGGAAGCATTGGTCAACGCCCGGCAGTCGGAAATGTCGGCACTGGAGGGGCAGCGTTTGGAACTGGAGCGGCTCACATCCGGTGCGCAGGAACAGCTGGCCAGCCTGCGTGAACGCCGCGATCTGGCGGCGCAGAATGCGTCCCAGCATGTAGCGCGAGTAGCGACTCTACAAGAGCGGCATCGGGCGGCGGCAGCGGTGCTGGAGAGAATCGAATCGCTGGTTGAGGAAATGCGCGAGCGGGTGAACTCGCTGCGGGCGCAAATTGAATCATCAAACACGGAAAAGCTACAACGGGAGAACGAGAACGAGACGATTGGCGAGCAGCTCATCGAAATGGAAGCCGAACGCAACGCCGGCGAGGCTCGGGATGGACTGCTGCGGTTCGAGTCCGAGCAGATGCGGGCGCGGCTGGGAGAGATCGAAGAATCTCTGCGTCAGGTTCGCCTGATGCTCGATCAGGCGCGGGATCGTCGCGGCGAGGTTTCGGCTGCGGCCGCGAAACTACAATCGGACGCGCAGTACATGGGCGAAACCTGCCTGAATGAACTTGGTTTACAACGGCAGGAACTGATGTCGGATAGCACGATTCCTGTGGTCTTAGGCGAGCAGTTGGCGGGTGAGGATCAGATCTATCGCGAAATGCGTGCCCGGCTGGATGGCATGGGTCCGGTCAATATGATGGCTCTGGAAGAATACAAAGAGACCTCGGAGCGGCATACGTTCCTTGAGACGCAGCGGAAGGATCTATTGGAATCGATCGAGAACACGCAGGCGACGATCAAGGAAATTGACGTCTTCTCGCGGCAAAAGTTTGAGGAGGCGTTTCACAAGATCAATGAGAATTTCCAGGCCACATTCGGCAAACTCTTCGGTGGCGGCCTAGGGTTTATGCGGCTGACTGACGAGGAAAACAGCGCCGAAAGCGGTATCGACGTGGTGGCGTCGCCTCCGGGAAAGAAGCTGCAAAACGTTTTGCTGCTCTCGGGTGGAGAAAAAGCGCTGACGGCGCTGGCGCTGCTGGTGGGCATCTTCCAGTATCAGCCGAGTCCATTCTGTATCCTCGACGAGGTGGACGCTCCTCTGGATGAAGCCAACATTGGCCGCTTTACCGAGCTGGTGAAAGAAATGAGCGTGCAGACGCAATTTGTGCTCATTACTCATAGCAAGAAGACCATGAGTATTGCGCCGGTGCTGTATGGAGTCACCATGCAGGAGCCGGGCGTTTCGAAGTTAGTGTCGGTAAGATTCGGCGCGACGGCCTAGAAGTAGAATTCTGGTGGAACTGGATGTCTGCGGGCTCTTTTCTGTTCCCCCGTTATCCTCTGCTGTCCTCAGTTTTTCCACAATTCTAACTGGGTGAAAAGCCTTGCCGGACGGGCGATTCACCGCTCCCAGAAAACTGTCAACTTCTTTGCGCTCAATGTTTGTGTAGCCGGAAGAAACAAATCTGAGTAAGGCGTTGACAAAAATTTCTGGAGGGCTAGAATACGCGACGTTTTCTGCCTGTAAAATTTAATCATGACACCCGAACTCCTCGACCCCGTTCTTCTACAGACAGACTTCCAGGATCTTGAACTCCATGCCAGCGGCAAAGTGCGTGATGTTTACCGGTTGGATAACGAGCATCTCCTTTTTGTCGCGACGGATCGTATCTCGGCCTTCGATTATGTGCTGGCTACCGGAATTCCTCATAAAGGACGTGTACTGACCCAGATCTCGCTTTTCTGGTTCGACTTTTTGCGCGATCTGGTGCCGAATCACCTGGTGACCGCGGATGTGACTCGCTATCCAGCAACGGTGCGCGAGTACGCTGCCCAGTTGCGTGGCCGTTCGATGATGGTGGTACGCGCCGACATGGTGCCTGTGGAGTGCGTGGTGCGGGGTTATATTTCCGGCTCAGCCTGGAAAGAGTACAAGGCGAATGGCCGGGTATGCGGGATCGAGCTACCCGCGGGATTAAAGGAATCGGATCAGTTGACGGAGCCGATTTTCACACCGGCCACCAAAGCTACGACCGGACACGATGAGAATATTCCGTTTGCCGAAATGGCGCGGCTGATAGGACCGGAGTTGAGCCGCGAGCTGAGGGACATCAGTTTGAAGATTTATACCAAAGCATCAGAGTATGCCCGCCAAAAGGGCATCATCATTGCGGATACAAAGTTTGAGTTTGGGCGTGCGGCGGCTGGCATCACCCTGGCTGACGAGGTGCTCACTCCTGATTCCTCGCGCTTCTGGCCGGCTGAGAAATATCAACCGGGGAAAGCGCAGGAATCTTTTGACAAGCAATATGTTCGGGATTACCTGGAGGAAATTCGCTGGAATAAGCAGCCGCCCGCACCTGCCCTCCCCCCTGAAGTGGCCCGCAAGACCAGCGAAAAGTATCTCGAGGCGTACCACCGGCTTACCGGACGTGAGCTGGATGTGTCGATTATCCAGGCGGCGAAGGCGGGCTTCTTCCACGAAGCCTTCGGCATTGGCGGCCTGGTGCTGGGATATCTGCTCGCCGCGTGGCATTACGATCAGGTGGCGGAGTGGCTCACTCCGCATTTGAAGTGGCCCTGGTTGAGTGATATTGCCGGGTTCCTGATTATTTTTCTATCGGTAATGATCCTGGCGGGCCTTGCCGCACGGGTTGCCAGCTGGGCCACTAAGGAAGCAGGGCTTAGCGTTTTTGATCATATTTTGGGTGGACCGCTGGGCGTGCTGCGAGGGAGTCTGATCGTAGCCGTAATACTCATGGGCATGACGGCTTTTACCCCGACCTCGAAGTGGCTGGAGGGGTCGGCATTTGCACCGTATTTTCTGGTTGTGGGGCGCGCTGCCATCTGGCTGGCGCCGTCGGAGCTGCGGGCGCGGTTTTATAACGGATTGGACATGCTACATCAATCGCAGCTGGGGACAAGTGCAGCTCGGGGCGGTCGGTCCGGCAAATAGCAGAGCCATCAGTTTCCTATAAAACAACAAACAGGCTTTTAAAGAAAGAGACGTGTCATGAGAGATCAGCTCGAAGCCCTCATCATGCAGATGTACAAGAGCAACATCCTTTATTCTGAAGCGGTGCGTGAGTTTAAGAAGAGGTTCATCCTGACTGTGCTGCAGGAGAACAAAGGCAACCAGTGCCGTGCCGCGCGAGAGCTGAACATGCACCGTAATACACTGAGCCGCACAATTTCGGAGTTGAAGATTGATGTGCGGCAGCTCCGGGACGGGACCAAGCGCCCTCCACGCAGTGCCAGACCGATGACCTACGAAAAGGAAAAGAAAGTGGCACGATAGGATATTCACGCCAACGAAAAGGCAGCCGGTAAGCAGTCTGTTACGAAACGGGCGGCCCTAGTAATAAGAAGCGATGTTCGGGAGTTCCGGACATCGTTTTTTTTTGCTTTTCAGGTTCTAGTGCGAACGGATGCGGTGGTTAGGACAGCAGCGCTGCTTGTAAGCGCGTCCCGCCCAGCACATTCAGCATGCGTTTTAGGTTGTAAACCATTGCTGCGAGGCTGATCTCGGTCTGTGCTCCGGTTAGTCCGCGCAGCAGGAACCGCGGGTGTCCAAAGATCCGGTACTTGAGCGAAGCGAAGGGATGCTCCACCGTTGAGCGTCGCAGCCGCATCATCTCCGGAGTCGCTCGCTGCTGCATACGTTGCAACGCGCCTTCGTGCAGATGGCGCGAGACCAAACGTTGCCGGCGATTCGTGCACTGCAATTTCAGCGCACAGGCGCCGCAGACCTCAGGCTTGGCTGCATAGTAGACAGCACGATCTTTGCGGGACAGCTGTTTGCGTGTCAGGGTCTGGTTCGCCGGGCAGCGGAAGGTGTCTGTCTTCTTGTCATAATGAAACTCGCTGCGGTCGAACAGCGTACCGTCTCCCTGATTGTTGACGCTGCGTGTCACCGGCACGTGCGGCACCATGCCTTTCGCTTCACAAGCCTCGGCCTGCTCGCCATTGGAGTAACCCGCGGCGGCGACCACGTGCAGCGATTCCGGATCCCCCAACGCCTGCTTCGCCGCTCCGCCTCCGCCATCGGCAGCAGAAGGCTGTTGTCGCCAGCTTGATCGCTGACTTTGTGCGCCACGATCAGCGCGTACTCCGCATCGACTGCTGTCTGCACGTTGTACGACGGGCCCTGTCCGCGCATGAAGCGCGCTTCCGGCTCGGCATCATTCTTCAGCTTCTCCAGCGCCGCTTGCACCGCATTCGGATCGATCACCAACTCATCCTGCTCGTCGGCGGCGTCCAGTTGCTCCAGGTAGCGCTTCATCGCCTCTCGCTCGCGCACGCTCTTGGCGCTGCTCACGGCACGGAACTTCGAACCGTCGACCGCCACCGTCTCGCCCCGCACCAGCCCCACAGAGCGCGCAAACCGCACCAACTCGGCTCCCGCTTCCGTCACCGCCTGGCTGTGCATCCGCCGGAACTCGGCGATCGACTTGTAGTCCGGTTGCAAACGGCCCAGCAACCACATCACTTCCACGTTCCGCTGGCACTCGGCTTCCAGCCGCCGCGACGACCGTACCTGCTGCAGATACCCATACAAATACAGCTTCAGCAAATCGCGTGGATCGTATCCCGGACGCCCCGTCTCAGCTGGCTCGGCTCGCACGAAGCCTAACTTCGCCATGTTCAACCGGCTCCCGAACGCCTCGATCACCCCACACATGTGGTCGGCTGGAATCAGTTCGTCCAAGGTCACAGGAAACATCGTCGTCTGTTCCCGCGCCTCGCCCCGGATATACGCCATAAAAAATGCCCCCGCTCGCGCGAGGGCATTTTCTCATTACTTATCAAGGCGGCCTAGTGTTTCGTAACAGACTGGGTAAGGGCTGCCTTATTTCTCCCAAGCCGGCGGGGACGCCGGCGCTACATGTCTATTCCAACGCTACCGGGTTGGGCGCTTACGCGCTGGTTTCTTGGCCGGTGCGGGAGCGGCCTTGGTCAGCAGAGTGCCTTTCTCCATAACCATCACAAATGGACTTGGCGTGTAGGAGGCAGGAGTGCCCTCAAAGTCGAGCGTGGCGCCTTCTTTAGGCATGAGCCGAGCCGGGATCGGTCCCATCATGGTCAATTCAATATCCGCCCTCTTCTTCTCGATATCGTCCTGACTGGCGGCGATTTCAAGCTTGGTTGGGGCAACTGAAATTACGATGCCCTCCATTTGCAACGGCAACCCTTTGATGACATTCCAAACTTTTTCCGCGTCTTCTGGCTTACCTGCGGAAAGCACCAGTTCCCACTCGGCGAAGCTCAATTTCTTGATTTCATCCGGTGTCTTGTTTTTGATTATCTCCGCAGCCTGTTCCGCGGGCGTGGGAGGAACGTACTGAGTGATGGTGAAGCCCTGAGGAGGCAGGGGTGTGGTTTTGGCCAAGGCGAGCAGGTCAGTCCAACCCTGATCGGAACCGTGGTACTTGGTGTATTGGCTCTTGCCGTAAGCCATGATTTGAGCCTGACCCGGCGAGCCTGCCGCGAGGTTGGCAGCGCGGGCAATAAAGAACAGACCGTTTACGGGATCGGGAGGCGTTGCCGTCAGATACGCCAAGGCCAGCGGATATACGTTGCGAAGGTCATTGGGGTCGCCCTGCACAGCCGCCCGCAAACGCTCCTCTGCCAGAGGAAAGTTTTTGCTTTGTAGCGCGGCGATTCCGGCGACGCCGTTAAAGATCGTACTCATCTGGCTTTTCAGTTTTTCAAAATCGACGTCGGACATTCCTTCCGGCTTGGTTGCCGTCTTCAAAGCCTGTAGTCCACGCTCCGCGTACTGGGCAGCTTCGGCAAGATTCTGTTGCGGATTCTGATTAGCCTCGGCGGCGGCGCGTTTGCTATAGGCCATCAAAGCCAGTGCTCGCAGGTTGTTGGGATTCGCTTGCAGCAAGCGCTGCGCGGCCTCGTTCATCTTCGCGGCATTGTTGGTCTGCTGGTAAGCACCCATCAGCAACTCGAGCGCGTCTTCTTTCATGACGCTGTTGGGATATTGGGAGAGAAAGGCTTCCAGGCCGCTGATCTTGGCGGCAGCATCCGCCTGTTGCACGGCGCCGACGTACGCGTTGTATTCCGCCGGATCTTTAATTTCCTTTTTTTGCTGCTGGGCTTGCGGCTGCTGCGCCGGTTGCTGGGCAGTCGCCGGTTGCGCGGGCTGAGCTTGGGGTTGTTGCGGCTGCTGGGTCGCCGCCGGTTGCGTCTGGGATTGTGCCGCCGCGTCCTGGCCGACTGCCATTGCAGTAACCGCAAGCACAACCGCAACTAGACTCGTCTTCATTCGAATGGCTCCTTGAAATTGTCGGGAATCAGCGACGACATCCTATAACCGGTATACCCAAACTATTCGTTTGGGGTCATTCACAGAACATGAGATCGACTTCAGCCATGTGATGGGCCGGAAAAACTCAAGGACCTGTATCGTCAAGGAAGCCCGAGCGCATTCCGGTGTGCCGGATTATAAGTATGTACCCCGCGTAAGGCAAGTTTGCTTTGCCGTGCCGACTCGCCTGTCTTGTAAGATGCAGGAAAAGGCGAAGCCGGATGGTCTGTTCCGGTCATGGGCTGCGCCTTTCAGAGGCAACCTATTATGACCTCCGCAACTACGAGTTCTCAGGCCGGGCAAGTAGCGGTGATCACGGGCGCGGGTCGCGGCATCGGCGCGGCGATTGCACGCAGATTAGCGGCCATGGGAGCGGTGGCTGTGCTCTGTGGACGGCAGCGCGCGTCTCTGGAATCGACCGTGGCGGCAATCTCCAAGGCTGGCGGCCAAAGCCACGTTGTCGAGTGCGACGTGACGGACCTCGCTTCTGTAAAACGAATGGCAGAGGACGTGGAACGAACCTTCGGACGGACCGACATTCTGGTTAACAACGCCGGGATCGGCGGCTTCGGAGGGCCTTTGCATGAATTGCCGCCGGAATCCTGGGACAAAGTGCTGAACACGAACTTGCGAGGAGTTTATTACTGCGTTCGCAGCGTCGCTCCCATGATGATTCGCGCGCGCGGTGGACACATCATCAATATTTCTTCTCTCGCCGGAAAGAATGCGCTGCCGAATGGGGCAGCGTACGCAGCGTCCAAATGGGGCTTGAATGGATTGAGCTACTCGGTGGCGGAGGAGTTACGAACTCACAACATAAGGGTATCGGTCATTTGTCCGGGATCGACGCACACCGAATTGAGTCCACATGCGGGTAAAGATCCGGGAAAGATGCTGCAACCCGAAGATG
>MNDG01000119.1 GCA_001914815.1 Acidobacteriales bacterium 13_2_20CM_55_8
CGTCGCTGTTTGTCTCCAATATTTCAACTGAGCATTTCATTGGACTGGCAGGATCGGGGGCGACCTCGGGGTTGGCAGTCGGCCACTTCGAATGGCTGGCTTGCCTGATTCTTCTAATACTGGGTTGGGTTTTCGTTCCTTTCTACTTGCGATCCAATGTGTTCACCATGCCGGAATTTTTGGAGCGCCGCTTCAGCCGATCTTGCGCGGTATATCTGGCGAGCATATCCATCATTGCTTATGTGTTCACCAAAATTTCGGTGCATTTATACGCGGCGGCGATCGTACTGGAACGGGTGGTGGGTTGGAATGCGCTGCAGGCCGCCGTCGTACTGGTGATTGCGACCGGCGTTTACACCATTGCCGGCGGGTTGGCGGCAGTGATCTACACCGACCTAGTGCAGACGATTATTCTGATTATCGGGGCGGTCATCCTGACTTTCATCGGCTTGCACGACGTTGGAGGATTTGCAGGGCTACGCGCTCATGTGCCGGCGGACTACTTTCACATGATCAAACCGGCCAGTGACCCTGAGTTTCCCTGGACTGGCATTTTCTTCGGCGCTCCTATCCTCGGCGTATGGTATTGGTGTACCGATCAGGTCATTGTCCAGCGAGTTCTTTCTGCCAAAGATGAAGGGCACGCCAAAGCAGCTACGATTTTTGCCGGCTTCCTGAAGATTTTGCCGGTATTCATGTTGGTGCTGCCCGGGCTGATCGCATTTGCGTTATATCCTGACATGTTCCGTCTGGGACCCAATGGCCAGGTTCTGAACGGGGACATTGCTTATCCAACGTTAATCATTAATCTGCTGCCGACGGGGCTGGTAGGACTGATGATCGCGGCCTTGCTGGCGGCGCTCATGGGAGCGATGAGTTCGGTATTCAACTCGGCTTCGACGCTCGTCACCCTGGACTTCTATAAGAAGATCAAACCTGATGCTAGTGAGAAACAACTGGTGCGTTTTGGCCGCGTGATGACCGGTGTCATGGTTTTACTGGGGCTGGCATGGGTCCCGTTCATTCATTTGATCAGCAGTCAGCTCTACATTTATCTGCAAAGCGTGCAGGCGTACATCAGCCCGCCGATTGCATCTTGCTTCATCCTGGGGATTCTTTGGCCGCGGTTGAATGCGCAAGGGGCGATCAGTTCGCTGATGACTGGGTTTGTGTTGGGCACGGTCCGATTTGTGCTGGAGATCATGGACCGCGCTGCTGGCGGTCGCTTCGAGAATCCCGCGATCCGCTGGTTGATTGACATCAATTTCTTGCACTATGCGATTTTGATGTTTGTCATCTGCTCCCTGGTGCTGGTCGTGGTCTCGCTGATGACTCCTGCGCCGGATCGCAAGAAACTCGCAGGGCTGACTTTCGCAACCGTGGACGAAAAGATGGATTTGACGCAGGTAGCGCGTCCAGTTGTGTACAAGCCGGCGGCGGAAACTGCGCTGGAACACAAACTCAACGTCGTGTTCAGCCTGGCATTGCTTACCACCGTGGTCGGGCTTTGGATCTATTTCCGCTAGGCAGGTCGCAGTAGCGATGGCGCGTATCCGCAGTTTGCGACCCAACGTCAGCCGGGATGAGGCCATCGATCAGTTTTCATCCGGCGGGCCGGTAGAACTGCTGCGGCAAGTGGCGTTTGGGCCGGTGCGTTCCGTAGCTGAGTTTTTTATCCCTTTCCGACTCTTCCAGGTTGAAATCCTCAATAGCGGCCAGCGCGATCAACGCGTGCTCGGCCTGGATGCAGTGACTGGGACTCTTGATCTCTATCATTTCGAGGAATTGCCTGGTCCCGGCGAGGTCGTTGTTGTTGAGACCCGGAATTGTCCTCTGGGACTGCTGGATGACGCACGAGCAATGGAGTTGGTCATCGCCAAAGTGCGGCGAGTGCTTTTCACAACTGGTTTCTTTCGCATGCGGAATCTGGAGATTTCAGCGCAGCCGGTGGCGGGAGAGATTTGCATCCCCTACTGGGTGGGATTTCGCGGACGGGGAACTCAAGCGCGATTTGCAGTGATGGATGCGGTGCGGCGGCGAATNNNNCCCATTTGAATTGTGGCGCCTATGAAGCCGTGCTTCCCCCCGTCGGTTCCCGAGTACTTTGGTAATTCGCGAGCGGTGACCGGGCCGGGCTATCCTACGCGTACCCTCTCCTAATAAAGGATCACACCTGTCGTGCGTGGAAGGCGACAAGTTCACGCCGGTACGAGGATTCGGAAGAAATGTCGAACAAAATCGGCCGTTTCGAAATCATCAATGAGATCGCGCGCTCCGAGATTGGGTGTACCTATAAGGCTTCTGACACGGAGAGCGGGCACACCGTCGCGCTGAAGACAATTAATCTAGAGCTCCTGGGAGATCAAGCGGAAGCGCTGGTGCAGCGCATCGTGGAAGAGGCGGAAACCAGCAAGGCCCTCAGCAGCCAAAATATTGCCGTGCTGTATGGAGCGGGCGACATTGACGGTAAATTATGCGCTGCCATGGACTATGTGCAGGGCAACAGCATTGCCACCATGCTGGCGCGTAAAGAGGGATTTTCTATCTGGGACCTGCAAGATATCACCCGCCAGACCTGCCAGGGACTGGATCATGCGCGGGTGAACAAAGTGTTGCACTACAGTCTGGAGCCCGCCAAGATCATGGTGCAGTGGGACGGCACAGTCAAGATCTTGAGTTTCGGGATTTCCGGCATGGGCGCGTATGCGGTTCTGGCTACGGGCAAGTCGCCGGAAGTTTTGCATTACCTCTCGCCAGAACAGTTGCGGGGCGATCCGATGGATGCGCGTTCTAATTTGTTCACGCTGGGCGCGATCCTCTACGAGATGGTGACTGAACGCAAGGCATTTGATGCCGAAGACGCAGATCAATTGCGGCAACAGATCCTGGAACATATGCCCGTAGCACCGGACCAGATTAATCCTAAGATCCATCCTGCAATGAGTGAAGTCATCATGAAAGCGCTGGCCAAAGCGCCCGAAGGACGTTATGCATCCGGGCAAGAATTGGTGAGCGATCTGGAAAGATGCAAGGAAAGCGCGACTAAGGCCGCAGCCGCGAAGAAACCATCCCAGCCTCAGCAGGGATTGAATCCTCCGCAGACACAAAAGCCTGCACCAGCCGTGGCCGCGTCAGCATCGGTGGCAAGAGCGGCGGGCAAAACCATCAATCCGAACGCCGCTCCGGACACCCCAAAGAAGGCGGTCGCGGCTGCGGCAAGCGCAACCACCACGGGTGCTCCGGCCCCGCGGCAATCACCGTCTCCGCAGGCTACTGCCCGTGGGCGACAAAGCAGTTCCGCGGCTCTCGCTCAGCCTGAGCTGGAATCGGCGCCCGGTATTGCCGTTGACCCAATGATGGACGAAAGTAGAAGTGCAGGAGCGCCGGGGCGGAGTTTCTCCGAAATGGATGAGCTGCCACCGCTGAAAGAGGTATACATCGCGCCACCGCCTTCCGCCGAACCGGAAAACTTGCCAACTGAAACAGCAGCACCACCGGCAACGGTGTACGCAGCCACAACGCGCGAGAAGCCTCGAGTGCAGCCGCGGCAGGTTGCGAAGCAAGCAGTCACCGAAATTAAGAAGACTCCGCCGAAATTGTTTATGTACTCCATCGGAGCAGCGGGTTGCCTGATCCTGGCGGTGACGGTGGGAATTGCGCTACACGTTCGTTCTCAAGATACGGATGAAAATGCAGACTCAACTGTATCCACAGCTCCCGCATCTAGGGGAACGGCACGAGGAAAGCGAGGCTCAACTCCAGAGGCTGCAGCTCAGACCTCTGCGGCAGCGCAAGCTTCGGCTCCCGTGCAGACGGTAGCGCCGGAGAGGATTGAAGCCGAATCGACTCCTGTAACCGTGACGCCAAGATACAACCGCCGTAAAGCTAAGATGACGCCGTCACCCTCGGCAGTCATTCCGGGGCAATTGACCATTAATTCCACCCCGGAAGGAGCACAAGTTCGCATTGATGGGCGTACTGATCCGAGCTGGGTCACGCCGTACAATCTGCCAGGATTGGGGCCTGGACAACACAGCGTCAGTGTGAGCAAGGCGGGCTATGCGGCCGAGAACAGGACCATCGACGTGGCATCCGCCAGCAAGTCATTTCTTGTAGTCCAGTTGGCACAGATCACAGCCACAGCCGCGGTCACCAGCACACCCGCGGGCGCGTCAGTATTTGTTGATGGCAAGGACAGTGGACGATTGACTCCGGCGCAGATTCCAGTGGACAGGCCGGGCAGCCATACTTTTTTGGTAAGGAAACAAGGTTATCTGGAAGAAGCTACTACCGTAAACCTGCAAGCGGGCCAGACCTATCATTTTGCGCCAACCCTTCGCGTGCTTGGCACCACTGGTGAGATTAAAACAGTTGGCAAGTTCAAAAAGATATTCGGCGGCGGCGGAGGCGAGACCGCGGGAATGGGCACTGTGAGCATTAAGACTCAACCCAAGGCAGCGCAGATTGCCGTCAATCGCCGTCTTGTAGACAAGAGTTCACCGGTAGAGTTCTACTTGAATCCAGGCGCCTACGTGGTCGACATTACGCTTTCCGGATATAAGACTATCCATCGCGTGGTGAATGTAGAGAAGGGCAACAAGATCTCCATCGACGAGACCCTGGAACGCCAATAAGCTGGCTCAATCAGAAAATACGAAGACCCGCTTCTGGGGAAGCGGGTCTCTTACTTTGACGCTATCTGATTTTGATAATTTCCCAAACCACGTTTTCTCCGTGCTGCCGGGTCAGAAAAGCGCGAGGGTTCTCCAGATTGGCCATTGTCCCGGGTATCGCGCTCGCGGATGTGCTGCCGACGGAAACATGCAGGCCGGTGGGCTCCTGGTCCCCTTCATTCTGGTACCCAGACGTACCTGCATCTAAGAAAGCAGCATCAATCTCCGATTGCGTATCGCGTCCCAGAGCTACGAAGCGGAGCGCGGGCGATCCGTCGATGAAAAAGGCCCACACCGAGTCCAGTTTGTTGAGTTGCAGATGCAGGGTATCGCCCCGATCTTCGGCAGCCAGCAAAGTGTTGGCATCCGCGAAAGTCAGGTTATCGAAGGATGAGTGATCCGCGTCCCCCAGTACCAGGATTGAAATCAATCCCGTCTTGCGATCCGAATTCAGGTCCACGCGGAAAATGGATCCCCAGGCGCCACGTGCCGCGAGCTCGGGCGTGTCACCGGAGTCGGCACTGGTGTCGCCGGTAGGATCGAAGAAGAAGGTGAGAAAATTTGCACCGGGAGCGAACTGCGCATTCTCCGGGCGCTTGAACGGCGTGGCCAGCGCGGCTTTGGCAGCGGCATTGGCATCGAATGCGGTTGTGCCATCTACTGCCGTGTCATGCACCGTCACCCACTGCACAGGGTACGATGTGCCCGGTGTGTGCAATTGCAATTGGGCGAGCGCAAACGTGTCTCCCACGGGATCATTGGCGTTAAATACCACCGGTTTCCCGTCGATTGAAACCTGAAGAGCCTGCAATTTCCCCCCTTTGGATAGGTTCGTCTTGTCATAAGGGACAAACCGGTAAACGAAGGAATTAGGCTGGCGCGCGGCTTTCGGGCTGTTGGGGTCGTTGGGATCAACATTTACCTTGGTTCCACCGACGTCTTCAATCAGCAGAATGTTGCCCTGATCGTCGGGATGAATTCCTTCGTAACCAGTGGAGCCCAGGATTCCATCCAGGCGATTCGCCGTCGCAGGCCAGGTGGTACTGACTTCGATAACGCCGCCGTTAGGGAATGTCGTCTCCTGGGTGAACAGCAAAGTTCCCGTGAAAGGGTTGTAGGTGGAACCATCGATCGAGTTGAAGTGAGTGAGCCCATCCTGGCCAACCGGAGTGAGCAGAGTGATTTTGTGCGCCTTTTCAGTGACGTCGAGATTGATGCGCGTGATGTAGCAAAGATCTTTGCCAACCTCGTGTCCCTGAAAAAGAAAATGACGGCCATAATCGTAACCCGGAGTAGGTCCGCCTGGGTTGCTGGAGAGGACCAGGTAAGTGTTTTCGTCGGGCTCAGTCTTGGTAGGTTCGATGGTCTGGGGCGGGAAATCGTTCAGGTAGCCGAATCGGGTGATGATGCCGGAAGGATTCTCCAGGGCGTAAGGGCCACTCACCAGGAATTTCAGCGAATAGTTGGCAGCGATGGCGGATTGAGGATGTCCACTGCGGGGTTTCGATTGTGCAACCGAGGTCGTAATGGGTCCGATGCCGCTTTGTCCAAAGCTGAGCGACGTAGCCACGATTAAAGTTGCCAGAACAAGAGGGCGAGTGATTCGCATGCAAACTCCTTTCAAATTTTGTTTTCAGGATTGGCAGATTGAGTTAATTCACGAGTAACAGGAATCCAATGTAGGAGGGCCGGATTTCAGGGGTGTTGCAGTCGCGTGAAAATCAGGTTAATTCAGATCTTTATCGAGTGAAAATAAAACTGCGGTGTTGGCATAGTAGAAAAGCCGCCGGAATGTCAGGCGGCTTCCTGAATTGCTATGATCGATATCCAACGACAAAACTAGTACCGCCCGAACGTAGCCTGGTATCCAGCTCGATAGCCGTCGCTGTATTGGGCCTTGTAGGCGTTCTTGTCGCCGTCTACGCTTTGATAGCCACCGTCGCGGTCATTGTACTTGCCGCGCGGTTCGGCATTGAACGGTTTGCCTTGGGACATATCCGCGTTCGCCATTTTGGCTCCATCGCTGTAGCCATAGCGGAATCCGGGATTGCCGCCAAAGGCTCCTTGCGGGTAGCCAGTCTGGTCAGCGGGATAAGTGCCGCGGTTATAGACTCCCCCACGGTTGTAAATTCCACCACCGTTGTAAACACCACCAGGGTTATAAACGCTGCCCCGGTTGTAAACCCCACCGCGGTTATAAACCCCACCACGGTTATAAACGCCGTCGTCGGCGTCACCGTCGCCGCGATGCCATCCCTGATTATTTTGGTAGATGGAGGAGTTGTTCCGGCCGTTGCGGTTTCTCCAATTGCCTGAGCCGCGATCGTCGCGGTCGCCATCTCCACGCTGCCATCCCTGATTACGATTGTTGTTCTGATTTCTCCAGCCATTATGATCGTCGCGGTCCCTGTCGCGACGATGTTTTTGGGCTTGAGTATTATTGCGAGTGTAATCGTCCTTGTCGTTATCGCGATCGTTAGCCAGCGCTAAGCCGCTGCACGCCAACGTCACCGCTACTGCCAGTGCTGTCATCCTTATTTTCCCTAACATGTTTTGCCTCCCACTTGATTTCGGCCTGACCGAAGACGGGCTGCCTCGCCCCTTGCAGCCCGTCCTCTTGCCAGTTTGCATGACTCTCAATCTGTACTAGGTGTGATGCGGACGTATCATCGATTCGATGCTCAAGCAGAAAATATGGGTGAAATAGCCCCGTGAAACTTAAGCCGAGCTTAAAGTGCTGTGAGAATCCGGCGCGAACCTGAAGCCAAGCTTAAGCGCCTTAAGGCAGAGTGTTAGACTTTGATGCTTTCCTTCTTTTCTGCTGAGGAGAAGTCATCATGGAGATAAAGCGCGTGGGAGTAGTAGGTGCGGGGACAATGGGCAATGGCATCGCTCATGTTTTTGCCCGCAGCGGATACGAGGTTGTCTTGTGCGACATAGAGCAGCGCTTGCTGGATCAGGCGCTGGAGACTATCGCCAAGAATCTGGAGCGCGAAGTTGCGAAGTACCAAATTACTGCCAAGGAAAAATCAGCTGCGCTGAAACGTATTGAGCCGGTGCTCAAGCGCGCCAAGCTGGCAGATTGCGATTTTGTGGTGGAGGCTGCTACCGAGAAGTTTGAAATCAAAGCCGAGGTGTTCCGCGACCTCGACCAGATCTGTGGGCCGCAAGTTATTCTGGCCTCCAATACTTCCTCGATTTCCGTTACCAGACTGGCAGCGTTGACCGGGCGGGCCGACAAAGTCATCGGGATGCACTTTTTCAATCCTGTTCCGGTCATGAAGCTAGTGGAATTAATTCGCGGCCTGGCCACGTCCAATGACACATTCAAGAAAGTGCGCGATCTGGCGACCAAGCTGGAGAAGACGCCCGTGGAAGTCAATGACGCGCCCGGATTTGTTTCCAACCGCGTGCTGATGCCGCTGCTCAACGAGGCCATGTACGCTGTGATGGAAGGCGTAGCGGCGGCGGAAGCGGTGGATGAAGTTTTCAAGCTCGGGATGGCGCATCCCATGGGCCCTCTAGCACTGGCGGATTTCATTGGCCTGGATGTTTGCCTGGACATCATGCGGGTGCTGCAGGACGGGCTAGGCGATTCCAAGTACCGGCCATGCCCACTGCTCATAAAAATGGTGGACGCCGGATGGTTGGGGAAAAAAAGTGGCAGAGGTTTTTACATCTATCAGGCGTAGATCAAAATTATTCAATCCGAGTGAGAGGGGCGTGTGATGAAACAAGACCGGCGAAATGTATTGAAAAAAAGCGCAGCTTTGATAGCGGCCGCGAGCGTGGTCGGAACTGTGAAAGCCGAAGCGAAAGAAAAGTCGAAGAAGAAGGGCTACTATACAGTTTCGTTCAGCAACCTGCTGTTCATTGCGGGGAAAGGCGCACACTTCCCGGGCGACATTGCGTCCCACACCAAACATGTTCTCGATGAAATCGAAAAAGAACTGACCAACGCAGGATCATCCATGCAGAAAGTTCTGAAGGTGAACGTCTACCTGAACGACATCAAAGACTATGCCGGGATGAACGAAGTGTATCTCGGACGTTTCGGCAGCGAGCCGCCGGTGCGGACCACAGTAGCCGTCGCAGCGGGTGGAGTTCCCGGCAATTCGTTGGTGGAAATCGATTGCATTGCTTATATCTAGCTTCGAAACCTACGCACTAAAGTAGCGGATAACCGAAAAGTTACTCCCATTTCCACTGCGGCTGCGAGTATGCTCGGAGGTCATGGGAGTTTCCGTCTCGGTGCTGGCCTCTGGCAGCCGGGGAAATAGCGCCATCATCCGCAGCGCCACCACCACCATTCTGGTGGATGCGGGAATATCCTGTCGCGAGACTTTCAAGCGCATGAAGGCGGCGGGAGATGATCCGCACATTCTTTCCGCCATTCTGATTACCCACGAGCATACTGACCATGTGTATGGGTTGGCAGTGCTCGCTCGGAAACTCAATGTGCCAATCTTTATGACGGGCGCTACCCATCAGGCTTGGGCCCGGGCAGTGCGCGATTCGGTAGGGGAGCGGCCGGAGGTCGCAAAACTTGAGTTATTCTCCTCGGGATGCCGGTTTCAGATCGGCGATATTGCGGTTACGCCATTCACCATCCCGCATGATGCCGCCGATCCGGTGGGATTTGCCTTTCGCTCGGAAGGCATAAAAGTGGCTATTGCGACTGATCTCGGATACATCCCGTCCAACGTTTGCGATCATTTGCGCGGCTGCGATGTGCTGGTGATCGAATCCAACCATGATGTGGAAATGTTGCGGGGAGGCCCATATCCCTGGTCGGTAAAACAGCGGGTGATGAGCCGGGTAGGGCACCTGTCGAATGACGCACTCGCGGATTTCTTTGCCAGCGACTATGATGGAAGTGCAGCGTATGTGGTGCTAGCGCACCTCTCGGAGCAGAACAACCATCCCGAGATTGCGCGGCGAGCAGCGGAAAAGGCGTTGAGTCCGCGTCGCAATCTGCTGCATAACCGGGTGCTGCTGGCAGCACAATCAGAGCCGATGGAAGCCATCCGGCTGTAGTAACGAATGAGTGAGTGCATTGATCCGATCGTAGGCAAGATTCTGGCCGGCTGGCGCTACGATATTTCCGGCATCGCGCCAGAAATGCGCTCCGGCTACGAAGAGCACTTCATCGCCTGCGAACACTGCCGTAAATGGCAACGCCTGCATCGCACCATTGATGTTTCCCTGATCGTGCTGGCTTCGGTTTCCGCTGGCGTGTTTCTGCTGGCCTTTGGAGTGATCCGGCACCTGGGACCGCGCCACGCCTTCTGGCTGGAACTGGCAGCACTGTCCGGATTTGCGCTTTCTGCATTGATCTGGCTGATCGTGGCTGTCGCTACTCCTGCGCCCATGGCTGTGGTGGATGTGGCCCGCTTGGGGGCGCGTCACGTACACGACCGGCTGCCTGCCGAGATTCGTGATCGCTTGCCGGAAGAGTTGCGAGTGAAAATCACGGGACAATCGTAAGCAGTTTTATCCACTAGTCCATCTCATAGGGTGCTGACATAGAAGCCTGTCAAGCGTATATTTTTCGCATGTGGCAGCAGCTTCATCGGGGACCAATCATCGCCATCTCAATCGTCATCACAATCGCACTTGCTTGGTTCCTAATGCTCACACTTAAGGAATAGCTTATGAAACTGATAGAAGTTTCCAAAGCCTTCGCGCAGTGTGCGCCTCCCTTGGATAATCGCTGAAAACTATTTCGGCCGCAGTCGCAAAAACATGACCACTCCGGCGGGATGGGAACTATAGATAGGTTTCAAAATATCGGGGACACCATACCAAGTCACTTGAGCGCCCACCGCGGTTGAAAGATGCGGGATGTGGCCGATTTCGCGGTCGTAACCCGCGGTATAAGCCTGGACTCGCGCGAAGTAGCGTTCCTGAAAGCCCGCCGGTTCCGGATTTTTGCCCAGTAATAATTCATTGGTTCGGTCCACGTTTTCGATTCGAGTCC
>MNDG01000052.1 GCA_001914815.1 Acidobacteriales bacterium 13_2_20CM_55_8
TTGCTCTCAGAGGGTTGAGCGCTAGCCTGTGATCGTAACTTTTTCGGCATTTTTCTTCCCCAGTTGCATTTCCGCTATAGCTACGATCACAGGCTAGCGCTCTACCCTCTGAGAGCAACCCATCGAATGCCCGACGATAGTTTTTCCGAGATGAGTGTAATAGCAAGCGGAAGATAACGCCTAGTCAAGCCTTTATCTAAGATCAGCATATCCAGAATTACACCTTCATATTCACTCGCAAACGTTCTGTCCCCCACCCTTCCACCAAAACCAATTGCTCATGCGATATGCGCGGAACTGCGCCGGAACCATCAAGGACAATTCTCAAAACGAAATGCAACTAAGAGGTCAGGCGCGAGTCCAACCCACTGTTCTTCATTGCGCCGGCTTTACGAAAAGCGGAATTGACGCCTCCTGCCTGCCGTCTACCGCCAGATCAATCGAATACTCGTCGAACCTCGGTAACCTGAGCTGCTGAATATTTAGAGCCAGAGAAACAGTTACGGAAGGGTCATCTCCATGAAATCGCACCTCGGCCGTGGCGTCTAGATTTTGCATGAATGCGGCACCATCTTGGTCAACAAACGCGATCCGGAGCTGTTTCTGGCCTTCTTCAACGCGTTCAAAACGCAATTTAATTGCCAATGCACATTGCGGATGAATGACCGGGGCCTCGCGAGCGTTCAGACGATCGAACGAGCCAAGAATATTCAGCTTTCCTGCAGCATCTACTGTAGCTGCATCGCACAACGTAAAGATCTCGACCTTCATAATTCAGGCGACGTCGCACCGGCACACGTGCATAAGCCTAAAATCAACGAATACGCGAGGCCAAAATTCTCGCCAAATCGCGGATTGGGACTCTCTCCTGTTTCATCGAATCGCGCTCTCGCAGCGTCACGGTATCGCGCAGTTTTTCATCTTTCTCGCCGAGCGTTTCGAAATCCACGGTGACGCAAAATGGCGTACCAATTTCGTCCTGGCGACGATAACGACGGCCGATCGCACCACTCTCGTCGTAGAAAACAAACATGTGCGGCCGCAAAAGATCGACAACCTCTTTTGCTTTTGCGACGAGCCCCTCGTTGTTTTTGAGCAGAGGAAATATTCCGCATTTGATCGGCGCCATCCGTGGGTGGAAATGCAGGACAACACGTGTTTCCATTTTGCCTTTTTCATCGGGCGCCTGATCTTCGGAATACGCTTCACAAATGAGCGCCAGCACGGTGCGGTCCACGCCCGCACTCGGTTCGACTACGTGAGGAATAAATCGCTGCTTCGTCACTTCATCGAAATACTCGAGCGATTTGCCGCTGGCCTTTTGATGCTGTGACAAGTCGTAGTCGGTCCGATACGCGACGCCTTCGAGCTCCTGGCGGCCAAACGGAAAATCGTATTCGATGTCGTAGGTCCCTTTGGAGTAGAACGCGCGCTCCGCGTCCGACACGGTCTTAACGTGTAACTTTTCACGGGGAATGCCGATGCTTTCGTAAAATTTGAGCCGCTCTTCCTTCCAATATTCGAGCAGCTTCATCCCCTCCTCCGCGCGACAAAAATATTCCAGTTCCATCTGCTCGAATTCGCGGGAACGAAAAGTGAAATTGCGGGGATTGATTTCGTTGCGAAAGGCTTTCCCGATTTGCGCGATGCCGAAAGGCAATTTCTTGCGCGACACCTCGAGACTGTTCTTGAACTGGACAAAAATCGACTGAGCCGTCTCCGGCCGCAGATATGCGATCGAGCTTTCATCGGCGGCTGCCCCAACATGCGTCTCGAACATGAGATTGAACTGCCGCGCTTCTGTTAAATCTTTGCCACCGCAATTTGGACACTGCTTCACTCCTTTTTTCTCGATAAGCTGGTCGAACCGCAAATGCGCTTTGCACGTACGGCAATCGATCATCGGATCGGAGAATCCCTCGACGTGTCCGGAGGCCTTGAGAACCTCACAATGCATGAGGATGGCACCGTCCATACCGACGACGTCGTCGCGCTCGTGCACGGTCACGCGCCACCAGTAGTCCTTCAGGTTGCGCTTTAATTCGACGCTGAGCGGTCCGTAATCCCAGAGGCCGTTCAGACCGCCGTAAATCTCGCTCGATTGAAAAATGAACCCGCGCCGCTTGCATAAGCTGACGATTTTTTCCATGCGCTGGGCGTCCGTTGGTGTGCTCATTATTTTCGCCACAGATGAACACAGATTGCCACAGATTCAAACCAGAGAATTGGACGAATAGCGCTCCGTCGCGTCCCTGTGGAATCAATGGAAGCGGGACGACTCGCAGGTCGTCCCTCCATCTGTGTTAATCTGTGAAAATCTGTGGCTAAGTTTGCGATTCGACCTTGACCTCGGTTTTCACCGAATTTGCAATGAAACATTGCTCGTGCGCGCCATGATTCATCTCCTCGATTTCCTGCGCCGTTGGTTGCTTCTCGCCGGAGAATTTGAGACGCTGCCTCAACGTCACCCGGGTGATGGCTAATCGGCCTTCGGAGTTTTTCTCCATGATGCCGACGGCATCATCAACATATTCATCGAGCACGAACTTCTTTTTGCAGGCGATCGCCAGAAACGTAAGCATGTGACAGCTTGAGAGAGAGGCCACAAATGCCTCCTCCGGATCGACAAGGTTTGGATTACCCAAATACGCTGGAGCAGCCGACGCCTGCATCTCGTGTCCGCCTTCAAATTTCCAAGTGTGATCGCGCGAATATTTCTGATACTCGAACGGCTTATCGCCGCGCTTCCACGTGAGAGTGATTTTGTGTTCAGACATATCTCTAAATAGAATGCGACGCCACGCAGGGCAAGCGCTCCTCTTGTTACGCAGGTTGCTGTAGTGTCCGCTGTCCTCAGCGGAACGTTGCGTGAGCGATTATGCTCTCCGGCTAATGCGCTGCGACAGCGCACGCCCTTGGCGCGGCTTGCGCTCTCCGGCACGCTCTCTATTTTGTCGGCTTCTGAAAACTTGCGCGATTAGCTCAGTGGTAGAGCACTTGCTTCACACGCAAGGGGTCGCTGGTTCGATACCAGCATCGCGCATGAGGTTTATTGCTTCGAACGGCGACCAATAGGCGCGCCGCAAAATTCCATGGCTTTAATTCAAGAAGTTCTCGAAATCGTTGGAAAACGTAACCCAAACGAGCCTGAGTTTCTTCAGGCGGTCACGGAGGTGCTCGAGTCTATCCGACCAGTCATCGACCGCAGCAAGAAGCTGCGGGATGCCAGAATTCTGGAGCGTCTCGTTGAACCGGAGCGAATGATTCAGTTTCGCGTCCCGTGGATCGATGACAAAGGACAGATCCAGGTAAACCGCGGGTTTCGCGTGCAGATGAACAGCGCCCTCGGTCCTTACAAGGGCGGATTACGTTTTCATCCGACTGTCTGTGCCAGCATCATCAAGTTTCTCGCGTTCGAACAAGTCTTTAAGAATTCGCTTACAGGTCTGCCGATGGGCGGTGGCAAGGGTGGCTCGGATTTCGATCCAAAAGGCAAATCCGACAGGGAGGTCATGCGATTTTGTCAATCGTTCATGACGGAACTCTTTCGACACGTAGGTCCGCATACCGATGTACCTGCAGGCGATATCGGCGTAGGCGGTCGCGAGATCGGCTACCTCTTTGGCCAATACAAACGGCTGGCAAACGAATTTACGGGTGTGCTCACCGGAAAAGGGCTCACTTGGGGCGGCTCGCTTATCCGGCCGGAAGCCACCGGCTATGGTGCAGTCTATTTTGCGCAGGAAATGCTCAAAACGCGCAACGAAACTGTTGAGGGCAAGGTATGCACAGTCTCAGGAGCCGGTAATGCGGCGCAATTTACCGTGGAGAAATTAATCGAGTGCGGTGCAAAGCCGATTACGATGTCCGATTCCAGCGGGTTCATTTACGACAAGAACGGCATTGATGAAGAAAAGCTTGCCTGGGTAAAAAGCATCAAGAACATCCGGCGCGGGCGTATCGGCGAGTACGCAAAAAAATTCCGCGGCTCAAAATATGTGGCCGGGCAGCGACCGTGGGGAATCAAGTGTGATTGTGCGTTTCCGTGCGCCACGCAGAATGAAATCTCTGTTGAAGACGCGAGAAAACTGCTCGAGAACCGTTGCTACCTGGTGTCAGAAGCGGCCAACATGCCGAGCGTCCCAGCGGCTGTTGATCTTTTCTTAGAGAAAAAAATTCTCTTCGGTCCTGGCAAAGCGGCGAATGCCGGCGGTGTGGCGACCTCCGGCCTGGAGATGAGCCAAAACTCAATGCGCCTCCCCTGGCCACGCGAAGAAGTTGATTCGCGCTTGCGGCACATTATGTCGACCATCTTCAAAAATTCATGGGAAACGGCAGAGGAGTACGGACAGCCGGGTAATCTCGTAGTTGGCGCGAACATCGCGGGTTTCGTAAAAGTAGCTGATGCAATGCTCGATCAGGGTGTGGTATAAAGATCGGCCTGTATGAAAATGATGAACAACACCCCGAAAGAATATCTGAAGAGAGCGACAAACCACGCCAGAGCGAAAGGAGCCGCGGCGACTTCTGCGTTTTTGGTCGGCGCAACGCTTGCCGCATGCGCTGGCCAGTTCAACGCTTCCACGTCGACTGGGCACACGCGCGTCAACTCACCGCCAGCGTTTCATTCCGTCACTAATCTGTCACTCGCCGCCACGGAGAGGGGCTCTGCGGCCGGCCTCGATGGTCGTTGGTACCACGACGGTGCACCGACAAGAATTCTAGTAGCGCCGGATGGCCGAAGCATCACAATTGTGAACGAACTCGGCCAAAGCAGTGACGGCTATGCGGCCGATCCGCGAAACTTGGCGATTCCGTCATTAGGCATAACGGGCAAGGTCAGTAAGGATGGACGACGAATCAGCTGGACAAACGGCACGGAATGGAAACGTGAATCGTCGATGCCCGGTCCAATCCCGTCAGTTAACATAAGCGGACGCTGGTTTCGTAATGGTCAACCAACGAGTATCGATGTCGCGCGAGACGGACGGAACTTCACGATTGTCCAGGAATGGGGAATGCGGGCTACCGGGCGCATAACTGGTAATGGTGAATTGAGTGTGCCCGCCTGGGGAGTTACTGGCCGCGTTAAGGAGAATGGGCAACGCATCAAGTGGTCAAACGGCACTGAGTGGACACGACCCCGCCTGTTTTAGTTCGCGTCTTCGGTTTCCAGCAGTTAACGCCGTTTGCGTCCTCTGCAAACAGTGCCACAAAATGCGCCGTGGCAGTGAATACGGGCGCGTAAATCGTCCTTCAAATACGAACACCGTATGATGAAAATGAAAGTGAAATGCTCTGTTGTGCTGTTTGTTTTGCTTGGCGTCGCACTTGGCGTGGGTGGGTGCGAAGGCGATTATGGCGCCTCCCCTGGCTATGGACCCTATTATGGTGGACCGTATTACGGCGGGCCCTACTATGGTGGTGGTTACCCAGCCTCGGTCGCGATTGCGGTTGGTGACCGGCCTTACTACGTTCACGGCCCTGGTTATTACGCAGGCCGCGCGTATTACGTTTGGAGACCGGGACATTGGGCGTGGCGCCACCACCAGCGAGTTTGGATCCACGGCCATTACGTCGTGAGATGATACTGATTGCGCGGGTTGGGTGCCGCCTGCCGCTGTTTGGCACAGTGAGTTAAACGATCGGCTTAGCCAGGCCCCAGCGGGCAAGGCGAAAACGCAGGCCTGTTGCCAGGCAGCCCAATCCGTAACGCACGCTTCTGCGGAAATTGATCGATGAAGCTTCGGGCATGTACCGGGCTGGACATGTCACTTCGCCAATCGCACAGCCAAGGGCAATGATTTGCGCGAGGATCTGGTTGTCGAAAACAAAATCATTGGAGTTTGCCGCCAGCGGTAGCCGCTCCAACAATTGACGCGAAAAGGCGCGGTAACCAGTGTGATACTCCGAAAGCTTCGCGCCGAGGAGTAAATTCTCCGCAAGCGTTAAGAAGCGGTTTGAGACGTATTTCCACCATGGCATGCCGCCGCGCAGAGCGCCTCCACCCAAAATACGCGACGCGAGCGCGCACGGATAAAGGCCGCTCGCAACCAGAGCGGCCATCGCAGGAATCAACTGCGGCGTGTACTGATAATCAGGATGAATCATGATAATGATGTCTGCGCCTGCCGCTAACGCGAGCCGGTAACAAGTCTTTTGGTTCGCGCCGTACCCACGATTCTCCGGATGCACCTCTACTTCCACCTGCGGTAACGTGCGCGCGATCGCTACCGTTTCATCGTGACTCGCGTCGTCTACCACGATTACGAGATCAACAATGCCATGCGCCATGACTTCGTCGTAAGTCTGGCGCAACGTGCGCGCGGCGTTATACGCCGGCATGACCACGACGATCTTCTGGCTGTTCAACATCGCTCATGTTTACATTAGGCTGTAGTCATGAAGCAAATATGTGATGAAACATAAATCTTCGCGTCACGTTGGGCGCGCCAAGCGCCCAGCTCATTCTGGCGTGGGTAACCTCTTCTCTGCGCGGCCTGAGCGCCTCTGGCTCTTTGCCATAATTCTCGTCGCAGCAACAATTCTTCTTTATCAACCCGCATGGAACGGCGGTTTCATTTGGGATGATGACGCGTATATCACGAAAAACCCTTTGTTGACCGCACCGGACGGTCTGTGGCGGATTTGGTTTTCCCTGGAGTCGCCGTCACAATATTTTCCGTTTACTTACACCACGTTCAGAGTCGAGCGCTCGCTGTGGGATCTGAACCCTACCGGCTATCATTGGATCAATATTCTTCTCCATGCGACAAATGCGTTGCTCCTGTGTTGGTTGCTGACGCGGCTGAGAATTCCCGGTGCATGGTTGGCGGCGGCCATTTTCGCGTTGCACCCTGTCCAAGTCGAATCGGTTGCCTGGATCACCGAGCGAAAAAACGTGCTGATGGGTTTTTTCTTTTTGCTCACGCTGCTCGCATGGACGCAGTTTATCGATGAACGGGAGCGGCGACCATGGCGCTTCTACCGGCTGGCGCTCATTTTCTATGTGCTGGCGCTCTCAGCAAAATCGACAGCCTGCACGCTGCCGGCAGCGCTCTTCCTGATTTTGTGGCTGCAAAAGAAGCGAATTGATTGGCCGCGAGTCTTGCAAATTGTGCCGTTTGTCGTTCTCGGACTGACGATGGGTTTGATTGCGGTGTGGTGGGAACGCTACCATGTGGGGACCCGTGGGGCGATGTTCGCAATGGGACCGTTGGAGCGCTTAATTGTGGCCACTCACGCGGCGTGGTTTTATCTCGGGAAATTGTTTTGGCCGGCGAAGCTGACGTTCATGTATCCGCAGTGGACGATCACGCCGAGCAATCCATTGGCATACATCTGGCTCGTCGCCGGGATCGCGTTGTGTGTAGCGATCTATTTTGCGAGACGGTATGTGGGACGCAGCGTAGAGGTCGCCGCCGCATTTTTCGTCGCGACCCTGAGTCCGGTTCTCGGATTCATCATGCTCTACACCTTTCGCTACACGTTCGTGGCCGACCATTACCAGTATCTCGCCTGCATCGGCCCGATCGCACTAGTTTCGGGCTTCGTGATAAAATTGAGCAGTTCACTGGAGCTAGGCGAGCGGACGCTTGGCATTTTGATTTGCGTTGCGCTTGGCATACTTACCTGGCAACAAAGCGCCAGTTATCGCGACATCGAGACACTCTGGCTAACGACCATCGAGCGGAATCCGGATTGCTGGATGGCAGAACATAATCTCGGCGGCAAGCTTCTTGAAAAAAGAGATCTCGATGGGGCGATCACGCACTTCGAAAGAGCGGTGCGATTAAGATACGATAATCCGGAGAGCCATTACGGCATGGCCGACGCGCTACGCCGCAAAGGCGATGTTGACCGGGCGATGACTGAAGCGCGGATCTCCCTGGATTTGCGGCCTAGCGATCCTGAAACGCACGTCGTGCTTGGTATGGCATTGATGACAAAAGGACAGGTGGACGAAGCGGCTACGCACTTTTCCAAAGCGATTGAGATTCGCCCTAACTACAGCACCGCTCACTATAATCTGGCCATCGCGCTGTTGGACAAGCACGAAACAGGCAAGGCCATAGAGCATTACGAAAAAGCGATCGAACTGCAGCCCGATTTCCTGGAGGCGCTAACGAACCTGGCATGGATATTCGCGAATTACCCGGACACCACGGTTCGGAATGCGCCCAAAGCCGTGGAGCTTGCCGAAAAGGCTAATCAGCTCACCGGCGACGCGGACCCGAATGTTTTGCGGACGCTGGCGGCAGCTTACGCGAGTAACAAGAGCTTCGACAAAGCGCTTGAAACTTCCCGGCGCGCTCTGCAGTTCGCTCAAGAACAGCGCAATCTCGAAGCCGCGGAGGCCATCCGACGGGAAATGTCCTTTTATGAAAGGGGCCAGCCGCCCTATCGCGCTGATTGAGCTGATTGCGAGATGACGATTTTTTACGATCCGCGCTGCCTGGAGTATTCGAGTCGCGGCCATCCGGAACAGCCGGAGCGCATCGCGCGCACCGCGCCATTGATCAAGCAACGTCATCCCGATTGGGAGTGGCGCGTGCCCGAGGCGGCGACCGACAAGCAATTGCTGCGCGCCCATTCGCGTGAGCATATCGAACGCGTCAGCTGTGCGCGGGCGGATTTCGATATCGATACGCCGTCTTATCCAAACACTGGAATGCGCGCGCGTCACTCGGCAGGCGGAGCGATTGAAGCAGCGCGCGCGGCTTTACGCGGCGAGCCTGCGTTTAGCCTGATGCGGCCTCCCGGGCATCACGCGACGCGAGATCGCGCGATGGGGTTCTGTTATTTTAGCAATGTTGCTATTGCTGCGCTCGATGTGTTGGAAAAAGGCTCTGAACGCGTTGCGATTTGGGATTTTGACGGCCATCACGGCAACGGAACGGAAGCGATCCTGGCCCACAATCAGCGAATTCGGTTCGCGTCGATCCATCAATTCCCGGCATATCCCGGGAC